>JAHDEQ010000062.1:9248-20503 GCA_020628755.1 Saprospiraceae bacterium
ATGGCATCGTCTTGGACTTTCCAACTCGAACCAATAGTTTCTTTGTTATAATTGCGCCAGCCTTTGGTGGTTTTACCATCAAAAAGGAGTTCCCAGCCAGTAGCTTTTTCTTCTTCCGAAAGGGAATTTACAGCAATTGGAGCAGGTTTCTCTACAATTTTTCCTAACTCTTGTGGAATTACATTCATGGTGTACCAAGCCTCTGTTGACCACAAACCATTTCCTTTGCCACTCAACCAATGATTTAAAAGGTGGACGTAAATAACATGGTTTTCTTTCATTCCTTTAAGTTCTAAAAACACCTTTTTTCGGTCGTCGGAAACCGATGCTGAAACGACATCCAAAGCTCGTTCGTCGAGCTTTGGCCCACCATATTGTTCGGTCGGGAGGTAGTACCATTGTTTGATTTCAAAATCATTGACATCCCAACCATCGCCTTCTCGGAGTGGTTCAGTAAATTCTATTTCTACACCATTACTTTTAGCACGAACAGCTAGCATTTCAAAGGCAGACTTTTCGTTGTATTTGAGTCGTTGTAAACCATACCACAATTTTCCAGTATGTCCCCAATTACCAGTTGAGCCAATTCCGCCGACATAAAGTGCGCCATCTGGGCCCCACTGCATACGATTGACTCCAGCCTCTAATCCTTGAATAAATCGGAAGACACAGCCTTGATAATTGCCATTGACTTTTTCAACAAAAACTCTTTTGACTCCTCCATTTGTGACTTCGCCATGAATCATTTGTCCTTTGTACGGGCCATCATTGAGATAAAGTGGTGTGGAAGGTGAATTTCCGATTTCGTCTTGAGGAAGCCATACAACTGGTTTTTTCTCTTTCAAACTGGCTGTTCCTTCAAAATCTACAGCACGTGAACCGTACCATTCGCCTTGTTTGACATGTGCAATTTTACTAGCAGGTAGCCAATCGCCTTGATTATCGGACATAAACAATTCATTGTCCACTCCTATTCCGATGCCATTGGGCGTTCGATAACCAGAAGTGATGTATTCAGTTTTGCCTGTTTCGATGTTTACTTTAAACGTACTGCCTCGCTGCTTGGGTTGGTTTTTGGCACTTGCTCCTCCAGGCATGATGCCAATTGCTAAATTACCATAAAGATGGCCGTCTTTTTCAGCCATTCCAAATGCAAATTCATGGAAATTAGCAGATACATCCCAATCATTACTGAGAACTCGATATTCGTCAATAATATCATCACCATCGTGGTCAATAAGTTTGGTAACTTCTTGTTTTTGGAGAATATAAATTTCGTCGTTGACCAGCTTAACTCCAAGTGGCTCTGCGAGGCCACTTGCTATTTCTTTGGTGGTGATTTTATCGGGGTCGCCGCCATTAACTCCTTCTAAAACATAAATAGAACCTGCTGCATCCCAAGTACTGACGACCATGCGACCATCAGAAAAGAAATCAATTCCTCCAACCTTGGGTAAAAATGTATTAGGTCTTGCTTGTGTCAAATCATAGCTTGGATGCACCTCAGTTAAAGGATTGGCATCACCTGGTATTTTGATACTTGCTGCCAATGGTGGTGCTTTGATGGTTTCATCGGGAGCTTGTTTGGTTTTGTGATGCGATAAGGCTGTTTCTGGAACTGGAGTATAGGCCAACTCTCCTGGTGCTTGCCAATGAAAACGAAGGTTTTTTCCGCCTGAATCTTGGAAGAATATCAAACGAAACGAATGGTAGCCTTTTTTTAAGGCTACCGAGCCATCTTGGGCTTCGGCACCGTGCCAACCATCATTGTCAATCAATTGCTCACCATTTATATACAATCGAGAACCATCATCGCTAATAATTCTAAATTTATAAATATCATCTTTTGGAATATCAAGATAACCTGTAGCTTCAATTCCAAAATCATCACCAGCCCAAACAAAATCAGTATCTGGAATATCAATTTTTGGAACAATTCCTTCTAAATCTGCACGTCGTTTAAAATCTAAATCATCTAGTTTGCCCGTGTCGGTATTGTCGTATTTGAAATATTTGAATAAAACTCCGAGTAACAAATCTTCACTTTTTATAGTAGCATCGGCCTCTTGATAAATGATTTCTTCGTTGCTAACAACCGTTTTTTCTTCCTTGGCTTCTTCTTCGGCATCGAGGCTCATGATGTATTCAACCATTGTTTTAATAGAAGCATCGGACAAGTCATGGTGGGCACTCATGACGGCATTACCCCAAACTCCGCCACCGCCATTTTTGACTTTGTTGGCTAATGTTGCTACATTTTCAGCATTATTGGAGTAGCGTTTGGCGATGTCCATATAGGAAGGCCCAACGGTTTGACGGTAAGTATTGTGACAAGATTTGCAGTCGCTACGAGCGATGAGGCGGAAACCAAGTGGGCGTTCTTCTTCGTCTTCTGCTCCTTCGATTTTATTTTCGTTTTCGATGAGTGGCTTTTTGGTAAACCACGTAGTAAATGAAGTACCTTTATCATTGAGCGTGAGTGTGCCGTCTAAGTCAAGGGCATTAATGCCTTTGGCTTGGCGTGGTTCTTTGGAAACCAAATTCCATTTTCCATCAGTCACTATATTTTGCTCTAAAGCTATTGAGCTGATATTGGTTTTGAGTTGAACCGTATAATTTTTAGGCGATTTATGGATGCTAAATGTTCGTTCAAAACCATTAAGTTTCTCGGCTTCTTTTTGGACGTATTCGGGAGTTTCGGAAAGCTCAATTACATCTCCATTTTGGAGTTGAAGTTCGTAGTTGAGCCTAGCTTGGCCTTTGTCATAACGATGGCCTCGATACTGAACTTTTTGAATATTTTGGGCTTTACCTTCTAAGCTAACCGACCAAGGATTGTCGTGTTTGTTGATAAAATAGGCATTGCCAATCGAAGTAGGTTGTGGGCCATGAACAGTAGTATAAACAGCTCCATCGAGATTGACAAAGCCTTTCCAAACTTTATACAATGCGCAAGTTTGCGTATTGTAAGCCGCCCACAAATTGTCGTGCAAGGCAAGCGTGACCATACGAGGGGTTTCGTCTAAAACAGAGCGAAAAACCCAAGGGTTTTGGGCACGTTCGTAGTTATAATTTTGAGAATTGTCCGTACTACAAGCGAAAGTTAATACTAAAAAACTTAGGATAAAGAGGTTTTTCCATTTCATCAGCTATGATTTTTCGATTTCTAACCGAATCTAATGAAAGTATCTTGTTTTTCAAAATGTCTTTGGTGAGTTTTGAAGTATATACCTCGATAATGCAGTACAGATAAGACATTTAAGGGCAAAATAACCTGTTGTTCTCTAGCAACCTTAACAGATAGTCTATAAAATATAAGGCATAAGTCGTTCTCTTTAGCTTCCAAACTTACAGGGTTACTCAAAGCTTGGAAGCTTTGCCTCGTATTGTTTTTCAGCCTTGAGGCTGAAAATAACAGTCTTACTAAACTTTACCATTCTTAATGCCTCCTGCAAGTTTAGGAAAGCTGGTTTACTTGTAAAAGAATTGTTTTACTATAATTCTGTCCAACTGACAATTTCGTCTAAACGAAAACGCTGACCTGATTCGAGTATCATGTACTCTACTTTATCTTTGGTTTCAAGAGTTTTGATTTTGCCTTCGACTTCGGATACAGCAAAATCTTTCATAATCATCAAAAGGATGGTCTTTTTTTGAACTGCTATACGCTCGTATTCATCGTAGATGTTACAATCTATAGGTTTGTAGCCTTTTTCTTGATTGTCCAATTTTTTTGATAGGTTTTAAATCAATTTTACGGATTGTGCTATTGGGCCACGTGGGCCTTTACCTATTTCAAAACTAACAACATCGTTGTCTTGGATTTCGTCAATGAGTCCTTCAACATGCACAAAGAAGCTGTCTTTGGTAGCTTTATCAACGATAAAACCATAGCCTTTTTCGGCATTGAAAAACTTAACTCGCCCTTCTCTTATAAAGTTGGATTCGTCTGATTTTTCTTGTTTAGGAACACCAATTACGATTTCGTCAATATCAACCTCTTGTTTCTTTTTATTAGGGTCGGGAGGAGTTGCCGTGAGGTTGCCATTTTCGTCAACATACATAAATTCAGGAGTAGAATTTCCTTCGGCTTTGCGTTGTGCTTTGCGTTCAGCTTTCTCTTTTTTACGTTTTTGCTTTTTCTTTTGTCGTTCTTTTTTATTGTAGCTATCCGCCATGTAATTTTTTTTTAGATTAAAAAGTCTGCGCTATGGTCAGAGATAAGCGGATAGATGGTCAAAAATATCAAATTACGTCTGAAAATAACTTTTCGTAACGAAAGTACGAAATTTTAAAGGAAGAAAAGAATTTAATTTTCTTCTTCACACAACAAAGAAAGGCAAGAAATAGTATTTCTTGCCTTTCTTTATGGTCTAATTAGAAATAGATTTTTATACTAAATCTTCTGATTCGGGATTGACTTTGGGTGCGCTACCACTACTTGTAGGCGTATGTTCTTGTTCTGCTTTTGCTTTGACATCTGCAGGACGAGGGCCAATCATACGTTCTAAATCTGACTTGAGCAAAACTTCTTTTTCGAGAAGTGCTTGTGCTACTATTTCTAATTCATTGCGGTATTTTTTGAGGAGTTCTTGAGCACGGAGGTATTGCTCATCGAGCAATGCCCGTACCTCTTCGTCAATCATGGCTGCTGTTTCATCAGAATAGGGTTTACGGAATTGGTCTTGCTGCATTCCATAAAAAGAAACTTGTCCTACTTTTTCATTCATACCAAAAACCGTTGTCATACTATAAGCCATTTTGGTCACTTGGTCGAGGTCGGATTGTGCGCCTGTAGATATTTTATCAAATATATTTTTCTCGGCAGCACGTCCTCCAAAAGTCATACACATACGGTCGAGCAAGGCTTCGGTTCGTGTAATGTATTCTTCTTTAGGCAAATATTGGGCATAACCCAAAGTGCCAATACCTCGTGGTACTATGGTTACTTTGACAAGTGGCGAAGCGTGCTCCAAAAACCAACCACAAATGGCGTGGCCTGCTTCGTGATAAGCAATGATTTCTTTTTCTTTGGGAGCAATGATTTTATTTTTCTTTTCTAAACCTCCAATCACACGGTCAAGGGCGTGGTTGAAATCGTCCATATCAATTTCCTTCTTGTTGCGTCGAGCCGCAACAAGAGCAGCTTCGTTGCACACGTTGGCAATTTCGGCACCTGCAAATCCAGGAGTCATTTCTGCCAAAACAGAAGGTTTAATATCTGATGATTTTTTGATATTTTTGAGATGTACTTTGAAGATGGCCTCACGTCCTTTGAGGTCGGGGCGGTCAATACCAATCTGGCGGTCAAAACGTCCTGGACGTAACAATGCTGAATCCAACACATCGGGGCGGTTGGTGGCAGCCATAAGGATGACACCTTTGTCGGTGCTAAACCCGTCCATTTCAACCAATAATTGATTCAAAGTATTTTCACGTTCATCATTTCCTCCTTGGAAAGCTCCTTTTCCACGAGCTCGTCCGATGGCATCAATTTCGTCAATAAAGACAATACAAGGTGCTTTTTCACGTGCTTGTTTGAATAAATCACGTACCCGTGAAGCTCCAACTCCGACAAACATTTCGACAAAATCAGAACCTGAAATGGAGAAAAAAGGCACACCTGCCTCACCTGCAACGGCTTTGGCAAGTAGCGTTTTACCTGTACCTGGAGGGCCGACCAAAAGAACACCTTTTGGAATTTTACCCCCAAGAGAAGTATATTTTTTAGGTGTTTTAAGGAAGTCAACTACTTCCATAACTTCTTCTTTGGCTTCTTCGAGGCCAGCGACATCTTCAAAGGTCACAGAAACTTTAGAGTTAGAATCGAAGAGCGTAGCTCTTGATTTGCCGATATTGAAAATCTGAGAGCCAGGGCCTCCTGCTCCACCACCTACACGTCGCATAATGAACAACCAAAGTCCTACTAAGAGCAAAATTGGAAAAAGATAGGGTAAAATATCGTTGAGCCAACTGGCTTCAGTTTTGTAGTCGGGTTTTACCTGTTGGCTAAAAGGAATATCTTTTTGAATTTCTTTAAGATTGCTATTAAAAACATCGTCAGAACCAATCTCAAAGTAAAAATGCGGTCCTTTTTTATTGGACATGATTCCTTCATTTTCCTTGACGTACTTATCAATGACATCTTCTTTGAGATAGACACGGACAACCTTTTCGTTGATTACTTGAATTTTATCAACATCTTTTTTGTACAACATTGATTCAAATTCACTACTATCTATTTTGCTGCTTTTGCCTGAATTAGCAGCAAACAGGTTGAGCGCAATCAAGAAAACCGCTATCGCTCCATAAATCCAATAGGATGTAAAACGATTAGAGGGTTTGTTCTTTTTATTATTATTTTCCATTGGTATGGTTTATTATCAATTTTTTTAGTGCATGAGTAGCAATTGAGCGTCTAATAAATTGTCACGAAGGCTTTATTTTTTCTATTCATTACAAAAGTTAAATAAGTAATTTAGAGACAAGCTGTGGCAATTTGTTATAAACCCAAGCAATTTTATAACCTGCGAATATAATAATTTGTTTTTGTTGGGTATAAAATTCGACAAAATTATCATTATTGTCTATAAATTATCGTATTCGGTGACTTTTGCATCACTCCACAAATCTTCTAGTTCGTAGTATTTTCTGGTTTCACGATGAAAAACATGAATAATGGTATTGAAGTAATCGAGCAAAATCCATTGGGCATTGTGTTCGCCTTCGATATGATTGGGTCTTTGATTTGCTTCTTTTTTCAATCGTTTATATATATTATCAGAAATAGATTTTACTTGTGTATTGGAGTCTCCTTCACAAACTATAAAAAAATCGGTTGGAGCTTCATCGAGTTCACGTAGATCTAGTTTTACGATATTTTTTCCTTTTATATCTTGGATGCTATCTATAACAAGATCATTTAATTGTTCTAATGTCCAAGATTTCTGAGGTGCTGATTTTGGTGTATTCAATATTTTTTTGTTTTCTAAATTTTATGAATTAATAAATAAATAATTGATTTTTGACATTTGTTATGACTGTGTTTACAGTCATAAGATACTTGATTTTTTTGCTAAAGTCTAGTTAAAATTTCAAAAACTAATAAAGATAAAAAATAAGTTAATATTTGATACAGGAAAATAACACCATTTTTATAGGGAAAGTTCTTTTAGACTATCAAGAATTGGACTCAACAAATGAATTTGCTTTGCATTTGATGGCACAGCAAAAACTTGCAGCAGGTACTGTTGTGCTGGCGCAACAACAGTCGGCTGGTCGAGGCCAAAGAGGTTCGAGCTGGGAAAGTGCGCCTTTTCAGAATTTGACTTTAAGTATTGTATTATATCCAAAGTTTTTATTGGTGCGTGAGCAATTTTTACTCAACCAAGTGATTTCACTTGGTGTAAGGGATTGTGTGCAGTATTTTTTGAATAAAAAGGTACAAGTAAAATGGTCGAATGACATTTATGTGGGTCATAAGAAAATAGCAGGTATTTTGATTCAAAATACCATTTCGAGCACGAGCATACAGTCTTCTGTTATTGGTATTGGTTTAAATGTAAATCAAACAGCTTTTATTTCTGGCGCACCCAACCCAACTTCGTTGGGCTTGGAGGCAAAGACAAGATTTGATTTAGTAGAAGTACGAGAAAAATTGTTTTCATGTATTGAAAAATGGTATTTGCAACTAAAAGCTGGCAAAAAAGAGTTTATCAACACTTCTTATCTCCAACATCTTTACTTATTTCAACAAGAATCTATATTCCAAGATGTTGAGGGCAAGCGGTTTAAAGGAACGATTGTAGGGATAAATGAACTAGGAATGCTAAAAATAGCTACCCCAAAGGGGGTATTTTTATACAATTTCAAGGAAATAAAGTTCATTATTGCTTGACAACTAAGGCTTTATGTGCTAAATTATAAGTATAACACAATATTTACACCTCCTTGTAGCGTTTATACTTCGTTTTCTAACCAACAATTAGCAAGCCATGACAATATCAAATTCATTAAGCCTCTCCCAATTATTTCGACTTTTTTATTCTATTGTGATTTCAATTTTTGTAGTAGTGAGCTGGATTTTGCTCTTTGTATTTCCATTTATTTTGTAGAGTACTATTTTATCAAAATTGCCAAAGCACCAATAGCCGTCATGATTAAAACCAGTTGGCGGTATTGTTTTTCTTTGATGGTTTTGACCAATTTTATGCCCAAATAAAAGCCTACTAGAATTGAAGCGAGTAGCTTCAAATTGACGGTAAAAGTATTTGCATCAATTGTCCCCCAAACCCAAATATGGAAGGGCAACTTAAACAAATTGATAATAAAAAACAACCAAGCTGCCGTTCCTATAAATTCATTTTTGGGCAAGCGCATGGCCAAGAAAAAGATATTAGAAAATACGCCTGCTAGGTTTCCAATCATGGTCGTAAAACCTGCTCCCAAGCCCATAATTCCTGCAAACCACCAATTGTCAGGTATTTTTTTAGTTGCTTGTTGTTCCCACAAAATCATCATGACAACTGTACCCAAAATAATAACGGCCATGACTTTTTTGAAGAGTTGTTCAGGCATATCTGCGCCTACCCACACACCTATCAAAACACCCGCCATCATCCAAGGTATTAGTCGAAAAATCAACTTCCATTGACAATGTCGATTGTAGTAAATGACCGCCAAAATATCGGCTGCAATAAGCATAGGAAGCAATATGCCTGTTGATGCTTTGCTACCAAATACAATAGCCAAAATCGTAACAATGAGTACTCCAATACCCTTGATACCTGCTTTGGCTACTCCGACGAGCATCCCTGCCAAGTTGGCTAATAAAAATTGTAGGATAGTAAGATTGTCCATTAATTGGTTAATTGGTTAAAAAGATAGTATTCAGCCAACTTTTGTTTGCTATAGGATTGGCATTTTCGAGGCGTTTCAAAATCTTTTGATGTCGCTGGGTGTATTCTTCCTTATTTATACGACCTTTTGCCAGTTGCAATTTGTAGATTTTAGTGGCTAAGGTAAGCATATTTTTATTAGCTCGTTTTTGGTAGGCAGATAGTTTTTTGCTACGTAAAATATACATTTTAAAAGCATCTACTAGAGCAAAAAAGGCTTCGGTTTCGTCAAGTTCGTAGTAGCATTTCATTTGTATAATTTTAGCTCCCGTATGATAGGAAGGGTCGTTAAACTCCACATTATGAAGGGTTTGCAAGGCTTTTTGAAAATCTTTTTTTTCATAATAGAGATTAGCCAAATTGTAGGTAACTACATTGAGGCGTTCTTGCTCGGAAAGGTATTTGTCATAAGTCAAAATAAAGTACTCTGCCCAATCAAATTCGCGCAAGCGAATGGCTGCCATCAAGATATTGGTAAAGGTCCATCTCGTAATACTGTCATTTTTGATAATGATTTTTTGTTCTAATAGAAATTGATATAGATTTAAGATTTCTTTATAAAAATGGCTTTTGCCTGAATTGATTTTTCGGACTCCATAATTGAGTACAAAACTATAAAGCGTTCGGGCTTCTTCGGGCGGAAACAATTGCCAATGCCTTGCCAATTGTAGCTTGACTTCTTGGTAATTTTCTTCGTTTTCGAGGTTTGACAACATTAAATACACTTGGTGATAAATCGAAAGTGCAGGTATTTGTTCAAATCTAGCTTGATGCTGTTCATAATACTTTAAAATATCGGACAACAAATGACTTTTATACTGTGCGTTAATGACAATATTGCGGCTCAACATATCGCAGGCAATACGCAATTTATTCGCCATAAAATACAAATCTAGTTGGTCACTTTTTGATTGTAAATTGGAGTCTTGACTGTGTTTGCTTTGTGCCAGAAAAGCAGCGTCGAGTGCATCATAGTATTGGTATTTGTAATAAAAAAATTGATAATTTCGATACGGTGATTTTTCTTGAAGTTGAAGAAATCGCTGGCTTGTTCGAGAAATTTTTGATTCCAAATCCTTATCTTGCAAGTGTTCTTGCAGCAATTGCTGCTGCAAGAGAGCGTTTTTTTCGACTTGCGTATGCGCCAAAAATTGATACACTAATTGTAAAGTATCTGAAACTAAATTGTTAAATTTGGTTTCATTGTATTTTTCTCCTCTAAACACTTCCCTATAGACAATCAATCTGTCCAATTGATTGTTGCTTGACTCTATTTTGGTATGGAGTATATATTTTCCAAGGCTCTGAATATGTTTATTTTTATTAAAAAACGGAGATTCCAGAAAAGCACGAAAGCGACTTTTCTCGCGTGTAGAAAATTTTTGAAGGATAGAAAAGAGTTGAGTTTTGTGCAAAGCCTTATAAGTTTAAAAAAAAGATAACTCACTATAATTATTTTCAGCTATCTAAAATCAAAATAATCAACAGATAATCAATAAATTACATCACAACACAAACACAAAATACACTAGAAATAGGATATTTTGTACTTTTTTCTTTATGGATTAAAAAATATGTTTGTAATTGAGAAGTTCCAACAACCTATAAAATGGCTTATCAAGCAGGATTGCTTGATGACAGACCATCCTTACTGCCCGACAAAATCCTAATGTTATGAAGCGAGTATTACCAATTTTAAAAATCTTATTAATAGCTCTAATAGGGCTATCTATTTATTTATTTCCAACCAAAAGTCTTGGACAATTTTCAGTGTGTGGTGTGCCTATTTCTAATGATAACTGTGCTGATACCTATACAGGTTCTATTTGCCAATTAGATGGATATAAAGGAAGCACCCTTGGATTTACCGTAGGAAGTGAAGATGTATTTTTTAATAATTTTTGTGGCCCAGGGACTGGCGTACAAAACTCTCAGTGGATGTCTTTTGTTGCGGAAACGCCAAGCGTGGAGCTATATTTTACTCTAGCAAATTGTATTACGGGTGATGGTATTCAAGCTGCAATTGTCGAAACAGATTGTTCAACCTTTGCCAATATCTTATCCTGTGTAGGTGCTATACCTTTTGGATCTACAGCGCCATTCTCACTAATAGCTACTGGATTAATTCCTGGAGATGTATATTATCTATTAGTTGATAGTTTTGCAGGTGATGCTTGTGACTTCTCATTAGAAGTTATAGAGGGTTTGCCTGAAGATAATATTGAAATACAAACTTTTACTTCCCCTCTGTGCAGCGACGGAGCCGAAGCAACCATTTCTGCATTTGTACCGCCGCCCAATAATTACTTTTATCAATGGTATGACCCACAAGGCAATCTAATACCAAATGAAAATGGG
>JAHDEQ010000063.1:0-12284 GCA_020628755.1 Saprospiraceae bacterium
CCAGCCGCTGCGTTGTCCTTTGAAATGTGGTTCTAAAAACATAGTATAATTTATGGGCGGTATATCAAATTAAGGCTGTTCTTTTAAGTTTCAAAACTTAAAAGTAGTGCGAAATAAAGATTCCAAGCTTTATAAGGCTACTTAAAGCTAGGAAGTTTTATCTCATAATCCTATTTTAGCTAAGAAGCTAAATAGAACAACAGAAAATAGTTTTGCTAGCCTTACATTTGCTGCACCGCCAATTTATTTAGGTTTATCTCGAAGAATCTTCCTCAGTAAACGTTTTTTATAATTTTTGTGAAGGTTGACGTTATAACCGAGTATGAAAGAAATAAAAAGACAAATTTTTTGTAATTTCACTTCTGTTTAACATACTTTGGTACTTTTATTTCGTTAACACGAAAGTAACTAAACTTCAACAATAGAAAAAGCGATTTAAAAAATGGATTTATTGAAAGCCCAAATTATTTTAGAAAAAATAAATACTCTTTATAAAAATATCAGTATTGACTCGAATGTTTCTGCTATCGAACGTGATTTGATGTTGTCGTATATACGCAATTTATACGAAACTTTTTTGGAAGATGAGACTCATTCTGCTGCTAGAAAATTTTCTGATTCCCGAAAAAGTGAGCCTGTTGTGGTTGCTCCAGTGGTAGAAGAAAAAATAGAGCCTACACCTAGACCCAAGGCACGGGTTGTAGAGCTACCTGACTCTTTAAAGGAATATACTGCTCCTAGCCCTAGTCCAAAACCTGCTCCTACGCCTAAGCCCGAACCCATTGTGGAGCACGTTGCTCCTACGCCTACACCCAAGCCCATAGTCGTAGAAAAAGAACACGAAGTGTTGTTTGAACAGAAAGAAGCTAAAGAACTTTCTGAAAAGTTAAGTGAAATGCCGATTCGAGATTTGAAAAAAGCGATGGGTCTCAACGAAAAAATATTAACCATCAATGAACTTTTTGGTGGCGACAACAAGGCTTTTGATAAAGCACTTGGTGACTTGAATGGACTTTCTACTTTTGCAGAAGCTAAAAATTATATGTCCGAAAATTTGGCAGCTAAATACGATTGGTCAAGTAAGGAAAAGAAGAAAAAAGCTCAGATTTTCATCAAACTCGTCAAGAGACGCTATGTCTAAAGTTTAATGATTGAATGCTGTAATGGTTGAGTATTTTAATTAAATCCATTATAGCATTCAATCATTCATGCTATCGCATTAATAACACATCTCCTTCTAGCTGCACTTGTTCGCCATTTGGGTACTCCAAAATGGCCGTCCAAATATAAATACCTGATTGCATAGTTTGGCCTTTAAATTTTCCATTCCATCCCATAAAAGGATTATTTGTAGTACCACTGGACTCAAAAAGTTTTGCTCCACCTCGTTCATAAATAGAAAAATTAAGAATATCTATATTGGGTGGCACACTTTGCAAATAGAAAAAATCATTGATAGCATCGTTATTGGGACTAAATACATTAGGTACATAAACAGGACGATTGACTTCTATAAATATCGTATCCCTTAGCGAGCAACCACCCACAGAAGTAACTTCTAAATAATAGTGTGCGCTGTTCTTGGCACGTAGTGGCAAGGTGGGACATTGGGCGCATAGCAAGGGCAAATTATTATCTGAAGTCCATTGATAAGATACAATCGGACTAGAAGATTCGATTTGAGGTTCTATAGAAAAATCATCATTAAATTGTTTTAACAAGTCCTCTCCCAAATCTAAGGTCAAATCTGACTTCCAAACCTCTGTTTGGTACTCTATAGAATCACAAAAAGAAGAAATTTTGATAGTATAGTTTCCCGCTTCGGTTGTTTCCAAATACGATGTTGTATCGCCTGTACTCCAAGTATAATTTAAACCTTCTAAATAAGGAAAAGCAATAAAAGCTGTGTCGGTCGGACACAGTTCAATGCGTTCAATATGACTTTCTAGCGTTCCCAATTCTAAGGGTAAAATTTCGATGCGACTAGAGTCTTTTTTCTCAAAAGTATGCGGTTCATCAGAAACATAAGTTTCTGATGCTCCTGTAGAGGTATTGATTGCATTCAAATTGGCTTGAACATGATAAAAACCTTCTACATCTTCAGGAATAGAAATTTTACAAATCAAACTATCTACACCTTCTCCGATATTCATATTCTGTAATAAAAACAAGTTATCGTCAGATTGTGCCAGCAAGTTTCCACTAAAAGCATTATAGACAATTTCTGTGACCACAAAGCCAAAAGGAAATTCGATATGTAAATCTGCATTATCGAATTGCCTGTCGCCTAAATTGCCAACTTTTACAATATAGTCCATTTGGGTACATGGAAAAGCTTCTTTTTGTCGAAAAGAGGCTTCTACTTTCAGGGTAAATGGACAAGAACAAGCATCTCTATCGCCAGTTACGTCCAAAGAATTGGTTCGTACCGCATAACCCGTACTTTGGTCAAATTGAAATAAAATACTTTCTTGATTCGTATTATCTGTAGCAATGCCTTTGAGTTCGCCAAGTGGATTAAAAAACAACGCAGGTATATTGTTATTGTAGCCAATTTGTTCAAAACTACTATTGTCTATCAAACCCGTTTCGGGGTCAATCGTGATGAGTCGCCCTTCTACTCCGTCAAAGCCAAACAAAACGCCCGTTTGGGGATGAAAAGCTATATCGGTACAAGCAATTATGGTTTGAGCCGTATCAATTACCGTAGTCGGAATATACTCCGCTTCCGAGGAAAAGGTGTTTAAATCAACTTTTGCAATAGAAGCTCCATTGAATAAAATCAGCTCATTGCCATCGGGCGAAACATCTCCTGCATAATAATCTTCGGATAAATTGAGAACGGCAATTTTTTCAAAATTGCCTGTTGCATCTATTTGATACAAGATATGAGAGGTGGGGTTAATCCCATAAATCAAATTATCAGTTCGACGATAACCAATCGAATTGACATTGTATGGAAAAGTAGCATCAAAAGGAACAAATTGCAAGTCATTTCGATTTTCGAGCAATTCAAGCAACCGAACATTGTCATTTTGAACTACATTGGTCACATAGATATTTCCATCGCATTCAAAGGGTGTTTGCCCAAAAATACTGACCGAAAAAAATAAAAACCAATAACAAAACCAGGTTCGCATAAGCAACAATCTACTCATTTTCAATACGACTGAAAACAAAAAGAAAACTTTTGAATATTCTATTTGATAATGGTTTATGGAAATCTGCTAAATAATTTAGAGAAACAATTGCACATGAGTGCTACAAGATAACAAAACAGATATTATCCTATAGCAAATAAAGGAGGGTATAATCTATCTCTTATGACGCACAATTTCCCTATTAGACACAAAAATAGTTTAGTTTTGACGACTTTCCTATTTTTTCGATTTATTTTAGCACCAAATTTCATCCCCATCGTACAAATAGTTTATGGCTGAAAAAAGAAAGAAAAAATCATCCGCTAAAAGCAAAAAACCAGTTGCCAGCAAAGCTGCAACACTAGCTAAAAAAATAGATTACAATTGGTTTCCGAAAGGCTTTTGGAGACAGCATTTGTGGGCTGCCTTGATCTTATTGATTTTGCCTTTTGCGCTGTACTTACGTACAACAAGTTATACCTTTGTATTGGATGATAAAATCGTTTATACTGACAATGCTTATGTCAAAAAAGGTTTGGCTGGTATAGGAGATATTTTTTCTAAAGAGAGTTTTCAAGGTTATTTTGGTGAACAAAAAGACTTGGTAGAGGGTGGTCGTTATCGTCCGCTATCTATCGCAACCTTTGCGATAGAACAGCATTTTTTTGGCAACAACTCCTACCAAGTAGGGGATTATTGGTTTAAACAAATCGAAAATCATCCCGACTTTAAGCCAAGTTATAATCGCATGAAAAACAATGGCAACTTGGTCGAATGGGTCTATGATTCACCCGACGAATTACTCGCCGAACTAGAAAAAAATCTAGGTGCCGACAAAGTAGCCCAACATCGTACCATGATTTTGGAACACGCCGCCTACGGCAATGCAGCCATTGCTCACTTTGTCAATATCTTGTTGTATGGCCTAACTTGTTTGTTGTTATATCGAGTATTATTTCTATTTTTTCCTACAAAAAAAGAAGAAAATCAGGCTTGGTTTTGGAGTATTCCCTTTGTTGCAAGTTTATTGTTTGCTTTGCATCCTATACACACCGAAGTCATTGCCAATGTCAAAGGTCGTGACGAAATCATGTGTCTTATTGGTTCTTTGGCTGCAATTTATTATGCCTTTAAATATATAGATACCGATAAGTTTTTGTGGGCTATTGTATCAGCCCTCTGCTTATTCTTAGGTTTATTGGGTAAGGAAAATGCCATCACCTTTGTAGGAGTAATTCCTTTGAGTTTATACTTTTTTAGTAAAGCCGATTTTAAAAAAATTGGCCTGGCTACGCTCCCGCTTTTAGTCGCTTTTGTAGTTTGGTTTATCATTCGTTGGCAAGTGCTTGGCTTTGCCACGACGAGTGGCCGAGAGGTAACGGATTTGATGAACAATCCTTTTGCAGAAATGCAGGTCGGTGAAAAATTTGCTACTATTTTTTATACCCTTGGTTTGTATGTAAAACTCTTGTTTTTTCCGCATCCGCTTACGCATGATTACTATCCGTATCATATACCCATTATGCAATGGGGCAATTGGCAAGTACTCTTATCATTGCTTGTTTATATCGTGTTAGGAGTTGCGGCATTTCTGGGTCTGCGTAAGAAAAATGTATTTGCTTATGCCATTCTTTTTTACTTGTTTACGCTTTCGATAACTTCTAATTTGCCTTTTTCGGTAGGGACTTTTATGAACGAACGATTTGTATATATTTCGTCTATTGGTTTATGTATTGCCTTGGCTTATTTGGCGGTTCAAAAATTCTCGGATTGGCTGGGTAGCCCCACAGGTAAATACCTGTGTGCTGGATTTTTGGTAGTGTATATGCTAGGGTTTGGTTTTAAAACCATTGAAAGAGTTCCTGCTTGGAAAGATGCCTTTGCCCTCAATTCGGCAGCCATTAAAGTTTCTAAAAATAGTGCGAGAGCCAATACTTTTATGGGTACAGCTTTGTTCAAAGAATATCAAAAAGAAACCGACCGAGCAAAAAAAGAAACACTCATCAATCAAGTTGCTACACATATCAATAAGGCTTTGAGTATTCACCCCAACTATGGTTCTGCACTCACTATGAAAAGTGGTGTCGTTGCCGAACAATACAAATACCATAAAGATATAGACCAACTTTTGGAGGGTTTTAAAGAAGTACTTCGCATCAAAATCAATGTTCCATATATTGATACTTATATGGACTACCTCAACCAAGGTCGTGCGCCCACTGACAAATTGGTCAATTGGTATTATCAAGTGGGGACTATGATGGCAGATGAAAAAGGCCGACGTGATTTTGCAGCTAAGTTTTTTAGGATGGGACTTGAAGTTGCGCCTAACAATCCGCAGCTAAATGCTGCTTTGCAACGAGTGCAGTGATTGGTGTAACAAAATGAACTTCTTTAAAAAAAATTCTATTCTAATGCTTATCGCAGGTTGCATCTGCGATGCAATACGCTCAAAAAAACAAAGTGTATGGCATCACAGTTTGGAAACTGCGCCGAACCTAATTCTTACAGACTAAAGTCAGTGATACAGCACAATCTCATTCTACTACAAAAGACTGCGTAAAATACGCCTCATCGTTTTTTAGTATCAATTGATATACGCCACCAGTTAAAAAGGATAAGGAAAGCGAATATTTTCTTTGATACGAGTCGAGAACTCCCCTATTCACAACTCGACCACTACTATCTTTGATGGTATAATCCCAATCATCCGAAGATTCTAATTGGATGGTAAAATCCCCATTATTCGGATTAGGAAATAGCACAAAATCTAATGCTTGCTTGACTGCCTCGCTAGAGGTAGTCGTAATATGGACTGGTGTAGAAACCAAACAAGCGTTTACATCTCTAGCCCTTAAAATGTATGTTCCTATTGGCACATCTTCAAAAATGGGAGACAATTGCCAATCGCTTTCATCGAGCTGGTACTCAATGCTGCCCGTACCTCCCGAAGTATATGCCGTGATTTGATTGTTCAATACTTCAGTTTCTAAAGTCAAAGCAGCGGGTTCACTAATAGAGATAGCATTGCCTTCAAACAAAAATCCATTGGCATCTTGTACATAAAATGGATAAATACCAGGTCTTAAATTTTCAAATAGTGCCGAACTCTGAAAACTTCCTTCTCCCAAACGATATTGGTAAGGAGCTGTTCCTGACAAAACCGTGATGGCAACCGAAGCATCACCTGCCCCTTGGCAGGTGATGAACGCTTCTACATTGGCAATGGCATTTAGCACTTCGTATTCAATCAATACAGTTGAAATACTCATACAACCATTGGCATCTTGTACATAGACGGTCTGTTCGCCCGTAGGCAAATCATAAAAGGTGTTATTTGTTTGGAATGTGACCCCGTCGAGACTGTACAGCAAAGTTCCTGTACCCCCCGAAGCCGTAATCATAAGTGTATTTAAGTTGGTTTGTGTGTTGAGTTCAATACTTGGAGGAGCTAATAACTGTATGGGTTCGCTGACTTTTGTAAAGCCCTCGAACTCCTCTACAGTTATGTTATATGTACCTGATTTTAAATTTTCAAAATGAGCTGATGCCTGAAAGTTGACTCCATCAATCGAATATAAATAAGGAGGCTTACCGCCTGTAACAGCAACTGACAATTTGCCATCTTGGCCTGCTGCGCATTGAATTTCTTGCTCAATAGAGGCCGAAATTGCTAAGGTATTGACCGAAATATTGGTAGATGAATTGGCTTTACAGCCATTTTCATCTCTGACCGTAATGGTATAGAATCCATTATCTAAATTGGAAAAAACCGTTGTTGTATCAAAGTTGACTCCATCTATACTACATTGCAATAAACCAGTACCTCCACTGGTTTCTACTCTGATAGTGTTTTCGTTTTGCTGCAAAGCAAGAGCAATTTCGGGTGGATGCAACAACTGCAATTGTGCAGTTGTTGCAAAATCATAAGCATCTTTGACATAAAAAACATGATTTCCTGCACCCAGATTATCAAAAACATTATCAGCATCATAATTTTCGCCGTCTAGGCTATATTGATAGGGCGGAAAACCACCCGAAGGCGACAGTATAATTCTGGCATCATTGGCTTCAAAACATGAAATGGCTTGCAAAAGCTGTGTGTTTAGAGCCAAATCATTATTCGTTATGTTTATATCAAACAGTCCTTCTAACCATCCGCCAGTCTCCGTGATGGCATCAAAAATAAAATAATCGTTTCCTAAAAAATTTTGTGGCGGTTCGTACGATAACAAATTGCTATTAATATCTTCTTGTGTAAAAACATCTCCACAATTGAGTATTGTATTGTTCCGTTTTAGATGGCCAAATTGAGGAATGCTCCTTAGTATATAACTCACCATCGAAGCATCATCGGCTTGTACCTCTAGCAAATCTTTAGTAATGGATTTATTAGGCATTCCAGCAACAAGCAGCATTGGGTTTGAAATCAATTGTAAATCAATAACAGGAGACTGATTGGTACAAAGTTCTAAAGACCAATTTTGTAGTGCGCCTCCATCCAATGGAATGTTGTCAGAAACGATGAGCTGCCAAGTTCCTTGGCTGCTCGCCCCCTGAAACGACGATAGTGCTTGTATCGAATGAACAATTTGGGCATTGGTAGGTGGGCAATTAATTATACTTTCTGTAGCTTCATCGTCAAATCCAAAATTAAAATTTTGGTCGCTCCCACAAACTGGCCCCGTGAGCTGAATGGTTGTGCCATTGGGTGCTGCTAATTCAAAAGTCAAATCACTTATATACTCGTGTGTCCCTACAATAGTTGGCACATTAACATCACTCAGTAGAACATCTGTCTCCACCTGAATCGTCGAAATTGTAGTATTGGCCGAACTATTATCTATCGTCAATGGCAAGTCATTTGCCATATAAGTCCTACAAGGATTGGCTTGTGTTTGAAAAGAAAAAATTGGCGAATACTCCCCTAATCCACAACTGTTTTCAGCACGTATTCGCCAATAATAAACCTGAAATGCATTTAACCCTTGAAGCGTTGCTTGGGCTGCTATCGTATTTCTTTGCTCAATGATAGTTGACCCAAACTTTGGACTGGTTGCTACTTGTATTTCGTAGGAAATAACTGTGGGCAAAATCGCCCATTCTAATTTAATCTCATGAGGAATTAACCTGTCCCCGTCCAAAGGATAAATAGCTGAAAAATTATAGGGAGTATTATCGAGCAAGTTCATACTCAATTGTATGGCATTTTGGATGCCGCCACCTTGTGCAATCACCGAAAAATTGTATTGACCTGCCCCAAGATGCTGCAAATTTGAGACTTGAAAATAGACTTTTTGGGAAGTATAAATGGCTTCACTCGAACTCGCAAATGCTACACCTTGCGGCAAACCTACGGTTGAAAAGGTGATATTGTCTTGAAAAGCCCCAATCAAGGAAAAATCAATCGCAAATTCTACCGTTTCAGTGTTGCAAGCCGTTATACTTACCTCATCAGCCGCCATCATAAATGTGGCTTGTGCCGAATCTATAATTTCAAAATCTACATTGGATATATCAAAGAAAATATTTTCACGAGCTTTAATCTTTATTCGATTTTTGTTGCCTACAGCATTGGGGACGGTTATCGTAGCACTACCTGCATTGGGTACAAAATCGGCCAAAACGATAGGGTAAGTGCGCCCGCCATCTTGCGAAAGCAAGATGCTCACTTCTGTACAATTGATGGGAGCTACGTCTGTATTGGCAACATCCCAAAGTATGGTTTTTGTCTCACCTGCCACCCAAATTTCATTAGAATTACTAGGATAAGTGACCTCAAAAGGCCCAGCCGAGTCGCTTACTGCTACTTGAAAATTAGCATGACTAACTCCTCCACATCCAGGCGAATTGTCTCTAGCTGTAAAATTAAAATTCATTGTTCGAGCATAATTGGGTAAAATCTCTGCGGGCGAATCTATATTTTGAATGAGATTTTCAATTTGTGGAAATACTCGAACGGGATTAGTACTAGGTGCTTGAAAGCGAAACAAAGGCGCACTCCCACTTGGTTGGCCAAGTGGGCTGACGATTCCTCTATCCATTTGGTCCCATGTATATAGTAAAACATCTCCATCAACATCTGTTCCTTCTCCTCGCAATTCAAAAGGTGTTTGCATTGGTATAGTCAAATTATCATTCTCCAAAACCGTAACTTGAGGAGGCGTATTGTTGGTAGCTTGAAAAACAGCACATCCATTTGCACCATTGACCATTTGCTGAAAACTCCCTGCATGAAAATATAAATCTGTCGAAAGTTGTACATTATTATGGCCACATAAACCTGCATAAGCCATGAGCGAAGTACCACTTCCTGGCTCGAATGCTGCTGCCCCTCCTCCTTGTCCATTGCAATTGTTAAAGGTATGTGTGGCATTAAGTTGATGTCCCATTTCGTGCGCTGCATAAATGATGTCGAAGGCATCGCCTTCGGGCGTTGTCAAACCCGTTGCGCCCCAAGCCTTTGCATGAAAACATACACCACCTACGCCAGCAAGTCCTCCTCCTTTAGTACCAAAAACATGGCCTATATCATAATTAGCAAAACCAATTTTATCGTCCAATAAGGTTTGATTTTGATAAATCATTTCACTGAGTTTGCTGTTGTTGTAAGGGTCGGTATCAGCATCTGTAAAAATCAATTGGTCATTGTTTTCAACCAAAACCAGTCGAGTTGCCACTTCCAATTCATACAACAAATTGATGCGATTGAGTGTACTCACGATTGCTGCAAGTCCGTCCTCCAATGTACCTCCGTGATATTGTGTGTATTCGGCCGTAGCTGCAATTGCAATTCTAAAAGTGCGTAATTGGTCACCTACCGCTGAAATATCGCTCTTGTTTTGTATTGCTTTTTCTATTGTTGAATCTATTGTATTTGCATGACAACGAAAATCTTCATCCGAAACCAATCCTTTGGTGTGATAGCATTGGTAAGTATTTTTTTGCTTGGTATCTTTTAATGGGTCAACAAAAATTAAATCCTCCGCCGTTCTTATGACTGCATGAAAACCTTTTGGCGTAAAGTCGAGCCGAGCTATATGGCTCGGATTGTCCAAAGACTGAGCCGTATAAGTTTTTAGGAAGGGATATTTTTTTAATAAACCTTCATCTACAACAAATGATTCTTGAACTCTAAAATCCGAGAAAACACCATTTCCTAGTGGTAAACTGATGATACAATTACCGTCTTTTGGATTACTTACAAACTCTTTTGGAGCTTTGGAAAGTAAGGTTTCTAGCAATGGATGATTTAATTGCAAAATTGCTGTACTTGTATTTTTAAATTGTTTTTTTTCTTGGTTTGAAAACGCCCGAACATCCTCACTCCACAACAAGCTATCGCTTGATTGAGCAGTCACACTACAACTGCTCAATACATAAAATAGCACGCAACATACACGAAGACTAAAAGTCATGTTGTCCAAGGTTTTTAATGAGAATATTCTATATTTAGAAAATGGGGATAAGGAGTTGTTGGAGGTAATTTTTATCGGTTTGGAGTAAAAGGGGATAAATTAAAAAAAGTAGTTTGATTATAGACTCGTAATTTAATTGTTATGAATGGTTTTATGCTAGAAAATAGTTTTGTATTGTGACAATGTTTAGACCTTCAAATAGTAATAACCTTGATTTATTGTCTCTTATAAATCAACATTTTATCAACTTTCAGTATGTTTACAATAATTGGATTTCCTTGACAAAAGAAGGGTAGAACTTTTATAAGTCCATTTTGAGATCTTGCAAAAAACTTTTGATTTTTTGGAGTGACTTGATGGTTTTTTGACGACGTAAGTGACGTTCTTTGTTTTGAGCAATTTCTTTTTTTGCGCCTTTGAGCGTAAAGCCTCGATCTTTGACTAAGGAATAAATGAGTTGGAGTTCTTCTATATTTTTTTTGGTGAAACGGCGGTCACCTTTGCCGTTTTTGTGCGGCTTGAGAAAATCAAATTCGGTTTCCCAAAACCGAATTAAAGATGTAGAGACATCAAACAGTTTGGCTACCTCGCTTATCGAGTAATATATTTTGGAGTTGTCTTTATCAAAGAGAGACATAGTGTTGATACTCGTGTTTTGCATCTGATATGTGTTTTTATTCTAATGCGAATAAAATTTCATGCCATAAATGGATGGTTTTCAGATGTTCATGTAATTTTCTCTCTGTTAAATTACGGATTTATTGTTGGAAAGTCAAGTTTTAGCGCGAGCTGAACACGAAAGCTATGCTGTCGCGTGTTCACGTTTTTGCCTATCAAATGCTTGTTGTTTTTGTAAGACTGCGCCTAAAAAAAGTACATCGCATCGTAGTTGAAAACTACAACGAATCTATCTTTAAATATTTCTTCTAAGTGCAAACTAAAGTTTGCACTACTGATTAGGCATTCAACAACTCTCTTGCATTTTCCAAAGCGGAGTCGCTCGGTGGACTGCTGCTCAACATGGTTGCGATGGCTCGAACACGTTCTTCAAGAGAAAGTTCTTTGATTTTGGTGATGGTACGTTCTTCTAAATCTTTTTTGTAAACGAAGTAGTGACTGTCTGCCTTAGAAGAAATTTGTGGCGAATGTGTAATCGAAACCACTTGGTGATGATTGGACAATCGTCGCAAAATATCGCCCATTTTGAGGGCAACGTCGCCCGAAACACCTGTATCTATTTCATCAAAAATAAGGGTTGGTAATGGTATTGCACTCGCAACCAATGATTTGGTACAAAGGGTCAAACGTGCTATTTCTCCGCCAGAAGCAACATCTTTGATGGCTTGCAAACGTCCGCCTTTGTTGGCTGCAAACAAGAAATTGATTTCGTCCAATCCCGTAGAATTTAGTTCTTCTAAAGTCTGTATATTTACTTGCAGTCGGGCATTGTTCATAGACAACTGCGCCAGCATCGCATGAACTTTGTCCTCAAAACCTCCAATAACCATTTGGCGTTTTTTAGAAAGGTCGGCAGCTATTTCGTACAAATGTTTTTCTTGGCGGTCTATTTCTAGTTCAAGTTGTTCGATTTGGGAAGAAAGATCGCCAAAATCATTGAGTTGGGCTTGAAGTTTTTCTTGAATGGCCAATAGTTCTTCGACAGAAATGACATTATGCTTCTTTTGAAGTTTGTATATAGCATCGAGTCGGTCTTGTACTTCATGGA
>JAHDEQ010000063.1:12384-14450 GCA_020628755.1 Saprospiraceae bacterium
TTATGCTTCTTTTGAAGTTTGTATATAGCATCGAGTCGGTCTTGTACTTCATGGATGCGTTCGGGATTGTACTCTGTCTGGTCGCCGATGGCTTCGAGTTCGTTTGAGATGTCTTGGAGTTCGAGGGTCGCACTCTCAAAACGCTGATACAACTTCGCTATTTGAGGACTATATTTTACAATAGAATTGAGATTGTTGGATAATTCATTGAGTTGCCCAACGACCGACTGCTCGCTTTCCGTAAGGTGCTGCGATGCAGCACCTAGCACCCGCTTTATATCTTCGGCGTTTTGGAGTCCACCAATTTCTTCTTCTAGTTTTTCTTGTTCCCCATTAACCAATTCCACTTTATTAAATTCCTCTAACTGAAAATTAATAAAATCCATTTCACGTTCTGCACTTGCATTTTGTTCAATGAATTTACTTAATTGACGTTTATTGGATTGATATTGACGAAATTCGGCTTGGTAACGATTCAACAAACTCTGATTATCGGCCAAAGCATCAATCATACGCAGCTGAAAAGAAACATTGTGAATGTCGAGCGTATCAAATTGCTGATGCAAATCAATAAGTGCCGCACTCAACTGTTGTAAATGCTTGAGATTGGCGGGTGTATCATTGATAAAGGCACGAGACTTGCCCGAAGGGGTCAATTCTCGACGAATGACCAACTCCTCGTCGTAATCTATATCATTGGTATCGAAAAACTCTTTGAGGTCGTATTTTGAAATATCAAAATGTCCCTCGATGATACATTTTCGGTCTTCTTCGTAGAGCGATTTGGTATCGGCACGTTTACCCATGATGAGTCCGAGCGCACCCAAAAGTATAGACTTACCTGCGCCTGTTTCGCCCGTAATAATCGTCAAACCATTGGAAAACTGAATTTCCAAATCTTCAATAATTGCGTAATTTTTGACTAGCAGTCGTTGAATCATAATCGTGTGCTAAAAATTTTTCTAATACAAAGTTAGTAGTTGTTTTTAAATATTCAAACAAATTGTTCCACTAAGTTTAATAACATCACTTTTACAAGCTCATTTTTTCAAATGACTTGTTAAAGACTTTTAAGGGTTTGACTTTATTTCAATATTTGAGTAATTATGTAAATAAAAAATTGAATGAAAAATCTATTCCTTCTCTTCCTTTTGCTTTTTATAAGTGGATGCTCCAATGCGCAAATACATGATGCCTTCAAACTTGAAAAAGTGGTTCTTGATGATTCTGATGAAAACTATGGCTACTATTATCAATTAAAGCCTAAAGGCAAAGTTAAAAGTGCTTTAGTACTTTTGCCTGGTTTTGGGCAAAAATCGGAAAGTATTTTCCACGATACTCGGTTTCATGAAATTGCTTTTGATAAAAATATGTTGGTAATTGGTTTTGCGGGTCGTGTAAAATTAGCCGCCGATAGTTTATTGCTAGAAAAATTGAATCAAACGCTAAATCATGTACAAGAAGAATTCAAATTGGATAAGGACAAATTTGTTATGGGTGGCTTTTCCGCAGGAGGTTCAATCGCCTTGCGCTATACAGAATTATGTCATCAGTATCCTGATAAGTATCCGATAAAACCTAGAGCCGTTTTTATGGCGGATTCGCCTGTTGATTTATTCTTTTCTTGGAAATTGCAAGAAGAAAATATGAAGAATAATTATTCACAAATATCAGTTGATGAGGCAAAATGGATTCAAAAATTTTATCGAGATTTTTATGGCGGAACACCAAAAGAAAAACCTGAAATCTTTGCAGAATTAACTCCTTTTTCGATAGATAAACAATATGGAAATAATGAGCAATATCTAAAAGATGTTGCGGTACGGGCTTATCATGATGTGGATATTGCTTGGCGTTTGAAAAACAGAAACCAAACGGCTCGTTACGATAATTATATCGCAACTTCTGAACTCATAAATCGCTTAATGTTGATGGGAAATAATGAGGCAGAATTTATCCAAACCTTCCAAACGGGTTATCGAAAAAATGGTGAACGACACCCGCACTCTTGGTCTATTATTGATGAAGCAGAATGTATAGAATGGATTGAAAGTTTGATGAATTAA
>JAHDEQ010000063.1:14550-19968 GCA_020628755.1 Saprospiraceae bacterium
GTCTATTATTGATGAAGCAGAATGTATAGAATGGATTGAAAGTTTGATGAATTAATCTATTGATGTGTTTGCGTGTCTAAGTATCTATGTGTTTATGGCATCTACTTTACAGGCACAAACACATAGATACATAAACACGTAGAAACTTTTAGTATGCGCCTACTCACTTACATCATGTTACTCCTCTTTCTCATGGGAATGGTCTTGGTTTTCAACGAGTGTTTTCGTGATGAAGGAACAGCTTACCTTTACTACTTTAAGGCGACTTGTTTGTTCTTTGCATTCGGTGGTTTGGGTTTGATACTCAAAAAATATATTTATTATCAATACGGAAATCTTAGGGTTGCTTTTTTGGGAAAGCGGAGTTTGGCGGTGGACAATTTAGTTTTTAAAATTGTATTGCTCACCTTAATTGTTTTACTCAATAACGCATTGGTCAATTGGGGTTTGCGCAACCAGCACACGACGTGCTTGTTGCTGTGTTCAGGCCTTGCCTTATTGGGGGTTTTTCTCAATATCCGCCCTACCCTAGTCTTGACTCCAAAAGGTTTTTACTATGATGATTATATTCCTATTCGTTGGAAATGGGATGAGATTGAAAGCATCTTTTTCTATGAAGATTTGATTACGATTCGTGGAAAAAAGGTTGATTTTGAAATAGAACTTGACCTATTGCAAAAAGAAGATACGCTCCTTTCCCGTGTACTTCGCACCGAAGTACAGCAATTTGGCGATACTCCCGAAGATTTTAGGAAATGGTTATATGAATATGCCAATAGATATGGCGTTGCTTGCACAGACGTGCCTGTATGAAATTATCGAGAAGGAAAATCAAAGATTTTCCTTCTCGATTGGTATAAAATTATTGCGGACAGCCTTCGATATAGGCTTCAAAAACAGCTCCTTCAATCACCTCAAATCCAGGATTCAATTCAATACAAGTTCCTGAATTGTAAATCACATCTGCATTGACATCAATGCTTTGGTCAGAAGTAATGAGTCCGCTTGCTTGATATATTTCCAGACCTGTTTCTTGATTGGTCAA
The DNA here is from genome assembly GCA_020628755.1 of Saprospiraceae bacterium. Classification (GTDB taxonomy): domain Bacteria; phylum Bacteroidota; class Bacteroidia; order Chitinophagales; family Saprospiraceae; genus JAHDES01. Next base: position 15,596 of record JAHDEQ010000063.1, read on the forward strand.
ATTGTGTGTTACGGGACAAGGCAATACACAACCAAAGCTCGGAATACCATTATTGACTACTAGGGTATTTTCGTTGCATGCATTGAGGTTTTGTACCAAAATAAGCACATCAGGATAAGCTGGATCAAACGTATGGTTGAATGTTATAGAACAACCTGCTCCTGAGTTGATAATATTTCTAGTGGTATTATCTACTTGATTATGCTCCAATATAGTAATAAAACCTTCCCAAAGATTGGAGTCATAACCATCACAAAAACTAAAGTAATAGTCGGTATTATCATCAAGTGCCAACACAGGATAAGACTCATTCGTCCAAACTTCAAATGGAGCCGTTATAGGTCTAGGACAAGAAGAAGCCGCATTTAAGAAATTATTATATGGGCCTGTATTAGGTGTTGTACAAGGTTCAACAGTGATACTTTGGAGGTACTCGTACTCGTTAGCACATTGATCCGTATATTGCCAAAATCTGATAATAACTCCTCCTGAACAACCATCTGTATAATCTAGCTCCGTACCTACAACAGTAGCAAAGTTGCTACAATTGCTCCATGCTAAATCTTGCATGGTAGGAATATTGTCGCCACAAGGCAAGGTCATGTCTGCTGGTGGATTGTCAAAGCCACCAAGATTGCTGTCTTCTATACTCAAATTCATACCTATCAATTCACAACAACCGCTACTACAATCTATATTCGCAATTGGTGTTCCAATGACAGGTGAGGATATATAACTATAATAACTGTATGAATACACTTCATAATTGGTCGCACAGTCTTCGTCAATGACAAAAGTAGAAGTTGCTGCATCCGTAGTCATATCTACAATAATACCTGCATCATCTACCAGCAATGTTTTGAGCGTAGTTCGGCTGTCAGTACTAGAGCCACTCACCGTTACATCTACTGGCGTGTTGGGGCAGACATTGGTAAGGGATGCTGCGATTGTACCTGCACTGGCTTCGCAAGGCAAACATCCAAAAGTTGGAGTACCATTATCAATTTGTTGCATTGGCCCTGAACAATCATTTCTATCGCCAACAATAATATAAAGGTCTGGGAAATCAGGATTAGGTTGGTAACTAAACTCAATATAACAGCCAGACTCAGCCGCTAATATTCCTCCAATTGTCAGTGTGCTACGATTGTATTGTCTAACTGTAATAAGAGCTTCCCATACACTAGAATCGTAAACATCGCAGAACTCAAAGTAATAAGGCATATTGCTTTCGGGAGCCAAAACATAATAAGACTCATTTGGCCAAACTTGCCAGGGTGCAACAGTAGGATTTGGGCATTGAGGAACAGAATTTTCAAAAGTATTCCAAGGGCCACCACTAGCCGTTGGGCAGGCTTCTGTGGTAGCGTCTATTCCATCACAATCTTCATCTATACCATTATCATAATAATCGAAAGCTCCTGGATAAATAGTCGCATTGGTGTCGTCGCAATCAAATGGAGCATCAAAACCATCTCCATCTAAGTCGCTTCCGAAACAAGACATATCATCTACTTGGGCTAATGGATCATAATTATCAGCATTTGGATTATTACAACCTGGTACACAACCATTGGCATCTACAGTCAAACCTGCAGCACTATTGGGACAAGCATCATTACAATCCAAAATCCCATCATTATCCGTATCGGAGTAGTCACAAGTCATATCGTCCACTTGTGCTTGCGGATTGTAGCTACACGCATTGGTGTCCATACAACCAAGTACACAACCATTGGCATCTACAGTAGCTCCTGTTGCGCTATTGGGACATTGATCAAGCGCATCTTCAACTCCATCGCCATCGGCATCATATATACAAGTCATATCATCTACTTGCGCTTGTGGGTCGTAATTGATTGCCACAGGATCTGTACAACCTAATACACAACCATTTGCGTCAACGGTTGCCCCGATTGCACTATTCGGACATTGGTCAAGCGCATCTTCAACTCCGTCGCTATCGGTATCAATAAAAAAGACACAAGACATATCATCTACTTGCGCTTGTGAGTCATAATTGATTGCCGCAGGATCTGTACAACCCAATACACAGCCATTCGCATCCACAACTGTACCGAGTGCACTGTTCGGACATTGGTCATTACAATCGCTTACTCCATCAAAGTCAGCATCGGCCGAAGGAATCCCTACACAAGTACAGGTTTCATCATACTCATCATCGAAAGTACAAATATCTCCATCATCACAAGGCATTTTATAAAATTCGCATATCGCTAAAGTTTGGTCAATAGTATTAATATCATCAATGGTTTGGATAATGCCCGAAGGCCAACGCACTACTATTGAATCAATAGCAGTAGCCTGTCCCAAACCAAAATGTTGGGTAAATGAATTGTGAATACCATAACCCTCTCCTGAACGTACTTCACGGATTTGCTTACCCCAAACACCGTAGGCTTCTACTCTTGCGCCAATACCATTGCGGTTACTGACGATACCTTCTAACTGTATATTGATATGGTGATTCGTATTTCCATCATTGAGGAAAAGTTTATCCGAAATACTGGATGGCCCGTTAAAGCCATTAGCATATCCAGCATATACATCCAAGAAGCCATCACTATTCAAGTCACCAACTGCTAAGGATTGTATTTGATTAGAATTGAAAGGGTTGGGTGCTTGTGTAAATGTACCGTCGCCATTATTGTAAAATACAAAATGCTTTGCTCCTGTATAAATGATGTCTATATAACCATCATTATTAAAGTCTCTAAACAAGCCTTGAATACCTAAGTAAGCAGTGGTTTCAGCTTGACCGAGCGTTGGCAACAAGCCACTTGTTGCCGTTACATCAGTAAACACTCCAGTACCATCATTCAACAATAAGTTACAATCTGCATAATGGTTAATGACAATACAATCCAAGTCACCATCATTATCAACATCTCCAAAATCAGAAAGCCAAGACTGTGCGGTTACTTTAAGATTGGCTGCTGCTGCTACTTCTGTATAATTATTATTTCCATCATTTTGCCAAAGCATATTGATACGGCGCGGGTCCGTCGGGTCTGAAACCCCAAGACGACACTTAGAAATGTATAAATCTAAATCGCCATCATTATCATAGTCCGTCCACATACTCGCATAATTTCCAGAATTGTCACTAGCGGGGTTAGTAGGCGTAGCTATTAATGTAGGCGAATACGTATAAGTACCATCTTGCATATTCAAAAATGCTTTTGATTCTGCATCATCGTGGCAAGCAAATATGTCAGACCAACCATCATTATTGATATCGGCAAAATTAATTCCTTGTAAAAAGAGGTTAGAGTTTGGTATCGTATTCGATACAAAATTACCATTGTCATTTACGAGGAGTTTCAAATCATCGTAAAAACCTCCTAATACAATATCATTATCGCCATCGTTATCATAATCAGCAACACAAGTTCCCCAGGGATTATTTCCACTCACAGATCCAAAGCCATAAGAAGTAAATGCTTGGTTAGGAGCTCCTTGATATTGAATATTCAAACTATTTCCCTGATTGTATCGAATAATATCATCTTTTCCATCGGCATTCATATCTGAAACAGCAATCGCAACCCCACTATTGTTGGGCGTTGTTCCTAGTAAAGCTGTAGCATCTGTAAAAGTCATCACATTACTACCTGGATTGCTATTATTTACAGTAATGGTTGTAGTAGTAATATCGCTAAACGTACCATCTGAAACGGTCAACGTTACTAAATATGAACCTGGTGTATTAAAAATATAGGTAGGATTTAAACCCAAAGTAGTGCCACCATCTCCAAAGTCCCAAGTATAGGTAAGCGGGTCGCCATCGGCATCATTAGATGCCGATGCATCGAAATTGACTAGCAAAGGTGCTGTTCCAAAAACAGGAGTCGCAGCAAAAGAAGCTACAGGAGGAAAAGAAGTAGCAGGAGTCAAGCTGTTTATCCAATCAGCAATCAACTGAACCCCGTCTGCATCAATCACATTTTTGGCCAAAGGTGGCATAGCTATACCAACTTCAAGCGAGTTCATCCTGTGGTGCATCATAGAGTTGGGCACATCTTGTGGTATTACAACTTTCGGATCTATCAAACCTTCATCATAAAGAACAGGGCCATAAATCAAATTTTGATCGACCAAAGGAGTAGTAATCCGTGCATCAAATAAAGCTCCATTTATAGCTGTCGGATGATGGCAACTCGAACAGTTAACATCTATATAAGATCTTGCTCGATATTGAAGCGTCGCCGACAAATCATCCATAGCGGCCAAAGCCATGTAAGTATTTGAATTGGCATCGGTAATATTTTCGGTAATAATACCTAAAGAACTAAGCGTTACCAATTGGTTGGCATTGATACCTGTACTTGGGTAAGTAATATTTTTATTCA
>JAHDEQ010000064.1:0-1479 GCA_020628755.1 Saprospiraceae bacterium
TTTTTTCTCTATTCACCACAGAGTTCATCTATCTGTCGATAGACAGGCAAAGTAACACAGAGATAATGGAGCGACAATTTGGTATGCACCTTAAAAGAGTTAATTCAAGTCAATCTCATATACCGTACCATTGATGGTCAGCGTAGCTGTGCCGTCGGTATTGAACAAAAGGTCGCCACTGTAATCAAAGGATTCACCGTTTGAAGTTCCTGTTAAAGAAAAGGTACCAGTACCAGAAAAAACCTCTATACTGACCTTATTTACTTCTATATTGGTCAAATCTGCAATGAATGTGCTATTTACACTCTTGGGATTACTGCCACTTATATCTTGTGTTCCCGTGCTATTGTAATTGCCATTGATGCTCATTGCGGCTGCCATTGGTTGAAGACTACTTGCAAGACCATTGAAAGTACTACTACTTATATTTGTTATTCGGTTAGTATTATACGAAGCATCCGTAGAGGAAGTGAATGTTGCAGATTGCGGTACACTCAGATTATTACACTCCAATTGATAAGAAATATTTGTTGTATAAGAAGCCATTAAAAGATTGCCCTCGTGATTTTTTAAAATTTCTTCATTATATAAAGTGTCGCATACCTCGCCAGAAGTAAGAGCTTCTCTCATTTGCGCTGCAACATCTTCGATATTGCTTGTCAATGCACCTGAATTACTTTGTAAGGCTATCTCTATGATTTCCACTGCTTCGCTTTCGCTAAGTGTCATTACAACTTCTTCGGGATCGTCACAAGCAGAATAACATAAGATAAATGTCAAAACAATAAAAACTGAAAAGATTTTTTTAACAAAAGTCATAGTTGATTTGGTTTTGAACACCTAACAATTTTACTGCTTCACAAATTTTTGCGACAGCAATAAATGCTTGCCTTGCATTTGTAAAACATAGACACCAGCAGCTAGATTTTTGGTAGAGAAATTGATAAAATGTTCTCCCATATTAAAGAACTCTGATTTTCTAATCGTTCTTATTTTTTGACCATTCATATCATAAATAGCGACATGAAGTGGCTGACCTTTTTCCAAGTTGAACCCTGCAATCGTAAAATCATCAACTGGATTGGGTTGTAAAGGATAAATTTGGCTACCATCAAATTCTACATCAAAAGTGCTTGTAGTCGGGTCTTCAAAAACAATGTCTTCATCCCCTTCTTGGTAGCGCACAAAACCAATTGGTAAGTAGTACATTTCGTCTTCTGTACCTTCTCCCCAAGTTACAAACTGTGGAGGATTACTTGGATTGTTGGGATTGTTAACCGTATTATCATAGCTTGCCTCGGCGTGAATCACTGTGCCCGCTGGAGCAACCAAAAATCGGTCGAAACTATAAGAACCTTGCCAGTTAAAATCCCATTCAGGAACTCTAATTAAGTTTACTCTTTCACCATTTGGTTTTTCCATCCAAACTTCCCAATGTTTGCCAAGTAGGTGCATATGCGGAGCAATATTCACCAAACT
>JAHDEQ010000064.1:1579-8071 GCA_020628755.1 Saprospiraceae bacterium
TCAATCATTCCGCCCCAATCTTTGACTTCGTCGTAACTCGTCAAAGACATTGGTCCAACTTCGCCCGAGCGATGACAGGGAGAGCATTTTTGATAAATAATTTCAGCAATATCTGCTGAGTAGGTCTTTTGTGAAAACCCTGAAAAATAAATACAGAAAGTAAAAAAAGTTAGTAAAAAATATTTCATATTTCTATCATTTTGAATTGATCACACAACCAATAGCTTGTGTTTCTTTTGTGGTAATTTCTTCTTTTTTCAAAATAGTTTCTAGGGTGTTTCTCAAATCTCTGGAAGTGATGACTCTGCGACGAGAACCAACTTTGTCGTAAGAATTGTCAATGCGGCCTCGGTACAAAACTTGTTTATTTTTTTCGTCATAAACTACAACTTCAGGTGCAACTGATGCTCCATAAAACTGTGTCTTGGTCTTTTGATAGTCGGTAAGATAGGGAATTTCAATTTTGTAATCTACTAAGAATTTTTCAATTTTTTCAGGAGTAGAAGATGTATTTGGGAAATAGCAGGTAAATGAAAATGGAGCTTGATTATAATTCTCAAAAACATGGTTTATCTCACCTGATATATTCTGACTAATTCGACATTCATCCAATAAAAATAAATTGACTGAAATACTATCTGAATAGTCTTGTGCTTTTGCAGCATAAGTCATCAAAAAAAGGAAAATAACAGTAAAGATTCTCATACAAAACAGGTTTCAAATTCAATTTATGGAAATTTATAACGATATGGAATTAACTTAAGATAAATAACTATCTCTCCCTTTAATAAAGGTACAAAGAAGTATAAAATGGTTGCCTGAAAACTAAAAAAAACGTTCGTCGCAGTTTCCAAACTGCGATGCCATACGCTTTGTTTTTTTTGAGTGTATTATATCGCAGATGCAATCTGCGACAAGCATTAGAACAAAAGTCTTTTATAACTGCGATATGATTACGCTTATTTGTAGCCAAACAATCCCTGAGATTATTTTATAAATAGACACAAAAAATACGCTCTTGCTTTCCTCCAAAACAAAAAAGCCGAGCAATTACTCGGCTTTAATCCATTCGCAAAACACTGATAAGCGATTTGCAACTAAACATTACAGTATTTTTAAGCGGTTTTACGCTTGTTATCTTTTATAGTCATTTCATTTTTCAGCGCTTCAAAGCGATAGCCTTTTGAAGCTAGCTCTTCTAAAACTTTCGGCAATACATACTCCAAATTCTCTTGTGCTTTTAAGCTATCATGAAAAACGACAATCGAACCATTCTCAACATTATTCAAAACATTATCTAAGCATTTTTCTTTGGAGATAGTCGGGTCAAAATCGCCACTCAATACATCCCACATCACTATGCGATAATGACGTTGTAAAAACTGAGCTTGCTTCGTTTTCAAACGCCCATACGGCGGACGAAACAACACCGAATCAACAACTCTTGCACAATGCCTGACATTATGAAAATACTCAATATTATCAGTCACCCAACCATTTGCATGGTTGTGGGTATGATTACCAACCGTATGGCCAGCATCCAAAACTTGTTTAAAAATCTCAGGATGTTTTTGGACATTGCCACCCACGCAAAAGAAAGTTGCCTTAGCATTAAACATTGCCAATTGTTCCAAAACCCAAGGCGTTACTTGAGGGATAGGCCCATCATCAAAAGTGAGGTAAACTACTTTTTTAGAAGAAGGGATTTTCCACGTAAAATTGGGAAACAGACTTTGAATAACCTTTGGTGTCTTTACAAAATACATCAATTATCGCTTTTACTACTTTATAAAAGGTACAAACTAAAGGTTTCCGAGTGTTTTAGATTAAGGAATTTCGATTTATTTGATGGGAAAAAAGACTTACTTAAATTTAAGTTTTGTTCCTAAAGTTTTTCCTTATTTTTGCGCCCTACTTTTGGACATTTTTCTAAAAAATGAACTTTAAGTAATTTAAATACGTAAGTGTTTATAATTCAAACGGTTTGCACCCCAAAAGTGCTGCCTATATTCAAAATATTTGTGTTTATGTGTCTATATGTTTGTGTGCCTATGAATCATAACTTATAGTATTACTCACAAACACCTAAACACACAAACACGCAAACACAAAATAATGCGTTTAAGATTTGCTCCTAGTCCTACAGGTCCACTCCATATTGGAGGTGTTCGTACTGCTTTGTACAATTATTTACTAGCCAAAAAACATGGCGGAACTTTTATTCTTCGTATCGAAGATACCGACCAAACCCGTTATGTTCCTGGTGCAGAAGACTATATTATAGAGTCTTTGCGCTGGTGCGGCATCATGCCGACCGAAGGCTCAGGGATTGGTGGCGAACATGGCCCTTACCGACAATCAGAACGCAAAGACCGTTACGAGCAATATGCTTTGCAGTTGGTAGAGTCGGGTCACGCTTATTTTGCTTTTGATACGGAAGATGAATTAAAAGCTTTGCAAGAGCGAGCGATGGCGAGCAACGAAACCCGTCTTATCCGTACAGAAGGAAAAAATAGTTTTACGCTTTCGGCAGAAGAAGTGGAAGCTCACAAAGCGTCTGGCGAAAATGTGGTTATTCGTTTTCTTGCTCCAAGCGATGAGACTATTATTATCAATGACTTGATTAAGGGAGAAGTTCGTTTTGATTCGAATACTTTGGATGATAAGGTTTTGCTCAAAACGGATGGAATGCCGACTTATCACATGGCAAATATTGTGGACGACCATCAAATGGAAATCACGCACGTCATTCGTGGTGAAGAATGGCTTCCAAGTACAGCGCTACACTCCCTACTCTATCGCTATTTGGGATGGGAGCAACCGCAATTTGCTCACCTACCTTTGATTTTGAAACCCGCCCCAAATGCGTTTTTGAATAAAAAGAACATTGAGCATTTTGCGGATAAGTTTACACATGAGTTTTTGAAGAAAACAGATTTAGATACGGATGAAGGAAAAGTTCGCCATCAGATGACCAACTTGCTGCGTGATTATAAAAACCTTTCAGCAGTTCTAAAAATTCGAGATAAGGACAGCAATTTGCAAAAAGAAGTGAAAGGCTTTTTAAAAGATTCCTTGTTTGGCAAACTCAGTAAGCGTGATGGCGCACGCTTGGGCTTCCCTGTCTTTCCGATGGAATGGGAAGGCAATAGTCCTGAAGAGTCCTTTGCTGGATTTAAAGAAACAGGTTTTGAGTCTTGGGCGATGCTCAACTTCTTAGCATTTTTGGGTTGGAATCCTGGTACGGAACAAGAAATGTTTTCGGTTGATGAATTGGTTGATGCCTTTTCGGTAGAACGGATTGGAAAGTCAGGTGCTCGTTTTGACTTTGAAAAAGCAAAATGGTTTAACCAGCAATATCTTAAAAGCATGGACGATGCTGCCATCGCCGCGCGATTGCAGCCGACACTTGAAGCACAAGGTATCACTGCTGACTTAGACTTTCTGAGTCATTTTGCCAATCTGCTCAAAGAAAGAGTGCATTATTTCAATGATTTCTTAGAAAAGGGTTATTACTTTTTTGAATCCGTAAAAAATTACGATGAAAGGACGATTCAAAAACGTTGGAAGACCGAAAATAAAGGACATTTTGATGATTTATACCAATTGCTTGAAAATTTAAATCCTTTTGAAGCCAGTGAATTAGAAACGGCAATCAAAGGTTTTATTGAAGAAAAAGGCTTGTCTTTTAGCGAAGTTTTCCCGATTCTTCGGATTGCTTGTTCGGGTACAACACAAGGGCCTGATTTGTTCAGAATGATGGCTTTATTGGGTAAAACGGAGGTTTTAAGCCGTCTTTCTACGGCTTTTGTGGCGTTTGATGAAGTGGTTGCGAAGGCAGTTTAATCCTTATTTTCAGTCAAGTCATCCAAAAAAATCCCATTTCCGTCAATTGAAATGGGATTTTTTTAAACTTTTTCATATTTATATTCTTTATATAAATGCTTTGCAAGTTCTTAATAATCAAAGAAATGGCACTTTCTTTGATTTGGTTTAACTACTTTGCAACTGATTTTATATTTTAAAACCCGTTAAAAAAACCAAAAATAATTTTTCATAACAATATAATTAATTACTTTTATGTTGTAATTCACAAAAGTACTTTATCCAAAAACCATAGACTTATTTGTTGAGTCGTTAATTGGTTTTTTGTTTTTTAGCAGTAATTATTTAACAAACACGCAATAGTAAGTGATCAGCAAAGAAAATTTCTTTGCAGCTTAGGTGAGCAAGTTTTAAGAAAAATGGCAGCAAAAAAGATAAAACGTCCCTCCTTGTTTTTGTTAGCAACTGAAGCAGGTCGGGCTACAGCAGAGTATGGTTTGTATCGTTTGGCCAAGTATATCCGCAAACACAATAAACAAGGAAACGGTGAACCTGTATTGGTAATTCCTGGTTTTATGACCAGCGACACTTCTACCAAACCTTTAAGAGAATTTTTAGACGAGATTGGTTATAAGTCTTATGCTTGGGGACAAGGCCGCAATTATGGAAGTCCTGAGTTTGTATATCGAACCATTGACCAAGTAAAGGAGATTTATGCCAAAACTCAATGCAAAGTAAGTATTATTGGTTGGAGTTTGGGTGGTGTGTATGCACGTGAAGTAGCTCGTGAAATTCCTGATATGGTAAGTCAAGTTATTACTTTGGGGTCTCCTTTTGCAGGAATTACCGAAGCCAATAATGTAAGTTGGATTTACAATCTTATTTCTGGTAAAAAAGTAAAGGATATTGATTATCACCTTATCAAGAATATGCACATTCCGCCTCCTGTGCCTGTGACGGCAATTTATACACGAGAGGATGGTATCGTGCCTTGGGAATATTGCAAAGAGCAAAATGAGGAAAGACCTGACGTACAAAATGTCGAGGTCAAAGGAAGTCATTGTGGGCTTGGTTTCAATCTCGCTGCGCTCAATGTGATTGCCAATCGATTGGGGCATACGCAAGAAGATTGGAAACCTTTTGAGATAAGTCCAAGTTCTTGGTTTCAACAAAAATTATATCCTAATTTGGGTTAGGATTTTCATGATATTCCAACAAAAAAGCCGCTTCAAATTTGAAGCGGCTTTTTTGTTGGATTGCAAATATGCAGACTAAAACTTGCACCACTACATCAATACAGCTACCAAAAATAATATCACCGTCGTCGCAAATCCTATCATAAATATCGTATAAGAAATACTTAAATAACGATATTTTTTGTTCAGAACTTTTCCCAAATAATATAAATCACGTGTCATATTACCATAAATAAGTTCGCTGTTGCGAAACATCGCATCCATTGCAGCTTCGTATTGATCTAAATTGAGATTTACAAAATTTCCAAAAAAGACAATATTTTGTTTTGCCTCTTCGAGCGAAGTATCGGACTTGTTGAGGCTCGTTACTTTCGGTCTTGCCGAAAGTACCGCAAAAATCAACGAAGTCAAGCCACAAATGAGAAAAATAATAACGGGCATCAATATCATGGGACGAGTCTCCATGATATTGCCATAGGACAAGACCGAAATCAAGACCGAAATCAAAATAGCATTGACACTAATCATGATATTGGCCTTATTGTCAGCAATCGCACTCAGGTTAATGTGATTTCGATAATTGGTTCTAAAAAAAGTTTGGGTGGCACTATTGGGCATTTTTCGCTCAATAGATTGGAATTTTCGGATTTTCCCTGCTTCAAATTCTTCGACAAAACGAGGATTATTGGCTTTTTCGACAATTTTCTTTTGTTGAAGAATTTGTTGGGCAACGATAGGTTCCGATTCTTTTTTGGCGGAAGGCAAATAAAATTTCAATTGCATCAATTGCTGCAATTGAAGCTGCACCCACTCCAAATGACTAAAATGTCGTTTCTGAATCAACTCTTCTTCTAATCGAAATAAACCACTGGTTTCATTGATAAACATACTGAGTCGAACACTCGAAAGCGCATCTTTTAGCAGTTTTTGTTCCAACAAAATCGGTTCTTTATGTTCCTTTAAAAGCAGCAAACATTGAACAACTCGATCTTGTAGCGGTAAAGGATAATTATTCATTTCCAAAAACTGACTTACACGTTCAATACTCTTGCTGTAAGGATTAGAGTAATCTTCTAAGTATCCAATATTGACAAACCAGGCAGCTAACTGAGCAATTTCCTTGGTCTCTTCAGAGGCTTGTTCTTGCTGGGCAAAAGCTATTATTTTTTCTACCAAAGCTGCCGTATGATGATAGTTGTGATAGACCAAACGAGGGTCATGTTGTTCGTTATAACGTTCAACAACCATGTGTTGAGCAGCTTGCAAAATGGCGTTTTCTTGTACTTGTGAATCTCTTAGTTCAATCATAGAATTCAAATATACAACAAAAATAAATACTAAAAATACCCTATTTAGGCGATTGACTAAGTGAAGAATATGTAATATTTTTGTTACAAAGATATCCCCTCTTAATCTATGAGATATTTACACAAATGGAGCTATCTATTCAGATAGCTCCATTCTTTTTTTT
>JAHDEQ010000064.1:8171-15588 GCA_020628755.1 Saprospiraceae bacterium
TGCTGAATACGTGCAGGTGACCAATTGTTTGCAGCAATTTCTTGTTGTGCAGCCGCCAAAACTACCTCGTAGTTTTTGACCATATCTTGCCCAACAGTCATCATTTGAATACGGTACGTTTCCAATTCTTTCTCGGCGGCCTTTACCTCGTCCAATTGCGTGAGCAAATTGCCGAGATTCATATGTCCATATTTTTGGGCGAAAGCCTCATTTACACTACCTAAAATTAAGCAAAAAGTGAAAGAGAGTATTGTTACTATATTTTTCATTATTCAATTTAAATTTATCTAGGAATTTCAATCTTGAAACGACAAAAATACGTTTTTCGCATCCAAGATGGATAGGATTTAACAAAGATTTAATCAAAATCTACAAAAAGTGATACTTTGATAGGTTTAGCCAATCTAAATTTATGTCAATTGTAACATTTTCTTTTTTTTTGCATAACTAATTTTGAACTTGTATCTATGTGCCGACGTGTTTATGTGTTTGTGAAATACGCATACACTCAAACACTTAGACACTCAAACACAAAATAAAAATATGAAACCCACATTATTGATTTTAGCGGCTGGTATGGGAAGTCGTTATGGAGGACTCAAACAAATTGACGGCGTTGGCCCTCATGGTGAAGCCATCATAGAATATTCTATCTATGATGCCATTCGTGCTGGCTTTGGCAAAGTTGTATTTGTTATCCGAAAAGATATTGAAGAAGCATTTAAAGAAAAATTTGCGAATAAGTTTGAAGACCGTATCGAAATAGCGTATGCTTTTCAGGCTATTGATACGCCAATAGAAGGCTTGGATGCTCTACCTGAACGAGAAAAACCTTGGGGAACGGCACACGCCGTTTTAGTCGCCAAAGATGTTGTTAATGAGCCTTTTTGTGTTATCAATGCAGACGATTATTATGGAGCTTCTGCTTTTCACTCGATAGCTAAGTTTTTGAAAGAAGATTGTACACCGTCGCACATGGCTATGGTCGGTTATGAGTTGCTCAAAACCTTGTCGGATCATGGTACAGTAAACCGAGGTGTTTGCCAGATGGATGAAAATAATTTCTTGACTGATACCAAAGAGTGTACAAAAATTTCTAAAACCCCTGAGGGCATCTTCTATCCCGAAGATGGCGGACAAGTAGAATTGCCAAATGATAGTTTGGTTTCTATGAACTTGTGGGGCTTTCATCCTGACATTTTTGAGGTGATGCGTTTGCAGTTTTTAGATTTTGTAAAAGAAAATTGGGATGCGCCTCGTGCGGAGTTTTTTATTCCACTTTTGGTAAATCGACAAATCGTTGGTAAAACTGCCGAGTACAAAGTCATTCCTAATGATGAACGTTGGTATGGAGTCACTTATCGTGACGACAAACCTATGGTTGAAAAAGCCTTTCAGGAAATGACAACTACCGAAAAATATCCTGCACCTTTATGGTCTTAGGAACGGTCAAAAAATAAAATCCCGATTTCGTAAATTAGTGAAGATATAAAGGACAGTATGGACGACTATCGAGCTATATTTGCGAAAAGGCATATCGGGAAGTAATTTTTTGACTAAATACTTAATGAGTAAATGTTAATGAGTAACACATAATTTCACAAAACAAACTTATGTGTTACTCGTTTCTTCGTTATACATTACTCGTTTAAGAAAATCTTTTTACAATATGAACTCTACGAAATTTATTCTAACACTAAGTATTCTCATTTTATCTATTGCTGTACAAGCACAATCGGATTTTGAGCGTATTTTGCGTTCTAAAATTCCAAGTGTCAAATCTGTTTTAAAAATAGATAATCAAGATCATTTTACAGAAGAGTATGAAGTGCTTTTGGAACAACCTCTGGATCACAATGATGCTAGTGCAGGCACATTTGAACAGCGTATATTTTTGTCGCATACAGGGTTCAAAAACCCTGTATTACTGGTAACAGAAGGTTATGCTGCTCGCCAACGCACGTATGAATTATCTAAAATTTTAAATAGTAATCAAATCATCGTAGAGTATCGTTTTTTTGGTAGATCTGTCCCCAAAAATAAGGATTGGAAATACCTCAAAAATGACCAAGCAATGGAAGATTTGCACCGTATCCGTACCTTATTCAAAAAAGTATATCGTTCCCAAAAATGGGTGAGTACTGGGATTAGCAAAGGCGGTTCTACTACTTTAATTTATAAAAGTAAATACCCAAAAGATGTAAAATTAGCTGTCCCTTATGTAGCTCCGCTTGCTCTTGCGATGGAAGATAAACGCACCGATGAACACATCATGCAAATTGGTACTAAGGAGTGTCGTAAAAAACTCAATATTGTCCAACGTGCTGCCCTAAAACAACGCAATAAAATCATACCGATGATTGATAAGTGGGCAAAGAAAAACAAGCAGCAATTTACTTTTTTGACCACTGATAAAGTACTAGAATATGCAGTTTTGGAATATACTTTTTCGTTTTGGCAATGGGGGCACGATTGTAACAAAATTCCTCCTGCCAATGCTTCTGCAAAGGTTTTGTTTGAGCACATTAATGAAATAGTAGGCTATGATTTTTATAGCGATGCGACGGTGCAATATTTCCAGCCTGCCTTTTACCAATTTATCACGGAATTGGGCTATTATGGATTTATCAATAAAGAATTTCAAGACCTTTTGGTGAGTATCAAAAAGCCAACAAATAAGATTTTTGCGCCTCAGGATACAGACTTAACCTTTACGCCTTACTGCCAAGATGTAGTCAATTTTTTAGACAAAAAAGGTAAAAAAGTACTTTACATATACGGAGAAGTTGACCCTTGGACAGCCTGCGGCTACCAACCGACCAAGAAAACTAAAGCTCTTCGTATGGACAAAAAAGGTGGTTCACACTTTACACGCATTGCTAGTTTTAGCAATGAAGAACGGGCTAGAATTTATAATTATATCCGAAAACATAGCAAAGTTACGCCCGTACCTTTGCCCGAAAATGTGGAGTAATTGATAAAAAATGACCTAGGCTAAATCTTTTAAGTTTCGTACAAAACCATTGTAACCCGCTTCTACAATATCTTCTTTGAGCCGAATAGCTTTGCCTGCACTATCGAATGCTCCAACAATCAAACGATAGACGGTACGGCCTTGCATTTCATTGATGTGAACAAGAATAGGTTGTTGAAAACGAGTTTGGAGTCGTTCTGCATTTTTCAATACATTGCCATAATCAGCAAAAATTCCCATTTGTACGCCGTAACCTTCAGCCTTTTGTCTTTCGACTGAAAATCGAAATAATCCCTCACCATGTGAAACGGTATCTTCGACCTCAGTTACAGGTAAGAAATCGTCTCGTCGTCGAATTGCTTCGGCAACAGCACGGTCTGCATTGACTCGTCCGTAACCATATTTTCGGGAGTGACCTAAGACATCGTACTCCGAAGGATGTCCAATTTTATCGGCTGTTTTCCGTAAAATTTCTTTTACTTCGCTCGCCGTCAAATCGGGATTGGCCGATAGTACAAGTGCACATATTCCTGCTACTAATGGAGCTGCACTAGAAGTACCTCCAAAATGCTTGTAGCGATTGCCCCTCGAAAGTCCATCATACCAAAATCGTTTTTCGCCAATTTGCCAAGAAATACCATTGTCCCACCAAGCACGTGCAGCCGTGATGGGCCAATCGCCATTGGAAGGTGCTACGATGTCTATTTCTCTACCTTTATTAGAATAGATAGCGTGCTCGTCTTGACTTGTACACGCTCCAACTGCAATCACATCAGGATGTGCCGAATAAAAACTTACAAAATCTTCACTTTCGTTGCCTACTGCATAGACGATAACACAACCTTTGCCCTGGCGACCTTTTCTTGCTGCTTTGGTAATCGCTTCTTCTTTCATTGGACTTAGGTCAAAAGCAGGGTCGGTCGTTCCCCAACTACAACTAATGACATCTGCATCATTTTTGACACAATAATCAAACATTTCTTCGGTTGCTCGAAGGCTGTATGAAGTACCACTTACAGGCATAAACTTCGCATTGGGGGCTGCGCCCACAATACCCGCACCATTAGAGGCTGCTAAAGCCACACTTGCACAGGGCGTACCATGTGTAAAATTTGGGTCTCCTTGTATTAGTTCACTTGACTTTGTCCACAAGTCATAGGGTTTATAAACCTTATCTTTTAAGTCGGGATGGGTCAAATCAAATCCATTGTCTATGACAGCAATGACAACCTCATCAGAACCTGTTCCTTCGAGGCGTTTCCACGCATCTATGACTTTAGCATCTGCGCCTTTTTTGAGAGAGCGTGGAGCATCAATCACAAAACCATCATTTTGTAAATGCCATTGATGATTTAGTAATTCATCGTGTGGTGAAATAAAAGGATATTCGTCCAGCAAGGTATCTAAATCAGGTTCTGCCATTTTGACGAGTGCAAAATTTTCGAGCGCATTGGCTACCTTGATAGGATTGGAAGACTGAGCCGTAACTTTGGCAATGATACGGTTCGGCTCTCGACGTTCGACGAGTTCCAGTTTGTACTCGTCAAGGACTATTTTTTGTTCTTCTTCATTGGTATTTTCGTGAAAAACAATAAAGATTTCGCCTGTTGGAACAAGCGGACGTTTACTGCCTTCGGCATAGTAAACGTGCGTCCCCAATTCTACTTCGTCTAATTTTCGGACTTCATCAAGTTTTTCGTCCAAAGAAGTCCCTTTTTTATTGAGTTTTACGACTTCAAAGCCTCCCAAATGAGGTAGTACCTTCTCTTTGATGAGGTTTTCTTTTTCTAAATCCTTCTTTTTGGATTTGCTTGACTTTAAGCCTACAAGACTTTTACTTTTTCGAAGGGTTAGTTTTCCTTTTCCACTTTTGATGGTTAGTTTGCTCATAAATGTATGGTTTAGGTGGGTTGTTAAGTTTCTAAAATAAATTGGGCTTGACTAAGCCTACGATCTTAGACGCAATTTTGAATGTGGTAATTCGACGTTTTACCTTTTTTTCAAATTTGGGTACTACGTCAATTAGTCGTTTGGTGTAGGATTTTCCTGCTATTTTGGGAACCATCATGATTTTTTCAGCAGGAGACATATTGTTTGTCCAACCGCTTAAATCTTTCAATAAGATATTGAGCGATTTTTCATTCTTTTTAGAAAATTGGTCAATGTGTCTTACCGATTTTCGGATAGTCCCATAAGTCATGGCTTCTTCGAGCGCCGTGACTAATGAATTGGCTACTACATCTAACTTTTCTTCTTGCGAAAGATTGCCACTTATAGCGTTTTGGAAGGCCGTGTTATGGGCTTCCATGTACTTTGCCATTTTGGTGTTGGCACAAGAACTCATTCCTAATATAGAGATAGAAAGAATAAATAATAGATTTTTAAAATTCATATCAATTTGTGTTTTTTGACTTTACAAGAAAAAGACAAGCATATTGTATCACAGTTGCAAACTGTGACAAACGTCGAGTTTGTCCTCAAATTTAATAAAGCGTGGCCTCAAAATATAGTATTTTGTAAAAAAGGTGGATTTCTCTTTGTTCCTAATTCTGAAAAGGCTTCAAATTTCAATGAAAAAAGTTACTACGCAAACAGAAGCCTCACGATGGAGGCAGGTATGCGCCACGATGAGATTGGATATTATAAATAAAAAAACCAGCTATTTACCCAATCGGTACTAGCTGGATTGTTCATGGTGTGCGTGTTTTCGTGTTGAACTAAAAAATTGTAAAAATTCTTTTGAATATCGAAATTATTATTCTTGGTCGAAGCGATAAGCTACATAAAATTCATAGCCAAGGCCTTGATAAGCACCCAATGTGCCCATATTATAGGAAGCCATCATGCCTATACGCATGAGGCCGTCTTTGAGTAAACCTCCTTTTAAAATCACACCTGCTTGAAAAGCAGCAATACCACTTGAGGCAAAACTAAGCCCTGCCCAGCCACCTTCGTAGTACTCTGCTTGTAATTTAAAGTTAGAAGTGAGTACGCCTGTGTGCGCATAGTTTAGCCAAACCGAAGGTTCAATGGCTAATTTGTCTTTGATAAAGCGTGCTCCAAAATGAGCATTACCGTGCAATGCTCGTTTAAAATTGGCAGGTATTTCGCTATTTTGGAAAAGCAAATTGCTTCCAAAAAGTTGATTGCTTCCTATACCTGCATAATAATAAGTTTTCTCAAAATCGCTACCTGCATACGATTGGTAATACAATCCAAAACCTGCATTGGGAATCATTTTGGTGGTTTCGTCGCCTAATAGCAAAAGGTCGTTATCGTCAAACGTTACAATATCATCTACATTGATATGGTACTCCGAAATTGAACCTAAAGCTCCTATGGACAATTGATGTTCCCGTGCAAAACGCAATTTGTAGGCATAAGTAAACGAGATGGCATTGGAGTGTAGCGGATGTACTTGGTCGTGTTGTATAAATACGCCCAAACTCATATTTTTGTCAAGTAGCGGATGCTGATAACTCACACCTGTTGTGCGAGGTGCATCTTCAAAACCCGACCATTGTTGGCGATGAAAAGCGGCCGCTTCCCAATATTCCATTGGTGCTGTCATGGCTGGATTCCACATAAAATTGGTCGCACTCATTTGTGCTACATCGGGCAATTGTTGTGCAAAAGCACAAAAAGGAAGAATGGCTAAAAATAGAAGTATTATTTTTTTCATGTTGTTGATGTCTTAGGACGTGCTCACGTATCAACGTGTTCACGTGTTCATGTTTTGAAAATACGGCTTTGGAGCTTACTAAAACCAGTTCGCCCTAAGGCGAACCAGTGTTCATATAGTAAACATCAACATAATAGTCGTATTAAAAATTAGTTTTCAATAGAGATCAACTTTACTAAACTAAGTAATTGGGTCGAAATAAATTTACACTCTTGTTTCCTTGCAATTAGCTTTATTAACGTCATTTATCAATGACTTATAATATGCACTAATTGCAAGGAATGTAAATTTATTTTCTCCCCGTACCTAAACCTAACTTTGAAAAGCTAGGCCGCAAGTTTAGGAAAGTCTATTCTCGGACAATAGCTAATGTCTGTTTGATTTCTTCTCCGTTTCGGAAGGCCAATACATAGTAATAAGTGCCTGCTGGCAATTCTTTTCCTTTGTAAGTTCCATCAAAACGATTGTTGTCTTTTTGATAATTGACTCGCTCGTAAACAATACTTCCCCAACGGTTGAATACTCGCAATGTATTAGGTCCAAATTTTCCAATATCTCCAAAGTAAAGTTGGTCGTTTTGACCATCGCCATTGGGTGTGATTAGATTGACTCGTTTGACAAATTGGGTTGGATTAGCCCCAACTTGTACCACCACATCATCAAAGGTGGTACAGCCATTCGCATCAATAATCATAATGGAATAGGTCGTACTATCTTCGGGAGTGGTTGTGGGGTTGGGAATATTATAGTCATTTAAAGGA
>JAHDEQ010000064.1:15688-19843 GCA_020628755.1 Saprospiraceae bacterium
AGTAAGTTCCAGGTTCACTCACAGCTATCGCTGCAGTATTCTCTCCTGTTGACCATTCGTATTGACTTGCATTAGGGGCTTCTACAAAAGCGGTTTCGCCCTCACAAACGGCAATATTATCTCCTAAGTCTATTGAAAAGTCCGAAGGTGACGCTACTGTAAACGAAGTTGTCAAAGCACAATTATTGGCATCGCTTATAGTCAAATCGTAATTGCCTGCGGCAAGGCCAGCCATGATATTTTGTCCTGTAGCTCCAAAACCAATATCGTAAGTATAAGGAGCTGTCCCTCCAGATACTTGCACATTGGCAGTGCCATTGGGTTTGTTACAATCCGTAGTATCAGTTTGTATTTCATCAATCGTGAGTGCTTGTAAGGGTTGGACTATGGTAAAAAAAGTATCTAAGACGACTGTCCCTTCTTCGTCCAAAACTTCTAAGTTATAATCTCCTCCTGCCAAGTCTTGAATGTCAGGCTCGGTAGCCAAAAAACCCTCAGGGCCTTGCCAAGCGAAGGTATAATTACCTTGGCCAAGCAATAAGACATCAATTTGTCCATCGGTTTCGCCATTGCAGGTAATATTAGAAATATCGGCTACTAAACTGACTTGCCCTGCATCAGGAGCTTGAATTTGAACAGAGCCATTTTCAATTTCTAAAGTAATGGGTTGAAAAACAGTGTCAACGCCTGTATCTTGAAATACTTGTATTTCGAGGGGATTGTCTGTGATTAACAAATCGCTAAAATCACCTTCTTGTCCAATGGCCAAAAATTTCAAGTTGATGATGGCTTTGCCATCGTCCATCGTTTCGCCAATGCCATCTACATCGAACCAAGAAATACGTAGATTTCCATTTGTAGCATCGGTTTGTCCGACCGCTACAAAATCTAAATCCATTTCGTTGGAATTTTGAAATTCAATAATAGAAGGGTTCCAATTTAGAGAAAATTGAATACTAACAATATCTAAAAAATTGGATGCCGAGATTTTGACATCAACCGAATCGCCTTGCTGAACGGTTTGATGTGGTATGGAGAAGTGGAGGTTTTGAGCAAAAAGATTGCTCACCGAGTTTACTAGAAATAAAATTAGAAGTAAACTCCATACGCTCCATTTTTTCAAATGAAAAGGAATGTTACTATACATGTTGTTGATGTTATTGACGTGTTCACGCCTGCCTGCGCAGGCAGGTGTTTATGTATCTACGTGTTCACGTTTATTTTTTACTTGGATTGCTATGGTGTTTGGGAAAGAATCCGAGTATTTCCTTATGGAAATACTCGGATATTCAATTTTTACTTTATAGCTATCATGCTACGGGTAGCACTGTAATCTTTAGTTTTTAGGGTATAGTAAAATACACCTCGTCCTAAATTTTCTTGTGCAATTGTGAGCGTCGTGTTGCCTTGTGGGTAATCGCCTTCGATAACTTTTACAAGTTGACCTAAATGGTTGTGAATTGTAATTTGAGCAGCCATAGCTTGAGGCAATTCAAACGTAATTGCCGTTTCTTCGCTAAATGGATTTGGTGAATTTTGGAGCAAGTTGTAACCGTCTCTTTCGATAACTGTTTCGATAGATGTTGTGGTTGATTCTTGTACAAATTCTAATACGATTTCCATTCTTTCGAGACTACCGTTGTGTGCTTCAGAGTAAATATTTTCTGAGCTTACTTCGAGATAATCTTCGAGGCTATGAATGTCGTCCAAAGCTGTAAATCGTAGTGTAAACAATTGCTCGTTTTCGGCAATGTTTACGCTGCTACCATTGGTGCTAAACCAACTTACACGCAAGTCACCTTTGACTGCATCGGCTGTACCGATTGCTGTAGAAGAAAGACTTGGATTGCTTGGGTCTTCGTAGCTTTCAAATTGTAATACTGAATTATCGAATTTCAATCCTGTTTGGTAGCTAACGATGTCAGAGAAATTTGGACTTCTGAACACCAATTCTACCGTTTCGCCTGCGGCGTAACTTTGCTTGGCTACTTGAAGTGTCAATTCGTCATCAATACGTTCGTCGGCATATCCACCAAAGTTGTGTGGGTTGGCGTGTCCTAAAATATCACCAACTTTGACTCCAACAAAATCAACTAAGGTATCGTTGGTAATCATCATGGTTTCGCTGTCTTCGTAAGGGAAGACATTGTAAGCATTGAAGTCGTTTGGCATTGTATTGCCATCTTTGACAAATACCCATGAAGGACAAGTATTAAATTCGTTATTTGTACCAATGATGATTTGTTGTATCAAGAACAAATCAAGTGTTGTAAATGAACCGCTACAGTTGGCATCACCTGCAATAACTTGGTAAGGCGATGTGATTTCGAGTGGGTCCATACCTAAGATAAAACGCTGTCCTACAAATAGTGCAAATGTTGATAAACCATTTGGATCGTTGCCATCTTTGTTTGGCTCAATGGTGTACATATTATTTAGAGGAACATTGGGATGCATATACTCTCCGTTTTCGTCTGTCATTTCGACAACTGAATTGTCTCCATCAGAGAATTTGACTTCTACATCTTGTACTCCTTCTGCCCAATAGGTGTAAACATTACCGCCTACATTGGCTGAGTTTTCGATAGTGACTGAACCTTTGAGGGTTACTACCGATTCGGTAGTGACCGTACCACCAACTACTGTACCCAACTCTACCATCAATGGACTGTTTGTAATCAATACATTCGTTGATGTTCCTTGTACTCCATTTCCTACTTGTACTACGATATGGAATAAAACATCACCATCATTTACTGGAACTCCTTGGCCGTTATTGTCAAAATAATTAAAGGTTTGGTCGGCACTATTATAAGGAGGTGCAATGATACCTGGACTCAAGCCAACAATTGTTGCCACCGATGGGTCAGTTACCTGTAAAGAACCTGCTAAAGAAGCAATTGGGTTGCAGTTTTGAGCCATTACGGGTAAGTAAATGGTTGAGTTTGGTGAAGCATTTTCTTCTCCAACATCAATTGTACATACATTGTCAGGAATACTAACTGTTACCATTTCGCAATGTGTATCTGTACCACAAGAGTTAGTTACGGTCAAACAAACATTGTATGTTCCTGCATCGCAGAATTGATAAACAGGATCGGCATCATTAGAAGAAGCAGTGCCTTCGCCAAAGTCCCAGAAGTATAATCCTGAAGAAGATGTATTATTGGTTGTAAGTGTTAAAATATCAGTAGTAGATGTAAAGCTCGCTGTAGGCGCACCTCCAGCATTGCTAATTGCGATGGTTTCTGCATAGCTACATCCGTTAGCATCTTCGACAGATACTGTATAGCTACCACTTGGAAGGTTATCAATCGTAATCGTATTGCCTGTAAGGATAGCACTATTGCTAACTGGTCCATTCCAGTAAACGTTGTAATTTGGAGAACCATTATTGACTACTACTGTGATTTCTCCATCACTACCATTGCAAGAACCATTGTGTGGAGAGAATGTAGCATCTAATGCTGGTGAACCTTGAATCGTTACGGATTGTGTACCGCTACAACCTGTTGCATCGGTAACAGTAATCGTATAATCGCCCATTGAAAGGCCAGAAATATCATAAGCAGCATTGTCTGTTGTGGCTGTTCCTGAAGAAGTACCTGACCACTCTACTGTATATGTAGCACTACCTCCACTTATCGTTACCCAAATAGAACCAGGTACTCCGCAAGTGCTGTTGGTTGGATTAGCACCAATGGTCAATCCACTACCTCCGCTTCCTACAGTAACGGTTTCGGTAACTGCACAATTGTTATTATCTGTTACGGTGATGTTGTAAGTACCAGCACTCAAATTATCAATATTGTAGGTCGCATCGTTTGAAGTTGCATTGCCTATACTTGCTCCGTTCCAATCAATATTGTAAGGTGCAGCACCACCACTCATGGATAACCAAATTGCTCCTCCTACTCCACAAGAAGCATTGGTAGGACTTGCATTGACGGCTAATGAACTTGCGTTGTTTTCGATAACAAGTGTTTGTGTAACACTACATCCGTTGGCATCGGTAATGGTAACGGTGTATGTACCTGCTGGGAGGTCTGGAATATCATAGGTTACACCTGTCGTAGCTGAACCTGACTCTGGGCCAGACCATTCTACGGTAAAGCTAGGATTGCCATTGTTGATGATAATCCAAAGCGAACCTGG
>JAHDEQ010000320.1 GCA_020628755.1 Saprospiraceae bacterium
TTTCTTCTATCACCACTAATCCTTTTTCTAATGGATGCAAATGTTCTTTTAAAACTTCAAAATACGCCCAACCATGTTGGAGGAAAAAAGGTATAAAATTATCTACTCGTTCTTGCAAACTATTATTGGGAAATAGTTTTTCTTTGAGTGCTTTGATTTGATTGAGCGTTGTTTCGTGCTTTTGTTTTTCGGCACGAACTAAGCGTCCTTCGAGTTGCTCAATGACTTTTTGTTGCTTGGCTTGTTGAGCTAAAACTTTATTTTTTAAGCTCGGATCAATAACGGCTGCTTTTTGAGCAATTTGCTCAAAAATGCGTTGGATTTCATGTTTTTCTTCTTCCAAAGAAAGACTCGAATCACTATTTTGTGTCAAATATTTTTTAATGATTTGATGCTCTTCAAATAATAAATCTTTTAAACTCAAACCCAATTTTGCAAAGCGTTTTTGAGCCGATTTATCAATCCACAAAACTGAATTTCGACGAATCAACATCGGAAAATTAACTCCAAAATACTCAAACTGACTTTGGCGTTCCATCCAATAGGCCAACTCTCCGCCACCTCCAATATAAGCCAAATTGGGCAAAATAAATTCCTGATACAAAGGCCGCAAATTGACATTGGGGCTAAATCGTTCAGGATGATTTTCGAATTCTTGCTTCATGTCATCCTTAGAAAAATGAAGATCTGTATTTAAAATTTCAAACCGTCCATTTTCCCAAACGATGCGTTCTCGCAAGTTATTTTTAAGATAAAACAGATTGATTTTTCTCGGAAAGGCTTGTGCTTTAAAACCTTGTTTTTCAATAGCAGCTTGCGTAGCTTGAATTTTTGGTTGCGATACTTGCTCGGTCAATTCCTGCCAAAGGATAGGAATAAATGCTCGTTTCAAATCGCCTTGATTCATATTTAAAATCACCAAACCATCTTCTTTAAACAACTCATGCGCAAAAGCAATCGCAGCTTCGCTGTAGCTTTGATATTGCGTATGCGTTTTTAGCAAAAGCTGATAAATTTCTTGTGCATTTTCAGAATTTCCTAAAATGGTTTTAGCTTCCTCCAAAACCGATTGTAAAGAATCGGTTTGCATCATTCCGACTGAGCCTTTCTCCTCATTTTCCCAAAGAAGCTGCTTTCCAAATAATTGGACATGATTCATTTCTTCAAAATCATGGTCTTCTCCACCTGTTATAAAAACGGGTACAAAATGATAATTGGGATAAGTCGTTTTGAGCTGTTTGGCCAAATTGAGCGTCGAAATAATCTTATAGATATAATAGAGTGGCCCCGTAAAAAGGCTGGGTTGGTGTGCCGTTATAACGGTAAAAGTGTTGTCACTAAGAAGGGATTCTACTTGTTGGGCAACAAGTGGGTGCGGGGGCAAATTGGCATATTGTTTTTTCAAAACATCAACCAAAAGTCTTCGGTTTATACCTTCTTTCGATTTGGTCGCTATAATTTCTTGAAAGGCTTCAATGGAAACATCATATTTGTAAAATGGCCTTAGAGCAGCATTTGTATTAACATAAGCCTTGTCTCTTTCCGAGAATTGAGCGACTTGTTCAAAAGGTATCTTTTGAACATCAACGATTGGTTTGGTTTGTAGCTGTGTTGCTTCCATTATATATCTGTTATAGTAAACAAAAGTTAGTTTAAAAAACGTAGAGGCTTGCCATACTAGATATTCAGCGACTAAAGTCGCTGCTACGATCAATTTTAAATTTAAACTATTTTTTCATTTTAGTCTATACTGCGTCCTCTTTACTCCCGAAAAGTCTAAAAATAACAAATAGTATTGAGACTAAGTTTAGATGATTCTAGTATCTTTGCGAAAATTTAGTATCGTGAAGACCAAGACGCTCAAGCAAGATAAGGTAAATGTTATCACACTCGGTTGCTCCAAAAACTTAGTGGATTCTGAAAATATCATTACTCAACTCAAGGGAAATGATTATGATGTGGTGCATGATAGCAACGACGAGGATGCCAATATTGTCATCGTCAATACCTGCGGTTTTATAGATTTGGCCAAGGAAGAATCGGTCAATACTATTTTGGAATATGCCGAAGTCAAAAAAGATGGTGGTATAGAAAAATTGTATGTAACGGGCTGTTTGTCACAACGTTATAAAGACCAACTCGAAGAAGAAATTCCAGAAGTAGATGCTTATTTTGGAACGCTAGAACTCCCTGGACTATTGGCCAAACTCAACGCCGATTATAAGCATGAGCTTATCGGCGAGCGCATCACGACCACGCCTCAACATTTTGCCTATCTTAAAATTTCGGAAGGCTGCAATCGAACTTGCTCGTTTTGTGCCATTCCTTTGATGCGAGGCAAACACATTTCTCGTCCGATTGAAGAATTGGTAAAGGAAGCACAAAATTTGGCTCGTATGGGAGTCAAAGAACTCATGTTGATTGCACAAGAACTGACCTATTATGGTTTGGATATTTATAAAAAACGAGAATTGCCCCGTCTGCTTCATGCACTTGCAGATGTAGAAGGCATCGAGTGGATTCGTTTGCATTATGCCTATCCTTCCAAGTTTCCTTTGGATATTTTTGCTGTGATGGCCGAACGAAAAGAAATTTGCAATTATTTAGACATTCCTTTGCAGCACGCATCAGATACGGTTTTGGAGCGCATGCGCCGTCAAATTACACAGCAAGAAACCAGAGATTTGATTGCTTATGCACGCCAAAAAGTTCCAAATATTACCATCCGAACAACGCTTTTGGTTGGGCATCCTGGCGAAACAGAAGCGGAATTTCAAGAATTATGTGATTTTGTGGCGGATATGCACTTTGAGCGAGTGGGCGTTTTTCAATATTCACACGAAGAAAATACGATTGCTTATGATTTTGAGGATGATGTTGCTGCGGAAACGAAAGCCGAACGAGCCAATCGCATTATGGAAATCCAGCAAGAAATCTCTTTTGCCAAAAATCAAGCAAAAATTGGTCAAACACTGAACGTATTATTTGACCGAAAAGAAGGCGAATATTTTGTGGGACGTACCGAGGGCGATTCGCCCGAGGTGGACAACGAGGTTTTGGTAAATGCCAAAAACAATTATGTTCGCATTGGAGATTTTGCTCTAGTGAAAATTACGGATGCCCAAGATTATGATTTGTTTGGAGAGCTTGTAAACAATTAATCCTTA
>JAHDEQ010000065.1:0-4033 GCA_020628755.1 Saprospiraceae bacterium
TTTTTGCAAGTGGTCACATCAAAGTACACGAAATGGCAAAAGCAGGAATACTATTGAATATTATCTCTATTTTGATTCTTATTGCCTTTACAAAATGGCTTATTCCTTTTATTCTTTAATCCTATCCTTCATCACAATTCCCATTCTAAGGCTTGTCGCAGATTGCATCTGCGATAGAATACGCTCAAAAGAAAAATAAAGCATATGGCATCGCAGTTTGGAAACTGCGACGAATCATTCGTTTTTCACAGTTTCCAAACTGTGAGGAACTTAGTTTTAATACTATTTTATCAAACTAATTTTCTTCGTAAAACTCCCTTCCTGATTTGCAAAACGTAAAAGGTATAAACCTGCATCAAATTTATTCAAAGAAGTAGAAAAAGCCTGTCCATTTACAGCATATCTTTGTAGTGACTTACCATCCAATTGAAGCAACTCTATCGTACCATCAAAAGGCTGTTCAAAACGAACTTGTATATTTTCAGAGGTTGGATTGGGACTCACCGAAACACCTACTGCATTAGAGAACTTATCCGTATGGACTGCATCATCTACAGAAATAACACTTAGTTGATTCAATAAACGATTGGTAAACCAAATACGTCCATCTGGGCCAACTTTGAGTCCTGTCAGACCTTCGCTACCTGTTTCAATTCGACCCAATTCTTCAAAATTGTTGTCTATATCATAGATAACAATATCGCCAGTCGCATAATCCCCGACCAACAAACGATTTTCTATCAACTCAATACCACAAGGTTGTTCAAGTCCCGACTCAATGATAACTTCCCATTCAACTCCACCCATTTCTGAATGTTCGGCAAGGGGTTCGTTGGTCTCAAATAAGGTTTGGGCAACACTTCCTGAATTGATATTGAGACGCAAAACTCTATCATTTCCAACATCATTCATATACAACCAGCCCGTCGGTTTATCCAATATCAAGTGACTTGGAATCGCTCCCTCTCTTTTCAATTCAATTTCGGTATAGCGGCGAATACGACCATCGGAGTGGTCGGCAGCACCTGGGCCATGATCTTCTACAAAATCATATCGAACAGGGTGATCATTATGACCATCATAAACCCAATATACATTATCCACTTCATGTGCAATCCCCATCGAGCGAGGGCTACCATGCAACATATCCATGTGACTTCCATTGCCTCCCGACGGACGTGCATAAATTTCGGCATCACTTGTCCAAAGTGTAGGCCCTGTAAAATCCCCGCCACTATGATTCGCATCTAAAACACCAGGAGAGGTAGCAAAAAACTCAGTTTCAGAAAATGCAATTCCTGTAGGCAAAGACATAAAATGCCAAGCATTTCCATCTATACGTTCCAAGGCCTCTTGCCCGTCGGTTCCCACCTCATAAAAAGTCACTGTACTTCCGCCTTCATCCTCAGTACGTTCATTGATAACCCACAATTCATTTTTGCCCAATATTGGGAAAAAATCCAAATCTGTTGGCTTGTCCAAACCTTCAGTCGAAGATGCGACTTCTTGTACTACAGGTAAAAAATCAATATAATCATCAATAATATTAGGAGCAACGACTTTATCAAAAATATCTATTGAAAAAGAAAGTGAATTATTGCTCTCGTCGCCGTCCATTTGCCCATTGATATTGCTAATCGCAATATCAATAGCGTAAGTTCCAGCTTCAGTAGGAATCCAATCTTGATTATGTAAAAATTCGTAAGATTCAAAGGATTCAATGGCCACATTTTCTACATTATAAATAATTGGCATCGCTCCATCTATACGATAAGACAAATCAAAAGAATTAATGGTATTGCTTCCTTTATTGACTAAATTTCCTTTGATAGGAAATGCATCGGTTGTTTCACCAAAGGATTTTAAATCAACTGAGGTCAACTCCACATCAAAAGCCAAAGGCTCTTTGATGACTACATCATCAATGGCTATTCCGTATAACCAACCGCCATTATCATCATAATGAATAGCGACTAGCACGTTATTCATGCCCGCATAAGCACTCAGGTCTGCGGCATAAGAACGCCAACCTGGATTGCCTGGAATTTCTTCAACAACCACCCAATTATCCCCACCATCTGTAGAAACTTCTATAAAAGCCTCCTCCGAATCACCTGCATAATCATTGCCATTATAAAAAAGCTGGCATTCAAATATTGGAAATTGCGTATCCGAAAAGTCTTGTGCAGGCAAAATAAGATAATCCTCGCTTTTGTCGCAATTGCACCCATCATCATTGGTAGCCATAATTTGGCCGCCGTTGTCCTCTATCTCAAAATAAGAACTACTCAATGAAGGTCCCGAACCCAACAACCAACCACCGTCGGAGGCATTGGTCATTTGAGTCCAGTCGCTAGGAAGTGTATTGGATTCAAAATTTTCTTCAAAAATGATTTGAGCTTGAAAGGTCGTAACCCAAAGAAGGGCTAATACTATTAAAGTTAATTTTTGCATTTTGCTTTGTTATTTTTCTAGTGCGAAATTAAAGAAAAACATTGATACCCTTTTGCTATTTAATGTCAGCCAATAGATAGATCTGACATTTTCAAGCGATGTTCTATGTATGTTTAGAAACAATAATTTCTTAAAACTGAGGAATTTCTTAAAATTCAAAATTCCAATTTTGCAAAAAAATCAAAAAATTCTATTTTTGCGGCAGCAAAATCATTCATAACACATGGATATAACTATTGAGAATTTAAGCAAAAGTTATGGCGTTCAAAAAGCTGTGGACAACATCTCTTTTGAAGTAAAAACAGGAGAAATCTTAGGCTTCCTTGGCCCTAATGGTGCTGGCAAAACCACCACCATGAAAATGATTACCAATTACATCAACATTGACGAGGGCGATATACATATCGGTGGAAAATCAGTCAAAAGTGGTGTTCAAAAACAACATATTGGTTATCTCCCCGAACACAATCCGCTTTATTTGGAAATGCCCGTTATGGACTACCTGACCTTTTGTGGTCAACTACAATCTATGCCCAAATCAAGTATTCCCAATCGGGTCAAAGAAATGATTCGTTTGTGTGGTTTGGATGTCGAAAAACACAAAAAAATTGGTGAACTATCCAAAGGTTATCGCCAACGTGTCGGCTTGGCGCAAGCCATGATTCACGACCCCGAAATCTTGATTCTCGATGAGCCAACCACAGGACTCGACCCCAATCAAATTGTCGAAATCCGAGAGCTTATCAAAGAGTTGGGTAAAGAAAAAACGGTTATTCTGAGCACGCATATTCTACCCGAAGTAGAAGCTACTTGCGACCGAATCCTCATTATCAATCGAGGCAAAATTGTGGCAGACGGTACAGCACAAACCTTACGCAAACAAGCCCAAGGTCAGCAAGTTCTCCGTGTTAAAATCGAAGAGGGCGAAGCCAACACCGTCTTTGAAGCACTACGAGATTTAGAAACCGTGTCTTTGGTTGACTTCGGAGAACAAAACGGAATCTTTGAAGTCCAAAGTCGCCCCGAAATGAGTTCCAACCGTGAAATTTTCCGTCTTTGTACCCAACGCAATTGGGTCTTGACCGAACTCACTCCACTCGAAACTAAATTAGAAGATATTTTTAGAGATTTGACTGTAAATTAAGACGTGTTTAGGTGTCTAAGTGTTTGTGTGTCTATGAGCGCAAACACCTAGACACCTAGACACCCAAACACATATTGATTATGAATCCTATTTGGGTAATAGCAAAACGAGAATTAGCTGCCTATTTTGACTCTATGGTTGCCTATATTTTATTAGTCGCCTTTTTGGGCTTTAATGGCTTTTTTACTTGGATGAACAGCAATGCAGACGTGTTTTTCACAAAGCAAGCCAGCTTACAAGTTTTTTTTAATGTAGCATTTTGGACATTATTTTTCTTTATTCCTGCACTCACCATGCGCCAATTGGCCGAGGAAAAAAAGACAGGAACGATTGAGTTATTACTTACTAAATCGGTTACTGATAGACAAGTCGTTTTCGGAAAATTCTTGGCTTGTTTTCTATTGGTTTGTATTGCACTCTTATTTACACTCCCCT
>JAHDEQ010000065.1:4133-7518 GCA_020628755.1 Saprospiraceae bacterium
AAATTCTTGGCTTGTTTTCTATTGGTTTGTATTGCACTCTTATTTACACTCCCCTACTATGTTACGATTGCCAATATCGGAAACATTGATCACGGAGCCACCATTTGTGGCTACTTGGGATTGCTTTTGGTGAGTGCCTGTTATATTAGTATTGGTCTGTTTGCCAGTAGCATTACCAACAATCAAATAGTTGCCTTTTTATTAGCCTTGATGATTGGAATTTTCTTTCATTTCTTATTCGGAATGATAGCTGGCAATATGACAGGTTGGATGGGCGATATTTTTCAAACCCTTAGTCTCCAAAGTCACTTTGATTCCATCAAACGAGGTTTGATAGACTCCAAAGATCTCATCTATTTTGGTTCTTTAATTTTCTTAGGATTGGCAATGGCCGAATTAAGTATTTCTAATCGAAATTAGTGGCACAACCTTTAGGTTGTAGCAAAATTATACTACAATGAAAAAATACACTTCGATAGTTTTAATAGCGGCCATTTTAATCATCCTAAATATCTTGGCCAAACAGTTTTTCTTTCGGGTTGACTTGACCGAAGACAACCGCTATACTTTAAGTAAAGCGACCAAAGATATTCTCAAAAACTTAGACGATCCTGTAACCGTTACCGCTTATTTTTCGGACGATTTACCTGCTCAAATTGCTAGTGTTAAAGAAGAATTTCGTGAAATGCTAGTCGAATATTCGACCCTTTCTAAAGGTATGGTGGACTATGAATTTATCAACCCTAACGAAGACCAACAAAAAGAAATGGAGGTTATGCAAATGGGCATTCAGCCACGTATTATCAATGTTCGTGCAAAAGACCAAGCCAAACAAATCAAGGCTTATTTGGGGGCAGTTATAAAATTGGGCGAGCAGCAAGATGTGATTCCTCTCATCTTGCCAGGTTCTGCGATGGAGTACTCGCTTTCTACAGGCATCAAAAAACTTTCTGTAAGCGACAAACCTGCGGTTGGACTCGTACAAGGTCATGGCGAACCTGCCTTATCCGATATTCAACAAATTTATCAGTCATTAAGTATTTTATATAATGTTGAAAATGTGGATTTGAATACCGAACCCGAAATTGCAAGTCGCTTTCGCGCCATTGCAATTATCAACCCACAAGATTCCATTCCGCCTAGTCACCTACAAAAACTCGATAACTACCTCGGTCAAGGAGGCAAAATATTTTTGGCACTCAATGCGGTTGAAGGCGATTTTCAAACCCAAATGGGCAATGCTAAAGTAACAGGTTTTGAAAATTGGCTGCGCCAAAAAGGTATTGAAATCGAAGCAAGTTTTGTGACCGATGCCAGCGCAGCTCCCATCACCGTACAGCAAAACAATGGACTATTTACATTCAATACACAAGTCCAATTCCCTTATTTTCCGATGGTAAAAAATTTCCCAGAACATCCCATTACAAAAGGTATTGAACAAATCGCTTTGCCATTTGCCAGTCCTCTTCGCTATGTTGGAAACGATCCTAACTCCTTTACGCCACTATTAACCACTTCGCAAAGAGCAGGTATCTTGCAGCCCCCAACGCAATTTCAAGTTGGCAACAAACAATGGACAAATCGTGATTTTCCATTATCAGACATCCATTTAGGAGGAATTGTACAAGGCAATTTGGTTGGCGAAACACCATCAACGCTAGTTGTGGTAGCCGATGGAGATTTTGCAGTTACCAATATGGGCGGAGGTATGAATCCTGATAATATCAACCTCTTGGTCAATAGTATTGATTGGCTTTCTGATGATACAGGCTTGATAGAATTGCGTACCAAAGGTGTCAATTCTCGTCCTATAGATGACCTTGAAGATGGTACACGTGCCATGCTCAAATACGTCAATTTTGGTTTACCGATTTTATTAATTTTATTGTATGCCCTTTTCCGTTTTCAACGTCAACGCTCTGTACGTATGAAACGAATGTCGGAAAGATATGTATAGGACTTTTAGCGCGTACTCACGTGTTCAAGTATTCATGTGTTCACGTTTTAAAATCCTCTAGTTAACATGAACACGTGAATACTCGAACACGTGAGCACAATTTTTTCAACGAAAAAATTAACAATGAACAACAAATTTTTACTCCTTATACTCCTCCTCCTATTGGGAATTTATGGACTTTCCAAAGTTTTTTCAGGAACAAAAGACCGAAGTTTTGATGCGGACTTGATACAGGTTGACACGGCTGCCGTCAACTCATTGGTACTAAATACAAAGGCCGACAATTATGAAACGGTAAAACTCCAAAAAGAAGGCGACCAGTGGTTGATTACCAAAGGTAATTTCACGACCAAGGCTCAAGCACTTGCAGTAAAAAATATGCTCAATAATCTCAATCAAATCAAAGCTAAACGTATTGTGGCCAAAAATCCTGAGAAGTGGAAAGACTACGAAGTAGAAGATGGAAAAGGCAGTCGCATCCAAGTTTTTGAAAAAGGAAAACTCAAAGAAGATTTTTTGTTAGGACGATTCAATTTTAATCAACAAGCCCGAACGGCGACTTCTTATATTCGACTCAATAATGAAAATGAAGTCTATGCCATAGATGGAATGGCATCTATGAATTTGGCGCAAAACTTTGATGCTTTTCGCAATAAACAAATTCTCAAAATTAACAAAGACGATGTTACTTCTATCCAATTTGAAAATGAAACACCTGAAAATAGTTTTAATTTGAGTCGAAATGGTTCAGGGTGGTCGCTAGGCGACACACCCGCTGACTCGACCAAAACGACACAATTTATCAGTACACTTTCTTCTATAATGGGAAGTGAGTTTATCAACAATTTTGATGAACTGAAATCCAAAGACTTGGCTTTCAAACAGTTAAAAATCACCGCCAACAATCAAATCGAGCCAGAAATCATCACTTGTTATCGTGATGAATCTTTAGCAAAACCCTTTATTATTCATTCCAATCAAAATAAAGATGCCTATTTTGCAAGTGATTCAACTGGAGTCTTTGCTCGTTTGTTTAAAAATATGGGAGATTTTATAGAATAATTTATATTTTTGTCTTCTTAAATGTATCACAGGCTAATTAGCCTGTTCATAGAATTGTAATAAAATGTTTGAAAACTTACAAGACAGATTAGAAGGAGCGTTTAAAAACCTCAAAGGTGAAGGAAAGTTGACCGAAATCAACATTGCTCAATCTGTAAAGGAAATACGTCGTGCATTGGTGGCAGCCGATGTCAACTATAAAATTGCCAAAGAATTTACAGATAAGATAAAAGAGGAAGCTCTGGGTACAAGCAATGTCCTCAACGCCGTAAAACCTGGTGAGTTGATGGTCAAAATCGTCATGGACGAAATGATCGAACTCATGGGTGGGCAAGCCGTTGGGATCAACATCAAAGCCAATCCTGG
>JAHDEQ010000065.1:7618-16832 GCA_020628755.1 Saprospiraceae bacterium
GTTGACGAGGAAATGATGCAAGAAATCCAAGACATTAAAGATGGTATCAACCCAACAGAGACCCTTTTTGTAGTGGATTCGATGACGGGACAAGATGCCGTTAATACAGCCAAAGCCTTTAATGAACGTATCAATTATGATGGTGTGGTTTTGACCAAACTCGATGGTGATACGCGTGGTGGTGCTGCCCTTTCGGTCAAATATACGGTTGGAAAACCGATTAAGTTTGTGAGTATGGGCGAAAAGATGGACACGCTCGACGTGTTCCATCCTGATCGTATGGCGCAGCGAATCTTGGGGATGGGTGATATTGTTTCTTTTGTTGAAAAAGCACAAGAACAATTTGATGAAAAAGAGGCGAAACGCCTAGAGAAAAAAATCAAAAAAAATAAGTTTGATTTTAATGACTTTTTGGGTCAGCTCAACCAAATTCGTCGTATGGGTGATATAAAAAGTCTGATGGGCATGATACCTGGTATGGGCAAAATGCTCAAGGATGTAGATATTGACGATTCTGCTTTTTCAAAGGTTGAATCTATTATCTTCTCCATGACTCCCCAAGAACGAGAAAATCCTGAAGTCCTGAATATGAGTCGTAAAAAACGTATAGCCAAAGGTTGTGGTCAAAATATTCACGAAATCAATGCCTTTATCAAGCAATTTCATCAGATGCGAAAAATGATGCACAATATGAGTACGGGTAAAGGTATGCCTGGAATGCCAGGCATGGGCGGCGGCGGAAGACGAGGTGGATTTAGAAGACGCTAGAAAAAAACTATCAAAAAAGGCTTTGCAAATTGCAAAGCCTTTTTTGATTTAATTCATTTTCATAATGGACTTGGCTATACGTGGCCACATTTTGGGTGTTCTAAAAATAGCTGGACTGATAAAACAATGATGATAACATCCTGTACACTGTTTTACTTTCCCTACGGTATCTCTAAATTCATTCCCTTTTTGAGAAAACCAAACCTTTCCAAAATCATAATCGTTTTCACGAACATTGCCTAAAATATCATCTCTCATTTCGCAACCTGCTATGTCTCCTGTCGGATACATTACTGCTGTTTCTCGGCCACCACTACAAGTAATTTGATGTTCGTTGGTTTGACTAATTTTTTTGATGAGTTCTCGTGATACATTTTCTTTAGCATGGATTACTCTATCAAGATAAGTTGGAGTTTTAGATTTTGATAAAAGCCATTGTGCATCTCGATCAACAATCTTGTGATAAATATCGGTACATTGCTCATCTAAAGTACTTGGATTCAACGGATTACCTCTTACCAAAATCGGTTTTAGCTTGTCTATGGGAAGGTTTTTTCGTACCCATTTTGCAGAATCTTCGACCCGTTCAATGTTCAGTCCATGAACAACCATTCCAATATCAATTCTCAAATTTGGATGTTTTTGTTTGAGCTTATCGAGCGCATCAACAGTATTGACCACTCTATCAAAAAGACCATCCAACTTGCGATAAAAATCGTGTTCTTCTCCCAATCCATCTAATGAAATTCCAATTGAAATTTTTTGACCTTTGCAATCAGTCAACATTTTTTCGGCCTGTTCCAAAATTCTTGACGTATTGTAGCCCAACATACAAAAAGTCATATTGCTCGGCGAGCAATATTTGTGGTATTGATAAGCCAATTCGGGCAAATCTTTTCTCAATTCAGGGCTGCCACCCGTAAAAGTTACTTGAAACATAGGGCCCAAAGATTGAGCTATTTTGCCATGCTCTTCAACCGTCAATTCTTGGCGTTTTTTGGTATTGAGTTCTTCCCAATAAAAACAATGGTCGCAAGCAGCATTGCAACTGTTGGTTACAAAATTGAGCAAGTAGATGGGTTTTTGTGGGCCAGGTGTAAATAGCTTTTTGCCAGCTATCATTTTGTTGATAAATTTGCTCATGGTCAATTTTTTTTTATTCAGATTTAGTTAATACTTTTTGCTCTTGAATTTGAGGAAAAGGTTTTGTTACTATTTCTTTCTCGGCGTTTGTGGGTCGAATAGAATACAAGACTTTCCCGACAATACCATATATTACACATATAGCTCGTACCCATTCGAGTACAAGCATCAATGGTAAGGTTCTAAACATAAATACAAGACCTTGACTTTGCCTAAAAAGCTGTAGAAGTGGGCTTTTGCAAAAGGCCCATAGTACCAAAACAGCAATGGCCATTCCGACCAAAACGATACTATTTAGCACAATAGAAATTATCACTAAAAGCGGTGCTAAACAAGCTCCAAAAACTGCTAAAATATCTAGTTTAGAAACATGACTATGATCCGTCAATGCGACCTTTTTATCAAAAGCATTTTTCAAAACGCCAATTCCTTTTTTCAAATCATTGGCAATTATTTTTGGAATTGTATATTCATGCAAATGTAAGCCAAAGGCCTTGTCTATCCGATGTACAACATAATCTTTGGCAGTCAAACGAATGCCCAATTCATGGTCTTCGCCGCTTGCTCCTGGAAAAGACGTATCAAATCCGCCCACTGAATGAAAAATATTGGCATCAATAGCTGAAATAGCTGTCCAAAAATAATTTTTTAATAATTTTTTTTGCCTTTTATAGACATTGTGAATGTAAAGTTGCTTGTATTTTTGAGCAAAATTGAGTTGCTCAACATTGGTAGAATAATTGCCGATGGTAGCATGACAATCTTGATTAATGATAGGTTCTATAAGTCGTTGAATACAATTTTTTTCTAAAACGACATCGCTATCTACAAAGACTAAAATATCAGCAAACTGATATTTTGCCCCCTCATTGCGAGCATAAGCTGCACTTGACATGGCTGTTTTTTCAAGAACAATAACCGAAAGATGTGCTAATTTCTGTTTTAAATTGCCATTTTTTCCATTATCAACAACAATTATTTGAGCATGAGGCAGGTCATTTATTTGTGCTAAAATTGCATCCAAACAAGGCATAATTGTCTTAGTAGCATTATGCACAGGTAGTATAATTGATATTTTAGTCTTAGTTCTTAGCATCATGGGTTTGTGTACCTTTTAGTATTCAAAAAACTTGCCGTTTAATGCAACCCGATGAAACTTGCTGTTCAAGTTAGGCTATATTTGTAGTTTATTTGCGAGTAAAAATCAAAAAAACAGCATATTTGACTACCATATTCGGTTTTTCCAAAAAATTGGCATAAATTGTTCTTGATATTTACCAAACACAAATTCCATGAACTTAAACCCTGAAGCATGAAAAATGTAATTTTTCAACTATTACTTTTCTTGCCTATACTTTCCTTTTGCCAAACTGCACCTGACTTTACCATTACGACTTCTGACAATGAGGAAATTTCGTTGTACAACGACTTACTTAATAATGGTAAAACGGTTGTCATCAAACTTTTCTTTACTTCTTGCCCACCATGCCGAGCAATAGCTCCTGAAACAGAAGCCCTGTATCAAGAATGGGGAGCTGGTGATTATGATGTTGAATTTATCAGTCTTAGTACACAGAGTTTTGATAGCAATGAAGATGTGGCAGATTATAAAATAGATTACAATCAATCTTTTCCAGGTGCAGGAACTGACGGTGATGCTTTGCCAGCCATAGCTCCGTACAAAGATGGTACTTTTGGCCAATTTTTGGGTACACCTACATTTATTGTAATTGCCCCCGACGGCACTGTAAATTATGATGTGAGAGGTTCTGGCCAAGAGGCTACTATCAATCAACTAGACCTTGCTATTGCTGATTCTGGAGCGCAAAAACCAGAAGGAACGATCATAAACTATTATAGCACATCGGGCACCATATTTGGTGCTGATGGTAGTGTTTTTGATAGTCCTCAATTAATGATGATGTCTGAAACTGGAGCTAATCCGATTGCTAATAATCCTTTCCAAATTACTGATATTCAAGAAAATACAAGTATTCAATTTGAATTATCAGAACCCTCAGATGATCTTACTCAAGGTGTCTCTACTTTTGATTTGGTACTTATTACACAACACGTTTTGGGCATAGAAAATTTTACCGAACCTTATCAACTCATTGCAGCCGATGCCAATAATGATGGTACGATTAGTACTTTTGACGTAATTGTCTTGAGACAAGTACTTTTGAGTATTGCACAAGAATTGCCCGACAATCGCAATTGGTTGATTTTTGAGGGAAATCCTAGTACTTTATCTGAAAATCCTAGTTTAGGAAATACGTTTTGGATAAACGAAATTGGTGAGAATGTGAGTAATATAGAGTTTACACTCTTAAAGATAGGTGATGTAAATGGAGATGCTTATTAGTTTGTGTGTCTAAGAGAACTCCTAGACACACAAACTAATAAATAGACATTAGTTTATCTCCAACAACTCTACTTCAAATACTAAAGTAGAATATGGTTTGATAGCAGCACCTGCACCTCGCTCACCATAAGCCAAATTGTAGGGTACAAATAACTTCCATTTTGAGCCTTGTGGCATCAACTGAAGGGCTTCTTGCCAACCCATAATAACTCCATTGACAGGAAAACTAGCTGGTTGACCACGAGTGACTGAACTATCGAAAACAGTACCATCAATCAATGTACCATGATAATGCGTTGTCACTTTGTCGGTAGCACTTGGTTTAGGGCCCGTGCCTGCTGTCATTACTTCGTATTGCAAGCCACTTGGCAAAGTAACCACTTCGGCACGTTTACCATTTTCTTCCAAAAATTTTGCACCTTCGGCAATGGCTGTTTCGTATTGGCGCGCCGATTGAGCTTTCATGTATTTATCTACATTCATACCACATTCGTCAGCCGATATATCGAGCGGTTTATCATTAAGCACATCATTGATGGCTTTGGCTACTTTGTCAGAATTAAGGTTTTCAAATCCTTGTTGTTTTAAGTTTTGGGCAACCAAAACTCCTATGCTATAACTTACTGTATCCATAGATTCGTTTTGAGCGATAGCAGTCGTACTGGCAAATAGTAAAACGACTATCCAAGTAAAAAATTTGTTCATTTAAAATATTTTAATAAGCAATGATTGAATAAGATATTAATCATTCCTACCTCAACCAATGCGGCGCAAAGGTAGTCAAATTAATAAGAAAAAAAACTAAAAATAGTAGTACCGTAATTACGAACGTCAAATAGGTGTGGATTATTTTGAAAGCTGTGATTGG
The DNA here is from genome assembly GCA_020628755.1 of Saprospiraceae bacterium. Lineage (GTDB taxonomy): Bacteria > Bacteroidota > Bacteroidia > Chitinophagales > Saprospiraceae > JAHDES01. Next base: position 12,763 of record JAHDEQ010000065.1, read on the forward strand.
GGTTGTGTTCTAACACAAACCAGCCGTCTGGTTGGAGCAATTCTTTTTCAAAAATCAAATCAGGAATCAATGGAATAGTGGGAAGTGGATAAGGCGGCCCCGCAAAAATATAATCATATTTTTGCTTGCTACGCTCTATAAATTTGAACACATCCATTTTAAAAATAGAAATATTGGATTCTATGTCCAATTCTTTGGCTGTTTTCTTGACAAAAGTTACACAGCCTCTAAATTTGTCCACATAAGTTACGTCGGTACAACCCCTTGAAATAAATTCGTAACTATGATTGCCTGTTCCACCAAATAAGTCCAAAACCTTTAGCGATTCAATATCCAAATTGTTGTGAATAATATTGAACAAGCCTTCTTTGGCATAGTCAGTTGTCGGTCGAGTAGGCCAGTTTTTAGCTGGCGGATAAAAACGACGACCCCCAAATTTTCCAGAAATTATTCGCATAATTTCAAACAGAATAAATCATAATAAAAATAAGTTTGCATAGTACTACTTTGCGCTCCAAAACGAATAAAGGAAGGCTGCTGTATAAAATTGAGGTGTCTTACATAGCGAAAAAGTTGTTGATATATTTCCGAGTTGGTCTCAATAAGACCTGACAAATGAATAGGTGTAGATTCTGGTTTCAAATCAAATTGGTCAAAGATAAGCATCACATAATAGATAAAATCTTTGGACGCATGATAGTTGAAATTATTGCAAAAAATTAAATTTGGCCCATCAAATAAAGCCAACTGCAAAAGTTCCATTTTGACGTTCAGAAAAATCTGATGACCTTGTTGATGTTCCATCAACTTACGATAGCCAAAGAGCAAAGGGGTTTGGGCGTGATAAATCGTAGCTGTAGGAAAATATGCTCGAATTTCCTTTAAAATCGTATGAGAAATCGAATAGACCAAATGAACATCTAAAGGTGCAATATAATTGACATCAATGTAATCATCTTCGCCCAATTGTATCAATTGTTGCAAATAGGTCTCTTTCTGATTTTCATCAAAAAGACGATGCGGAACTAAAGTTGATTTGTGATTGACAAAAGACAAATAGGTTTTGTGAAAGGGTAACTGCAACAATTTGTCGTTTAAAAACACTCGTTGCAAAGACTCCTTAAATTTGCTAATAGAACTAGCTTTTTCGTCTAGCTGATAGGACTTGAGGAGCAACAAATGTTGTTGCCCATCGGTAACGGCATAAAAAAATCTGTCCATCCCGACAAGGATGGACAGATCATAAGAAGAAGTTGAACTTTTCGCAAAGTTTTCTTCTTGTATATGGGTTATTAGTTCTCCCAATTTCCAGCAAGGTTTGGTTTATTCATATCACCAAATTTGATAATCTTCGTAGGATCGTAGGAGTCATCATAACGAGCAAAACGCTCATCGGCATAAGGCCCCATAAATTTGTTGTATCGTGTACCAACTTCTACAACGTGTACCAATGTACTTTGGTAAGTCATCGTATCCGCTTGTATATCAAAAACCTCAGAGTTGGTGTAAGGAATATAACGCAAAGAATCCAAATTGATACCAACTGTTTTTACGGAGTCTGATGCAGCTACAAAAGTTGTATCATAACGAATCTCTCCTGTAAAATTTGGATCATCAGGATCACCAAAAACAGATACTAGGGCAAAACGTCCCGTTTGTAAAACTTCGTTAAGAGTGTCAAAAGTAGGTGCAAACTCTCCCGTAACACCTCGATACATTTCTTGTGCTTGACGGATTTGCTTTAATCTATTTTCGACGGCTGTTTTGCGTTTGTCTTTCTCGGCATTGAAAGCAATTGGTTCCCGAATGCTATCAAATAATAGATAGCCTAAAATTCCACAAACAACAATAAGAAGAAGGTTGATAATTAATCTCATAATGCAAACAGATTTCGGTTTGTTTTGATGCAATAATACTATTTTTTCTTTAAATCAAGAATAAAAATAACAATAAAATGCAAATAGTATGAATGTGATGGTCAAATCTATTTGGCCATACTATTTTAGATGCTCTAATTCCCGAATTTGGTGTATTGAATGCGCTGTTCGTCGCAGTTTCCAAACTGCGACGCTATGAGGCTTAAAAAAAACAATTGCGCCTATTTTTTCTTACAAAAATTGCTATCCAAACGGCAAGCCTTATCCAAGTAAGGCTGCCCTCCTGCCAAATTGCCACTATCTCGCAGCGCAGAACCCAAATAAAAGTTAATCGTAACATCATCTGGAGCATATTTTATAGCCTCACTAAACTGCTCTACTGCCTTGACAAACTCGCCTTTTCGTGCATAAACACTTCCCAAATTGCGGCGTGCATCTACAAATCTAGGATCAAGCTGAACGGCTTTTTCATAGACACGCTGTGCATTGGCTATATCATTGCGACCAAAATAAATAATGCCCATATTGCTATAAGCCTTCGGACTATTCGGTTTGTGTTTGATGGCCTCCTCATACATTTGAAGGGCTTTATTATTGTCTTTTATTCGGTAATAATACAAACCCAATTGAGCATAAGAATCATGGTATTGTGGGTAAATACTAACCGCTTGTTCGAGTTGTTCTTTGGCACGATCAAACCACTTTCGCTTTACATTTTCGTCGGTGGCATCAAGCCCTTTTTGCGAAAGTTCAAGGCTATAGTGATAACGCAATTTGGCACTATTGGGCGAAACTTTTACATCGGCATCGTATAAAGAAAAACTGCTTTTCCAATCGCTATTTCTACTTATTGTTTTGGCCGAATAGGCCACAACAAATAGTCCAATCAAAGCACAGGGCAAGATATTGGCTTGAAATTGACTCCCTAAAGAATTTTTAGAATATGAAAAATCTACTTTGAATGCTTTGAATATTAAATAGACTATAAAAATGATAAAACCCAAACTTGGTATATACACAATTCTATCGCCATAAGATGTTCCAATCATAATAATAAAATTGCTGACGGGCGCAAAGGTGATAAGGAAAAAAAGAATACCAAAAGCTGCTATATTTTTATCTTTAATTTTCCAAAGGGCGAAGACTCCCATTGCTACGTAAAGTAGCAATGCGACCAATGGCTTCCAGTGTATCATTGATAAAACAGGTATTTGATTAAAGCCAAAATCTGAACTCAATTGATAAGGCAAAATCAAATTGAATAAATATTTCCCTAAAAAGAAAAAGACCATTCCCCAATGTTCCAAAGTCGTTTTTGCGCCCATGATGGCATTGTCCAAAAAAGAGATGTTATCCCCTACTCCAAATGCGCCAACTATCTGATAACGTATAAACAAAAACAAACCTGCGGGCAACAAATAAATAGCACACATTTGTGCTATTTTAGCTAGGCTTTCTTTGGAAAAAAAGTAAAGAATTAAAGGGAATATAGCTACAAAAGTTATCGCACTCTCCTTAGAAAAAAGAGCCAATAAATACACCAAAGCCGAGGAAATCAACCAAAATATTCGCCGAGAATCCACATAATTAAGTAGCATATAAATGGCTTTGAGGCCAAAAAACAAAGCTAGTATTTCGTCCAAACTTTTGATATTGGCAACTATCTCAACGTGTATGGGATGTACCACAAAAAGTGCCGTCACTGCAATCGCAAACAACACGGTTGTTTGCGGCAAAAGCCGCCGCAACAGCATAAAAAGCAAGCCCGCCGTAAAGGCAAAAAACAAGACATTGACCAAATGATATAAAAAAGTATTATCGGGAGAAATCCCCCAAATCGTTGCAAAAAAGGTCAAGGTAAGCGGACGATACAAGGAGGCTTGGCTATTCCAAAAACCAAAACGATAGTGTTCTTTCCAGTGCGTTGCTATGCCCTCAAAGCCTTGTTTGGTCACATAATTATCTTTGATAACAGAATAGTCATCGAGCACATATCCGCTGCCCAAGGTGTTGGCATATAATAAAAAAGCCAACAGGCCAAAGCCAATCGCCCAAAGAATGTTGCTGCGATTAGAATTAGATAAATTCGATTTTTGAGTTGTTTTATTGGTTTTCTTTTTTGCCATTTATTTAATTGTAGAGTATTTTCGACAGCCAATATAAGGAAAGAAAATGAATCTTATATATTTTGAA
>JAHDEQ010000065.1:16932-19502 GCA_020628755.1 Saprospiraceae bacterium
AGAGTATTTTCGACAGCCAATATAAGGAAAGAAAATGAATCTTATATATTTTGAAAAACGTATTAAACTAAAACTTCCATTCTCGACGTTTTAACCATAAAGGCAATTTATGAAAACTTTATTACCAATCCTTTTAGTTTGCGGAATTATTCATTTTTTTGGGGCTTGCGTCACGCCACCTGAATATTCAGATGTACCAGAAATAGAGTTTTTATCTTTTAGCAAAACCGAAGTTCGACAAGGTTTTACCAAGGATACGACGATTATAACTTTTTCTTTTACCGATGGCGATGGCGACTTGGGTTCTGACTCTATCCGCAATATTTTTTTGATTGATAATCGTACGGGTAATGAAGAACAATTTAGGATTCCTTTTATTCCGCCACAAGGCGAAAATAATGGCATTTCGGGCGAGGTAGAAATTGAATTTTTCTCGACTTGTTGTATTTTACCCAACCAACCACAACCTTGTTTTCCGCCCTTTACACAAGATAGAGATACCGTCTCTTTTGACATTTATATCGAAGACCAAGCTGGCAATCGCAGCAATACGGTGACGACAAGTAATTTGATTTTGTTGTGTGAGTAATTTACACCCAATCAATCCCTTTTTTTAGCAATTCTAAAGTTCTCGCTTCGGCACTTCCTTCGGCTGGAATATACTGATATTGCCAATTGGCGTGGGGCGGCATACTCATCAAAATAGACTCTGTGCGTCCATTGGTATCAAGACCAAATTTAGTTCCCTTATCCCACACCAAATTAAATTCCACATAACGTCCACGACGTAAATATTGCCACTCTTTTTGTTGATCCGTTATCGTTTTATCTTTGCTTTTTTGAAGCAAAGGGATGTATATTTCGCAAAAAGCATTGCCGACATCTTGCATAAATTCAAACCGTTGCGCTTTCGTAAATCCATCATTATTGCTCAGGCGGTCATAAAAAATGCCGCCAATACCTCTCGTTTCATTTCGATGTTTGATAAAGAAATAATCATCGGCCCATTTCTTAAATTTCGGATAATAAGCAGTATGATGTTTATCACAAACCGCCTTGAGTTTTTGATGAAAAAACTGTGCATCTTCCTCCACTATATAGTGTGGAGTCAAATCAATGCCGCCACCAAACCACCAAGTTCCTGTACTCATTTCAAAATACCGAACATTCATATGAATAATAGGAACATGCGGATTGTGCGGATGCAAAACAATAGAAACGCCCGTCGCAAAAAATTGAGGTTTGCCCTCAATTTGCAGCGCATTCGCAATTTTTTCGGGTAAATCGCCATGAACAGCCGAAAAGTTTACACCTCCTTTTTCGATATGTTGTCCTTGAAAAATTCGAGTGCGACCGCCGCCGCCGCCAGGTCGTTCCCACAAATCTTCTTGAAATTTGCCTTGACCATCTGCCTCTTCTAATTGACGACAAATGTCATCTTGCAAAGACATCAACCAATTTTTTATATATTCTTTATTTAGCATTAGACTTCAATTCCAAGTTTTGATTTAGCGGCAGCTACCACTTTTTTGGAGTTGCCCACATAAAAAACATCATCAATTTGCACAATAGGACGTTTAATAAAAGTATATTCTTGCAAAATATATTTTTTATAATCCGCTTCCGACAAATTCATTTCTTTTAAACCCATCGAACGATATTTCATAGCTCTACGGTTGAACAAGGATTCGTAAGAACCTTCTTGTTGTTTTAACTGTTCCAACACATCTTCTCCGATGTGTTGTTCCTTTATATTTTGGAGTTCAAAACCCTCGCCTTCGTTGAGTTCTTTGATAATACGTTGGCAAGTATTACAAGTCGCCAAGTGATAAATTTTTCTCATAAATAAAGTTTATTTTTGCATTCTCAAATCGACACAAAGCTAACACTAAATTCTAAAAATCATACAGCTTTCCTAAACTTGCGGGTGGACTTATGAGAAAAGCTCCGTTTAGTAAAGCTAGAAAAGCAGAATGCCAAAATCAGTTGATATGAATTTAAATTCTGAATATTGGAATACTCGTTATCAAAACCAAAATACGCCTTGGGATGCCGATGGCATCACCACGCCCTTAAAAGAATATTTTGACCAAATTGAGGATAAAAGCATCAAAATTCTAATTCCTGGGGCAGGCAATGCGCACGAGGCAGCGTATCTTTTCCAAAAAGGGTTTAAAAATGTGTGGGTCTGTGATTGGGCAAAGCGAGCTATTGACAATTTTAAGGTTCAAAATCCTAGTTTTCCTGAAAGTCAATTGATTTGTACCAATTTTTTTGAATTGGAACAAGAATTTGATTTAATCGTAGAACAAACATTTTTTTGTGCGATTCATCCACAACTAAGACCTGATTATGCTCAAAAAGTAGCACAATTATTGCTGCAAAAAGGGAAGTTAGTCGGACTTTTATTTGCCCAAAATTTTGAAAAAGAAGGGCCTCCTTTTGGAGGAACTGCCGCCGAATATCGGACTTACTTTGAACCTTATTTTCAAATAAAAGTACTCCAACAATGCTATAACTCTATTGAACCAAGAAAAGGAAAAGAACTCTTTTTTTTATCACAAAAAATC
>JAHDEQ010000321.1 GCA_020628755.1 Saprospiraceae bacterium
AATTAAGACATTAGAGATTACTCCCCTCCAATCTTTATTTCTCCGAAGGAGACATTGATGGCCACTCGTACACCGCCCAATTCGTCACTTGGCTTGAAAGAGGCACGTTGAACTTGTTGCGACTTTTCCTCAAAATCAAAATCCATCAAATTGGGCACTGAAATAACTCCGTTGTGCGCCTGCAAATCGTAATTGTAAAAACTTGGTGTGGTATCAAAGAAATAGACATCGGATTTTTCAGCGTTGATATTGAGGTTGATATTGGACTGTTCGGCGTATATTTTTAGTGTACCATATTTGGCATCAATATTAAAAGTACCGCCTAAACGACTCAGCGTGATATTGGAGCGATGCGCTGTGATATTCACATCGCCTTCGATAGCTTCGCCTGCTATATCGCCAAATCGGGTTTGAATGCCCACTTTGCCTTTGATATTGTTGAGTCCAATTGTTGTAAATTCACTATTCAAATACAAGGAATTATCCAAATCTTGAATTACAGCATGACCAAAATAATTGTCTAAAACCACAGGGCATTCAGCAGGCACTTTAATGGTATATTTGGCTCGGATATTCGATACTACACCTTCTTTATCGTCTTTATTGACAAAGTTTCGGATTACAATTTCTACACCTTTTTGAGCGAGTTCGAGGTTCATTTTTTCTAGATCTGCTTCGGCTGTAATACGCTCAGGATGTTTGGATACTACATCCACCGACACGTGTATTTCGGGGTTGTCCCAAGTAATGATTTTGATTTCGGCTTTTTCGCCTTCCACAATGAGTTCATTACCTGTTTGATAAGGAAAGGTCTTTTCTACAGACTTGGTAACGACCTGCAAAACAATCTCTTGTGCAACTGTATTGGATACAAATCCAAACAGTAGAGCCAAGCAAGAAATAAGATATATTTTATTTATAATTTGAAGCATCAATTCGTTTTTTTCTGCAAAGAAGTTGTGCGTTACATCATTCTACATTACTCGTTAAATCATGGCTACCAATTTTTTCAATACATCGGAGCGTTCACGTTCTATTTTTGCGAGTTGTATTTTGTGTGTAGGGTCAGTATCGTAAGGTGTTATATTTTTGAGCAATCGTTGTTTGGCAAAATCTAGGTCTTTGAGTTCTACTTTAAGTTGTACAAACTCAGGTGTTTTACAGGTAGGAATTTGTTTTTGACAAGCTCTCAAAACAAAAGAGAATGCTTCGCTGTCATCATCAATATTAGCAAAGTCATTTTGGACAAGAACTATTTTTTCTTCGCTGTAAGAAATTTGAGCATCGGCCAAAGGCTCAACTATTTCGCCTTGCAAATAATTGGCTAATCCTATTCCAACTACCAAAACAATACAAGCTGCGGCGGCACGCAACCAATTCAATCGACGAATACGAGCCGATTTTGGAAGTGCTTTTTCTATAGTATTCCAAACGCTTTCGTCGGGTTCATACGTAGGCAAATGTGCGATAGCACTTTGCAGGACTTCATCGGCTTTGGCCTGATTTAGTCCAGCATCAATTTTGTCCCAAAGACCAAATTCTGGATTGTATTCGGGCAAATTCCGAAGTGCGTCGTCCAAACTTTTTTTGTTCTTTTCTTTCATTCGTAATGAATAAACCTGACGTGCTGCCAGGCAGGTTACAAGAATTTTGAATGTAAAAATGATTCGTCATTCAATATTCTTAGTTCAATAGTCAAAATTCTTTAGCGTTTCTCGTAGTCGTTTTTTGGCATGAAACAATTGCGATTTGGAAGTACCTGCCGATATGCCGAGCATTTCGGCTACTTCTTTGTGCTGATAGCCTTCTATTTCTACCAAAGTAAAGACAGCTCGATAGCCTTCGGGCAAACTCATAATCGCCTTTTCCAAATATTCAGTACTCAAATAATCGCCCCAATCAATAAAACCTGTACCTGTATTATAATCTTCGATGGGTTCAAAATGCACTTTCTTTTTGACGACTTTGAGCGCAGCTCGCACAATGATGGTCTTTATCCAAGCACCCAAAGTTGATTCTGCCCTAAACTTGGGTAGCCCTCGAAATACTTGTATAAAACCTTCTTGCAGTGCATCATTAGCCAGGTCAAAATCGCCCGTGATACGATAGGCCACCGTGTACATTCCTCGCTTGTACTTGTCGTACAAGCGTTTTTGTGCCAAACGGTCGTTGGCAATGCAGCCTTGTATGAGGTCTGTTTCCGTCATGCTAATTGTAAATGACATTAAGGTGCTTTTTTTTGAATGTACACCCTAAAGAGGAAAAGCAAGATAAAAAAGGTTGTATGAAAATGAATAAATTCTTTTTCTTTTCTTGATATTATGTGGAAGCTACGCTATAGAAGTGTATCCTAAACAAAGTCTCTACACGGACATAAAGATTATAAAGTCTTAAAAAGTGTTAAACTTTTGCTAATTGTATATGTTTGTGGTTGTGAGATTGCTATTAAATAAGTAATTTTGAAATATCCTATTCCGAGAATAAAATTTTTCTAACACATTATATTATTTACTTTAAAAAATTAAAAAACTATCATGAAGAAGTTATTTATGTTATTCGCTCTTGTAGGTTTTGTAAGTTTAACTTCAGTAAGTGCTCAACAATGCCCTTACTCTAAAACTGCAAAAACAGAAAAAGCATCTTGCGCTAAAACTTGTGCAAAAACTGCTGCTGCTGCTGCAAAGGCTGCCTCTTTAGATGAGAATATTGTATCTAATACTTGCGCTAAAAGTGGTAAAGTTTCTTACCAAATGAAGTCTGTTTGTGCAAAAAGCGGAAACGTTTCTATGAAAGATGTTGAGTACTGCTCAAAATCAGGAAAATTTGTAAATGTTTCTCCTTCTGCTCAAAAGAAAGCTTGTACTAAAGGTGCTTCTAAAACTTGTACTAAAGGAGCAAGTGCAACTAAAACTTCTGGAAAAGCTTGTACTAAAGCTGCTGCTGGTAAAGCATGTTGCAAAAGCAAAGCTGCTGGTACAAAAGCTGCTTGTTCAAAGTCAGCTAAAGCTACTACTACTGGTCAAGCAAAATTAGTAAAAAGCGAAGAAAACAACTAATCATTAGTTTTTCCAATATAAAAAAAGGCTTAGATGAATGTCATCTAAGCCTTTTTTTGTTGCTCATAAT
>JAHDEQ010000066.1:0-16364 GCA_020628755.1 Saprospiraceae bacterium
GTACCTTGCTCGTCTAAGTTGATTGCTATTTGGTGCATGGCTTGATTGCCAGCAATGGCTGGCAATAATTTTACTTGCCCTCCCCTTTCTTCTAGTACCAGCACATTCCGATTTTCATTATGTACACCAACATAACCTGCTGGATAGTTTTGGCTGGTACACTCTAGCCACATATCTTCGCTCGGCACATAAAGTATCATATGGTTAAACCTCAACACAGGAAAATCTGCCATAATTGGAGCTTCATACCCCGAACTTATAAGGGTCAAATTGGATGCTATGCCTGCCTCTTTGAGCATAGCTTTCATAAAATTGGACAAGGCTTTGCAATCTCCATATTTATTTTTTTCGACATAAGCAGCCTCATGTGTTTGCCAGCCACCAATGCCAATACTTACATTGACATAGCGTGTATTGTCTTGTAGATAATCGTATAAGGCGGCAATTTTTTCGGTATTGGTAGCTAGATTTTGGGTCAATGATTTTACTTGTTGCTTCATGGCTGGAGAAAGTTGGTCACGGTCGTTGTTCATGCGGTACACAAATTCACCAAACTTTCCCCAATTTTCGTAACTGCCTTCATAACTCCCTAGCTCAAAAGAACTCGGATTGATAACCAATTGAGGTAAAATTTTGTAATCAGGAGGGCTTAAAGGTTCTCCTTTTTTTGCGGGCAGGTTTTCTATACTCCAAGTATAAATGTTGGTATTGCTTTCTTGTACTACTTTTTGAGGAATATCAATATTGAGACACTTATATTGTAATTCAAATCCTTTGGGGAGCGAGCATTTTACTTGTGCTTTTTCGATAGACGTTTTGTAATCTTGCGACCAGTACGGATAAGACTGAAACCCGTTTTCATGTGCCAATTCGTAGTAGCACTCTACAGTAAATGGGCGACTAAATTGCCCTAAGTCAATATACCGAACCCGCTGCTCGGTATATAATGAAAAATGATTGACCGCCGCTTGGTCTGTCATGTCTTTTTTGGCGTATTTTTTTATTTCATTTCCATATTTATCATAAACGATGCAATAGGCTTTTTTGATTTTATTGAAATTGTCATAGAAAATGGAAAAATAATCCATATCTGACTGATTGTTGAGTACAGACACAATTTTATGATTGCGTTCTATGGCTTTTTTTGCACTAAAAACTTCTAGCTCCAAAGATTCGAGTCGAATAACCGTATGAGCATCTGAAAGCAACCCTGGCTCAATATCGCCGATGGCGTATTGAGCAGCACCACTTGAGTACAGCACGGCACTAAAAAAGAATAAAATACAATATTTCATAACTTTATACATCACTATTTTTTCTTTAAAACTATTGGCTCATTCAAGGCTTCTACGATGGTATCAAACAGGCCTTTCAAAGCTGGATATTCGTGTGATTCATAAACCAAACGATTGATTTGAATCTTGCAAGTAAGCGTAATTTGATTACCCACAACCTCTGCTAGATAACGGAAACTTGCATCCTTATTGGGAAAAGTGGTGTGAATCAAATCGGGCAGTGCATCTACTTCGTAGCCTTCTGGAATAGTGAGATTGAGTATAAGCTGCTCTTTGATGGGATAAGGTATCTCGACAGGATAAAGTCGTTCTTCGAGCTTAAATGGGTTTTCCTTAAAATTGGTATAAATGATTGGAGAAATGTATAAAAAATTGCCTACGTTTTGGGAAGCACCTTTCCAAACAAAATCTACTTCGGCTGAGTATGGTTTTTCAATATTGGTTTCGTCCTTAAAATTGATGGTCTCAATTTTAAGGTCGGGTATTTGTTTTTCGAGGCGTTTTTGCCAATGCTTGCCACTACTTTTTTTATGTTTTATTCGTTCATTAATAGCACTATAACCTGAACTACGAATTTTCATTTTGCCATTGAGTTTGCCTTCTTTATCTAAGGTAATTCCAGCCCAAAAAATATCTTCTGATTTTTGGGGCGTAATTTTTTCCCATCGAGCATTTTTATAGTCAACAACCCAACCTTTGTAGTTGAGGGCATTGGTACGTACAAAGCCCATCGGAAAATAATCGCTACTCGCATCGAGTAGTAGCGGCGTATCACCTTCTTCGACATAGGCTAAAACATAGGAAAATTGGTCAATAATAGGATATTCTTCCATAGGAATGCCATCGCTGCGCAAGCCACAAAGCATGGGATTGGCTTTGATACCAGCCTCTCGAAGTAAACCCACCAACAAAAGGTTGATGTCTGCAATATTGGCGGCACCTTCTTTGTAAGCATCGTTGAGTGTTCCTTTGGTATAGCGAGAATAAAAGTTGTTCCAAGTCAGTTTTTGCTGTACAAATTCATAGATAGTTTTGATTTGTTCTTGTTTGGATTGACCAATAATCAAAGGCTCTAGCTCCGCCCATGCTTTGCTAAAATTGCGTTTGAAACGATATTGCTTGCCAAAGCTATTATGGTGATATAGTTCACTGACCAATTCGGGCCAAGTGGACATAAAGGTTTCGGGAGGTTGCTTACGCCACCAAATTTTGCTCAATTGAAAATGCAATCTTGCCCGATAATTGTCCATCGTTGTGATGAAGGCCTCTTCTTTGAGTGCAGGCGCATTGCGCATGACGAATTTGCCTTTGTCTATCTCGATGAGGCCATCTACTTCTTCGCTATCTTCGGTTTTTTCTTTTCCTTGAAAGAGAAAAGTATATTCCAAAATTTTATGGATAGAAACGTTGAATTCGCTATAGCGTACTGGATATTTTCCTTGAAAATACCACTCCTCAAGTGTGACAATGGCTTCTGATTTTTTTTCGTATTTGTACTCTATCACCGAACCGACTTGTACATTGGGCAGGGAAAATTTTTTAAGTTTTAGATATTCGTGTACATCTTCAACAAAAACGTCTTTTGAACCTATGGGAGTAACCGTACCATCGGGGCTGATGGTTTGGCCCTTGATGTTGTAAATGCGCTCACCTTTGCGATAAGGAATAACTATGTTGGCTTCGTTTTCGGCATTGCGATGTAGGATTTTGATGCGTTTATGATGTTTGAAAATATATTTGAAACGATTGCCTTCTTCTACAACATTTAGCGACCCAAAATCAGTCAATACCACAGCTTCGGCTGTGGTATCACGGTCATAAGCCGTCATAGCCAAGTCTTTAGGGTTTACTTTTCCCCACTTGATGGGCGACACAACCTGACTAAAAGAACTGTGATAGATAAATAGAAAAAATAAGGCTAATAAAATTTTGGGACTCATAATTCATGTGTCTAATCTCTATTTGGGGTAGCTATCGAAAACTCCAAATTTATGCAAATAATGCTCCTAACCAGCCCGTACCCATGCTCATAATCACTACACCAATAACCATATAAACAGGTGGCTCTGTCATTTCTAAAAGTGCCTGCTCTTCTTCACCGCCTAAGTTAGCACCTAGTTTTTTAACGATACGCCAGCCCACAAGAGTATCCAATAGTCCAACTAATCCTGTAATAGTTACAGCAGCCATCGTGTCTAAGTAAAGAGCAGCAAAATAGCCGATTAGCATATATAAAAAGATAGAAATAAGCGAAAGTTGGGTATAGTTGATATCAAGTTTTCGAGAAACGATAGCCCCAATAGCATCAAATAAAAGTATAGCTACAATACCGACACCAACAATAATAAAATAGACTTGAAAGTTCATGAACAAGTAATCTAGTTGAAGTAAAATCAAATCAAGCTAATTTGATACCACAATATAGACAAATCAAGCAAATCACCAAACTCAATCCAATATTTGCTAGAGCAAGTCCTGTTTGTCCTGACTCAAATAGTTGATAAGTCTCGGCCGTGAAAGTCGAAAAGGTACTAAAGCCTCCACAAAATCCTGTCATGATTAGAAATTTTTGAGTACTAGGAACTCCTTCTTTTAATTGCAATCCTAACATAAATCCTAAGACTATACAAGCTAAGCCATTGGCTAAAAATGTAGCCAATGGAAAACTCATTTTAGTATATTGTAAAGTATGTGCAATTCCATACCGACAGATACTTCCTAAGCCTCCTCCAACAAAAACAAGAATATAATTGAGCATTTTTTTGATTTAAAAATACAGAATTTGCCGACTTTATACATAAATTGTCGGATAATGTATATGTATTTTTTAGTACCAATTGCTTTGTGCGCATAAATGTCGTAACTTTATAAGACGACTTTGAACGAGTCTATTCTCAAAAAATTTATGCGTTACTACTTTTTAATCCTGACATTTATTACAGTTTTCTTTGTAGGCTGTAATCCCATCACTGAACGTCTGAACAACTTTGCTGTTCACGGGGTAGATGTATCGCATTACCAATCTACTATCAATTGGGATAAGGTTTCGGAAGACAAAATTAATTTTGCCTTTGTCAAGGCAACTGAGGGACACGAATTTAGTGATAGTCTTTTTTGCTACAATTGGCAGGAACTAAAACGGACATCAATCAAACGTGGAGCTTATCATTTTTTTCGTCCTACACTTTCTCCTAAAATACAAGCCCGAAATTTTTTAAATCAAGTAGAACTAGAAAAAGGTGATTTGCCGCCTGTTTTAGATGTTGAGGTACTAGATGGAGTAAGTCCAAAAGTCTTGATTGAAAAGATGCAAATTTGGCTCAATATGGTTGAATATACATACAATGTTCAGCCAATTATTTATACCAATCTCAAATTTTATCATCAACATTTAGCAGGTCATTTTGACGATTACGCTATATGGATGGCACGCTACAACACGGAAGCCCCTTACCTGACAGGTGACAAACAATGGTTATTTTGGCAGTATGGCAATCGGGGAAAGATAGAAGGTATCGAAGGTTTTGTTGATCTCAATGTATTTCATGGAACATTGCAAGAATTGGATGCTCTTGGGTACGAACCACCTATTTTGTATAGTAATAAGTAAAAAAAGAAGGATAATCTAGCGCATAGTTAGAACTCAAATCGCACAATCAAATTGATTTCACCCGCTTATTCAGGTTTTTATCTTCGCTACTGAAAATTCAGAAGTTATATACTGTTCACGGGATAAATTTCCGAATTTACCCTAAAGGGAATTTTCCCGTGAATAGTGATGCCGAAGGGGTAAAACCTTCATTTCATTTTCGGTTTTTCACCCCGTTCTCGGTATAGATTCTTTCGATTTTTGGTTTGCAAAATAATAAGGCATTATTCCAGTAGGGATTTTGAAATCCCCACTGGAATATCACCTAAGCAATCGTCTCTCCCGTTGCGGCTTGCCACAAATCATACCAATCTACACGGTCGAGTTGTATCTCCAATGCTTGCACAGCAGATTGTACACGCTCCAGTTTACTCGTTCCCAAAACTGGCAAAATACGAGCAGGATGACGCAGCAACCAAGCCAATAATAATTGGTCAAGTTCACATTCATATTTAACGAGCATCGGAGCAGCGGCTTTGCGAATACGTTGTATTTGAGCATCTATGTCTTCAGCAAATAGCTTCCCGCCGCCCATTGGCGACCAAGCCATTGGGCGCAAACCATACTCCATACATTGGTCGAGTGTCCCATCTTCAAAAGCCGTTCGACACAATAAAGAAACTTCAATCTGGTTGGTATGCAATGGAACCGATTTATGTAAATTATCAAATTGATGTGTCGTAAAATTAGATACTCCAAAAGAGCGAATTTTTCCTTGCTCCAGTAGTTTTTGTACTGCCTTTTCAATCTCAATAGGATTCATCAAGAAGTCGGGGCGATGTATCAACAAACAATCAATATAGTTGGTGGCCAATTGTTCCAAAGAATTGTTGACCGAAGCCTCAATATGTTCAGGACTCGAATCATACGATTTGATGCGATGGTCGGGGCGATTTTCACAAACTCGACAAATACCACATTTGGTGATGATTTGCATTTTGCTACGCCAATCGGGGTGAGCTTCTAAAACTTTACCAAAGTCCGTTTCTGTCGTATAATCGCCATAAATATCGGCATGGTCAAACGAAGTGATTCCCAATTCGAGACAACCTTCTACAAAGGCTGCCAACTGCTCCGTAGTCATTTGTGCGCCCCATTTGCCCAAACGCATCGTACCTATAATCAAAGGAGAAAATTGTACTGGATAATAACTTTCAGCCATTTATTTTTTCTATTTAGATTTTTTTAAATTAGATTGTATGGTCAGCGCTTTCCTAAATTTGAGTTTGGGGTTGAGAATATAAAGTTTAGTAAAGCTAATTGGTGCAAAAATATACATTTCAATAGATATGAAAAAACGATATTTTGTCTTACTCTTTTTTTTGGCTTTGGGTATAATTTATGCTTTGGGGCCACGCCCCGAATTTCCTGAATTTGATGCTCAAATTCAACCCATCTCTATTCCTTTAGAACAACTAGATAAGTATTTACTCGAAAAAGAAAGTAAGGTTACTAATATCAAACCCGAAAATGAAGCACGCATCATTTGGGCGGACTCTATCCGAAAAACACCTTATAGTATAGTCTATTTGCATGGCTTTTCGGCAAGTGCTGCCGAAGGCAGACCTGTGCATCAGGATATTGCCCAAAAATATGGCTTCAATTTATACTTATCTCGATTGGCGCAGCACGGCATCAATGACAAGGAATCTTTTAAAGATTTAAGCCCAAAAGCATTAATTGATTCTGCTAAAGAAGCAATTGCAATTGGCAAGCTACTTGGCGAAAAAGTTATTGTCATGTCTTGTTCTACAGGCAGTACTTTGTCGGCTTATTTGGCTGCTTACAATTCGGATTGGATTGATGTGCAATTGATGATTTCTCCTAATTTTGAGATCAATTCTTCTACTGTAAAGTTAATAACAAAACCTTGGGGCGAACACCTCGCTTATGCTGTAAATGGTAAATATAGAAAATTGGGAATGCCCGAACATTGCTATCCTTATTGGACAGAAGAGTATCGAGTCGAGGGAGTGATTGCCTTGCAAGCACTCTTGGATGCAACTATGACCGATGCTGTTTTCTCCAAAATTCAACAGCCGACTTTTGTTGGGTATTATTATAAAAATGAAGAAGAAAGAGATCATGTTATCTCTATGGAGGCGATTCATCATTTTATGGAAACTATTGAAACGCCCAAAGCCCAGAAAAAAGCACACGCTTTTCCTGATGCAGGCTTTCATGTTTTTATATCGGATTTGAGAACGCAAAATTTTGAGCAACCTAAGCAGGAAATCTACGCTTTCTTGGATGCCGTGCTAGAGTAATAAACGATGTAAATAAAAACATTCTATTCCACAAAAAAATAAAGCATATCGAATTACAATTCGATATGCTTTATTTGGTGTTCAATTTTCGAGATTAATTCAAATAACTTTCTTCAAAGAAAGTCGCATAACCATCTAAACTTTTATCTTTCAAAATTTGGCGATAATTGTTTTGTGTGATGGGATAAATCTCGAAAGTCATGCCTTCAGGGATAAATTCATCGCCTGAACTAAGGGCTGCATTGTAATACAACATTGCCTTTTCTTTGCTTGCAAATTTGCGGATGACCATAATCGGACGATTAGTATCCGTACCTAAATAAATGTTGGAAATACGCAGTTTGTCCAGTTTGTTATTGACACGATTAAAGGCTGCAATAGAAGACTTAGCATCATTGATTTTGACATTGCCTTTGTCCGTAATCACAATCAACATATAATGCAACTTATCATCTTCTGTTTTGAATTTTTTAGATGCTGCCTCTTCAACGGCTGCACTCGTTGAACGAGCCGAACCACCACGACCTTCAAGCAGGCGCAAAATTTCTTTTGCACGGGTTTGTTCGGGAGTGTCAGGATGCTTCGCAATTACTCCTTTGAGTGCAATAATATATTCTTCTTTTCCACGAATATTACCTACGCAGATAGCACTCAGTAAGGCAAAGCGTGGTTTGAGGGGGTTTTCTTTGTACAAGTCATCGGCCTGCAAAGAACGGTCATAGGCTTTTTGAAAATTGCCCATCTCAAATTCGCTGTACGTTTCTTCGTAGTAATCATCTACTTTCTTTTCAGCATCAAGAATTTTTTGCACATAACTTGGGTCAGTCAATATTTTGGAGTACGTAGTAGTTGGGTACTTTTTGGTGATTTTGTTTTTATAATCTTGTGCTTGAGGATTGTTGTTCAAGTTGGTATGTGACAGATACAAATAGTACCAAGCATCGAGTTCGTGTTTGGTTTTAGGATATTCTACCAAAAGACGATCTTCTAAAATTTCAACCGCTTTGTCGTCACGACTGATGCGTTCACGGTACAAACGCCCCAGTTCAATCATTGCATCTTGTACGATGCTTCGAGCTTTGGTTTTCTCCTCATCGGTTTTGGGTACATCTTTAAAAAGTTGTTCGATTTCAGAATCCGTCAAATCTTTGGTATAATCTTCTTCTTCATTTGTAGTAATATCTAACTCTGTAAAACCTGGGCGATTGGAGCGTCGCCAATCGTCGGCCAATTTGCGGTCATCCCACTTACGGTCAAAATCTCTACGACCATCACGGGCATTTCTTTCATTATAAAAAGGGAAAGTACTTACTGGATTACGTCCAGCAGCATTGCCTAAAGTAAAACTTTGTGAAGTCGGCACTCTTGCGCCTCCGCTTCGGGGATCTCCGCCAGCAGATTTATCTTTAGCTGCAGCTATCGCTGCAAGTTTTTCGTCATTGAGTTTTTGCGCTAGTTTTTTGCGCTCTTTATCGTCCATATTGCTAATCATCAATAAGCTATCTTGTAGGTTGATAATTTCAATATTGGAAGCAATATCAACTAAATTTTTGCTAAGATTTTGGATGCGGTCATAGCGTTCGTCACCTTTACCAAGCACCGTGAGTGCTTGGTCATAGAAATCTTTAGCTTCTACAAAGGATTCTTTTTCATAATATAAATCGGCTAATGCGACAAAAGATTCTCCCTTTTGAGTCATATTGCCCGCATTGAACTCGATAGATTTTTCTAAATAATCAATGGCTTTATCTGTTTGTTTGGTTTCGATAGCAACATTGGCAAGTGCAAAGTAAATTTGGTCTTTGTACTCCAAATTCTTTTCATCTTTTAATTCTCTTTCCAATTTTTTGATGGTTGCCTCTGGACTAGATTTTCCTGTACGATATTCGTTTTGCGCCATACTCAACTCCGCATTGAACTCTAATTCGTAGGCATTACTAAATTTCTTTGCTTTTTCAAAGTAAGCAAATGCTTGTGAAGCATTGTCTTTTCGTTGATATAGTTGCGCTAAAATATAGGCATAGCGTGCTTTGAGTTGGCGATCTTTGGTCAATTCAATGGCTTTTTCGAGCCAAGGAGTACTTTCTTCGTATTTTTTTCTTTTCAGATAAAAGTGAGCCATTGCAGGAGCTAACTCTGCACGCACTTTTTTATAGGTATTTGAAGATTGATTTAATTCGTCAAAAATGCGTTCTGCTCTATCGTATTTTTCACGCTCGATGTAGGTACGTGCCAGCCACAATTGAATTTCTTGGTAAGCAGGTTCACGCTTAAAAGCCTTCTCTCTATCATCTACTTTTGGTTCATCCTCTTTCTTTTTCTTATCCTCTTCGGGTTTAGGCGTTTCCTCTTTTTTAGGGGTTTCGGGCGTTGTAGTTTGAGGTGTTGTCTTTGGCTTAGAGCTTGAAGGGCCTTTATATTTTTTACCTTTTTTCTTGGCCTTACGTTTTTTCTTTATTTCCTTATTTTTGCGTTTGCGTTCTTTTTCTCGTTCTTTCTTCTTTTGTTTAGCCGATTTCAATTTTTCTTTCTTGGTCTCTTCACGTTCTTTTTCCTTCTCTTTTTGCTCCTCTGTTTTTTTGCCTTTCTTGCCCGATTTGCGAGCTTTTTTACTGTATTTTTTGGCGTATTTGGCTTTTTGGCGAGCCATTATTTCAGGATTAAATTCTGCCTCGGCATACTCAAGCGTCTCTTCGGCTGATTCGTAATCTTTTTTGAGGTATTGTGCCTGTCCCAATAAGAGATAGCAATCGTCGGTCCAAT
This sequence comes from Saprospiraceae bacterium, assembly GCA_020628755.1. Classification (GTDB taxonomy): domain Bacteria; phylum Bacteroidota; class Bacteroidia; order Chitinophagales; family Saprospiraceae; genus JAHDES01. The sequence continues at coordinate 9,975 of JAHDEQ010000066.1, forward strand.
CGCTTATGCGATGGAGCGACACGACGACCGAAACTTTTTCGATGGCTCGATCCAGTTCAGGAGCAACTGTTTTGGGATCTTTGGCAGCCACATATTTATATACAGGAAGTATTTTATTATAGTTTTCCTGTTCTTGATTATTCAAGGTTTCAATACTTTCTTGTTTGATGACATCAGCATTGAAATAACCATTGAACTCAGCAGTGGTATTGTGGTAAAATTTCTTTAGAAAAGAAACATCATCTTTTCTTTTCTTGGTCACACAGGAGGATACTAGAAATAAAAGCGTCAGAGCAAAGACGGTATTAAACTTTTTCATCAAAGGATTATTTATCAATTCTTCTATGAGTTTTTGAAAAATTTGAAGAAGAATATTTGTAATGCTATTATATTTTAGCTGCTTTTGAAATAAAAAACCGCTTATTTAACGTTATTTTTGTAAAAAATACTGTTGATGACAGTAGTTTTAACATAAATCGCACTTGTACTGAAAACAGTACAAGTTTCCTATAAATTATACTATTGAGGGTGGCAATTGTTTCTTGAAATTGTACCCAATTGAAAAAACTAAATAAAAGGCAAATTTATTATAAAAATATGTTTTTCATTGCCTTTTTAGAACCAAGTGCCTCGACAAAATTGCTTGTATAATAACTTCATCCCGAAAAAATTGAGTAAGTAATTGACTATAAAGAAATTACGATGAAATTTTGAGGGATTTTAAAGGAGTTTATTATACCAATTTTTCGGGCTTACTACTTACACTTAAAAGTATGTCAGAAGACAAGAATAAAGAAAAAAAACCTTGGTCAGAGCGAATAAGAGAAAAATATCGCTTGGTGGTCATGAACAACGATACCTTTGAAGAAATGGGATCGTACAATTTTACGCAGTTGCGTATGTATATTTGGGGAGGGTTGGCAATTTTCGGTGTTGGTTTGTTGACTTTTTTGTTGATTTCATTTACGCCTCTACGCAAAGTCATTCCTGGTTATGGTGATATTCGGGAACACGCCGAAATTTATCGCCTCAATCAGCAAATTGACGAAATGGAAGCTGAACTCAAAGCTCAAAAAACCTATACCGAAAGTTTTAGAAAGATACTTGTCGGCGACATAGAAACGGAAGAAGATGTGGAAACAGCAGCTGAAGAAGTACCTGATAGCTTGCCTTCGGTAGAGCGCATACAAGAAGATGAAGAGTTGCGTAAGGAAATTGAACTCGATGAAATTGAGCAAAAAGAAGTACTCGAAGCTAAAAAAGAAGGTGCTGCCCGAAATTTGACACTAGACCAACTCAATTTTTATCCTCCTGTCTCTGGCTCAGTGAGTGCAGGTTTTATGCCCGAAAAAAAGCATTTGGGAGTTGATATTATGTCGCCTAAAAATACGCCTATCAAAGCGGTGCTAGATGGTGTAGTTGTTTCTGCTGATTGGACAGTTGAAACAGGAAATACTATAGCTATACAACACTCCAACAATGTGATTACTTTTTATAAACACAATTCTGCCCTCCTAAAAAAGGCTGGTGATTTGGTAAAAACAGGCGAGGCTATTGCCATTATTGGCAATACAGGAACTTTATCAAGCGGCCCTCATTTACATTTTGAGTTGTGGCACGACGGGCAGGCAGTTGACCCGACGGTTTATATTTCATTTTAGGATTTTATATTGATCCCGATCTGCTAAAAATTGAAAACGGTCTTGGTAGTTGCTTTGGCGCAATAAATCGAGTCGTTCGGTGTGGGCTATTTCTTGGTCTTTGGCATCAAAAACAATCTGTCCGTCATAATCTATAATTAGAGAATCTCCACTGTATTCGATGTCTTTTCCGTCAGTTCCGATACGATTAACTCCAATGGTATAAACTTGGTTTTCGATAGCTCGTGCTACTAGGAGGGAACGCCAAGCACGGCTTCTCTTTTGAGGAAAATTGGCTACATAAATCAGCAAATCATAGTCTTGCTTATTGCGACTCCAAACAGGAAAACGAACATCGTAGCAGACTTGAGGACAGATTCTCCAACCTTTATAATTGATAATTTTTCGTTCTTCGCCTGCGGTATATGACAGATGTTCTTGTGCATAGGAAAAGAGATGTCTCTTGTCATAAAACTCAAAGGTTCCATCGGGTCGCATAAAAATGAAACGGTTGTAATAATTTTCTTTTTCTTTGGCGATAAAACTCCCACAAATCGCTGCTTGCTTTTCCGATGCAGTGGCAGCAAGCCACTGCATGCACTTCCCTTCCATTGGTTCTGCCAAATCTTTAGCATTCATACTAAAACCTGTGGTAAACATTTCGGGTAAAACTATCAATTCTGCTTTGTCAATTACTTTAATTTTATCCGAAAAATAATTGAGATTAGCATCTATATTTTCCCAAGCTAAAGGTGCTTGAATGATAGTAGTTTTTAGAATGGATTTCATAAACAGATACAAATAAAAAAGACGAATCCTCCAAGCAGAAGAATTCGTCTCTCGATTTTCTTTATAAAAAGATATGTTGTTATTTTATCCTTCTTTTGCTTCAGCAGCAGCAGCAGAACGCAATGCACGAGGAATTTCGATAGTTGCAACTGGAATACTTCCGTTGTTCATGATTTCTAGGCCTTCTTCAGCTTCGATATCACGAATACGAACAGCTTGTCCTAAATCTAGTTCAGAAATATCAACATAAAGAGCTTCTACCAATTTGTCTGGTGTTGTTTTTACTTTTGCACGACGAACGGTAGGAGTTAATTTACCTCCAACTTTCACACCTGGCGCAGCACCTTTAAAGCGAATAGGAATTTCTACAATTACTTTTTGACCATCTACCAATTGTACAAAGTCAAGGTGTAGGATGCTATCCGTTACAGGATGAAATTGCATATCTTTGAGGATGCACTTATATGTAGTACCATCTACATCAATATGAGCAAGTTTAAAGTCTGGTGTGTAGATAATGTCTCTAAAAGCCATTGGCTCAGCAGAGAAATGAACATTCTCCCCACCTCCATAAATCACGCAAGGTACATTTCCTTCATTACGAACAGCTTTTGAAGCCTTTTTACCTGTTGCTGTTCTTTTAATTCCGTTTATATTTACAATTTCCATTTTATTGAATTGTTTTGCTATCGTCTAAAGACTGATTTTTCTAAAAATGCACGCAAAGATAATGATTTTATTTTTAAAATGCCTTTATTTTTAGTCTTTTGAAATCAATATTTAATCTTTTTTGCTTAAAAATCGGCTACCCCTCAACAAATAATGCCGAAATAGAGCGATGCTCGTGCGTATTACGAATCGCACGGGCGAACAATTTAGCGGTAGAAAGCACTTTGATTTTAGAACATTTGTCTCGCAAAGGTATGGTATCACACACTACCAATTCTTCTAAAACAGAGTTTTCGATATTATCATAAGCCTTACCCGAAAGGACAGGATGTGTACAAATTGCTCGAACGGACTTTGCACCTTTTTCCATAATTGTCTTAGCTGCTCGACAAAGTGTACCAGCCGTATCCGCCAAATCATCTACCAAAATCACGTCTGCACCTTCGACTTCTCCGATAACCGTCATGCTTGCAATTTCGTTCGCTCTCTTTCGGTATTTATCACAAATTACGAGGTCACGTCCAAAATATTTGGCGTAGGTTCTTGCTCTTTTTACTCCACCCACATCAGGCGAAGCAAAGATGACATTGGACATATCCAAGCGTTGGAGATACGGAATAAAGATTGCCTCGCTCTTCAAATGGTCAACTGGAATATCAAAAAATCCTTGTATTTGGTCGGCGTGAAAATCCATTGTCATGATGCGATTAGCACCTGCCGCTTGTATAAGATTGGCAACTAATTTGGCAGAGATGGGAACACGTGGTTTGTCTTTTCGGTCTTGACGTGCATATCCATAATATGGAATAACTGCTGTAATATAACCTGCCGATGCTCGTTTAGCTGCATCAATCATGAGAAGCAATTCCATCAAATTTTCGGAAGGTGCAAAAGTTGATTGAATCAAAAAAACATAACGTCCCCGAACCGATTCGTTGATAACGGGCTGCATTTCGCCATCGCTAAATCGAAAAAGTGATTTATCCCCCAAAGGATAACCATAATAATCTGCAATTTTTTCGGATAAATATTTTGAATCTTCTCCTGAAAATAATTTTACTTCTACCATTTTGTAGGAAGGTTTTTGAATAGGGTGTAGTGAAATAGTGTTCAATATAAAACGCAAAGGGCAGCGAGCAAGACTCGCTGCCCTTCATTTTATTCTAAAGGCTGCTTTTTATAAATCCAACAAAAGCGTGGTCGGGTCTTCTAATAATTTTTTGACTTTTACCAAGAAGGTCACAGAAGTACTTCCGTCTATTATCCTATGATCATAGGATAATGCTAAATACATCATTGGTCGGATTTTGACTTCTCCATCAATGGCCATTGGGCGTTGTTGTATAGTATGCATTCCTAGTATTGCGGATTGTGGTTCGTTTAGAATTGGTGTACTCATCATTGAACCAAAGATACCTCCATTGGTAATCGTAAATGTTCCGCCACTCATTTCATCTAAAGTCAAATCGCCATTTCGAGCTTTGACTGCCAACTCTTTTATCTTTTTCTCAATATCAGAAAAATGCAGTGATTCTACATTGTGTACTGGCGGCACGACCAAGCCATTGGGCGTGGAGATAGCAATTGAGATGTCAGCATAATCGTGATAAACAATTTCTTTATCATCAATACGAGCATTGACATCGGGCATTTCCATCAAAGTTTTGGCGCAAGCCTTTGCAAAAAGAGACATGTAACCTAACTTGATTCCATATTTTTCAACAAAACGCTCTTGGTATTTTTTGCGTAAAGCCATGATATTAGTCAAATCCACTTCGTTAAAAGTAGTCAACATCGCCGTATTGTTCTTAGCCGATACCAATCGCTTGGCAATGGTACGACGCATACGACTCATTTTTTTACGACTCGTTTCTCTACTAAACAAACTTGTTTCAATAAGACTTGCCTCAACCGTTGGAGTTGGTGCGGGAGCAGCAGATTTTGATTTATTCGCAACTGCTTTTTGTGCATCTTCTTTCGTAATGCGACCATCTTTACCTGTACCTTGTACATTGGCAACAGCTATATCATTTTCTTTTAAAATCTTTGCAGCCGCTGGCGAAGGATGTCCGCTTGCATAATTGCTAGTAGCGGGCGTTTCAGCTACTGGTGCTGTGACTTCAACTGGCTTGGCTTCTGTTTTAGGAGCAGGAGCTTTTGGTGAAGCTCCATTTTCGGCAGCGACACTGGTATCTATTTTTGCGACCAAAGCTCCAATTTCTAAATCGTCTCCTTCGGCAGCCACATAAATTAATTTGCCTGCTGCTTCGGCAGGAAATTCTAGGGTTGCTTTGTCGGATTCAAATTCACAGATTGGTTCGTCGAGGGCGATATAATCGCCATCTTCTTTTAGCCATTGAGAAAGGGTAACTTCGGTAACAGATTCCCCGATTACGGGTACTTTCATTTCTACAATACTCATATTAATAATGGGTTAATGCGGATTTTTTTAGAATGATTGGTAAAATTCCGTTTTATATTGAACTTATACAAAAAATATTGACCTTATTTATAAAAACAAACGAGGCTTTGAAAGTTTTGCTTCAAAGCCTCGTTTATTTTTTTTTAATTGAGCGACATTGCTGGCATTCGCCAAGCTGATGTCGTATTGTGAAATGCCAAAGGAATAATATTGGGCAACAAAAAGTCACTAATTGGCAATTCCGATATAATATTCAATACATCAAGTTCGCTTTCAGCCAAAACGACAATCCACAATTTGGAATGGTCATTTGCTAATGTATAGGATTGGAATTTGCCTTTATTCAATAATTTATTCGTGACAAGTCTGTTAGAAGGAATTAGGTTTACTATTTCTTCTGTAAGAGGATTAGGCAGGTCGAATTCGACCATGTAGGGATATTTCATGATGATGTAATTTTCGTAAGTATGGGATGAATGTATCAGTAAGTTCACGCCAAATATACAAACTAAGATTTGATTAGAGAACGAAATAAGATTCTTTTTTGTTTGCTGAAAAAATCAGTTACATTTACACAAAAGAAAAAATTATGGAAAATATATCAAACCTTAAATCAAAGGTGCTTCAATACCAAACGGTATTGAAAAATACAGAAGAATATCGTGACGCTTGGAAAGCACAACTCAAAGAAGAAATCGTTAATCGCTTGAAAGAATTGACCGAAGCATCTGGCTTAGAAGCTAACATAGAGGTTAAAAGTGAAATGGAAAATTTGGAAGCGATTGTGCTTTCATTGGGTGAAGTCAAAAGTGGTTTGTCTCAAAAAATAAATCCTGAAGTGCAACGCCATTTGATAAAACATAATGGTTC
>JAHDEQ010000066.1:16464-19323 GCA_020628755.1 Saprospiraceae bacterium
TAAGTTATAAGTTAAGAGCAAATATGCCAGTGCTGCAATTCCCAAAACACTCAGAACCATAAAGAAGGACACTGTCCAGTGGAAGGGTAGTGCTGGCTTTAATATAAAGCCCAAGACAAATAAACTACCTAGCAAAAACAAAAACCCTACAAATCGGATACGGAAAGAACTAAGGTTTAATTCTTTTTTTAGTAAAAACAAAAGGAGAACCCAAACTCCAAACTGTGTCGCTAAAGTCGCCACACTTGCTCCTGCTGCTTTATAGGTTTGAATAAAAGCTAGATTGAAACCAAAATTTAAAATAAATCCTAAGGCATAAATACGAATCAGTTTCCAGTGGCTGCCATTGGCAAGTAGTAAAGTTCCTGCAATATAAATTCCACTCATGGCTCCCAAATTGAGTATCAAATAACCTAATATTTCGCCCCAATATGATGTGGCTTTGTCATACAAAAGAACCATGATTTCGTCTTGAAACAAATAAATCCCCAAAGCCAAAGGAATAGTCAAACACATAATGAGTTCAAAACTCAATTGATGTAGCTTTTTAAGTTCTTCGCTCTTTTCTTTAAGGAGTTTAGAGAACATTGGTAGCAGCAAGCCTGCAAATAAAAAGCCCAGCATATTGGCTGCGTCCAGCAGTCGAAATGCCGCGCCATAAATATCATTCTGAAACTTTCCATCAGGGAGCATTCGTTCCAACATGACCATATCCAAACGGGTAAATGCCGTCATCAAAAAAACTATCAAAGCGTAGGGATAACTCTTTTTTAATATCAATAATAGGAAAGGAAAATTGAATCGAAATTTCAAATATTTTAATTTTCGTAAGACTAAAAAAGCAGCAATCAGAACCGTCAACGACAAGGAAAAAGATTGTGCATATACAAACCATTCTATCTGGAATTGTCCTTGTCCAAAATTGCCCCACAATAATGCCGAACACAATATGATAAGTATCAATCGGTCCAAAGTTGAAACAATGCTATCGGTTCGATAATAACCCAAGCCTGCAATGTTGGAACGCAAAAAAAACAGTAGCGAAACCAAAATCTGATTATATACAAAAAACCAAAAAATGTGCATATACTTCGGCAAATATCCAATGCTCCATGCTGCTATAGCTACGACAAAACTATAAGTCAACGACAAGCCAATTTTGAGAATTAAGATGTTTGGGAAATACTTTTCAACCAACTGATTGTATTGGGCAATATTCTTATTATTGAATTGCTGAATCCCAAAATCGTTGATTATTTGAAACAGAAAAGTGAAGTTGAGCAAGGCTAAATAGATGCCATAATCGCCATCGGCAACCGTGTTTTGAACGGTTCTATCAATCCCAAAAATATAGAAGGGTTTTATCAGTAAATTGATAAAAATGAGAAAAACCAGATTGATGAAAAATTCTTTACGCATACTATTTTGCTACGATACTTGTAACAAACTTGAGCTTTACTAAACTTCGCTATCCTTATCTTCTTCCCGCAAATTTAGGAAAGCATTCGATTCAAATAATCCTAGAGCTTTATCAAAAAGCTCGTTGGTTTGAGCTTCCAAAATTAGCATTTCTTTGGTAAATGGATGTTCTACTTTGAGGAAGCGAGCGTGAAGAAGCAGTCGGTCAATTTGTAATTCGTTTTTAAAAAATTTATTGTGCTTGACGTCGCCATGTCTTTTGTCTCCAATGATGGGATGGCGAAGGTGCGAAAAGTGGCGACGAATTTGGTGGCGGCGACCTGTCTCGGTTTGTATTTCTACATAAGAATAGCGTGCGGTTGGGTAACGTCCGACAGCAAAAGGCAATTCAATTTGCTTCAATCTTTTATAAATGGTGATGGCTTCTTGTCGTTGTTTGCGGTCTTCGGTAAGGAGTGGATAATCTATTTTTTCTTCGTCGGGAACGAATCCTCTTATGATGGCCCAATATTTTTTTTGGACTTGTTTTGCCATAAATTGTTCGCCTAATTGGCTTGCCGCTTCTGAGGTTTTTCCAAAAATCAAGACACCTGAAGTTGCACGGTCTAAACGATGGACAGGATAAATTCTTTGTTTGATTTGCTTTCTCAAAATTTGTAAAACAAAAACTCTGTCTTCGCTAATTTTGGTGCGATGCACCAAAATACCCGTCGGCTTATTGATAACCACAAAATATTCGTCTTCAAAAATAATTTCAAACTCCTCTATCACTAGGTTTTATTTTATAACGAGTAATAGAATTACTCACTAATTTTTCTTTCGTTTTCCTTTAAATCTCGATAAAGGGGTTGATATCGTAAAATGATTTGCACCACCAGCTAAATGATAAAAACCTCGTCCATAATCCACTCTAAATCGTTTGATTTTAAGACCAAATCCCATCGAAAAACCAGCCAAACTGCGCAGTCCACTTACGGTCAATTCTTGGCGACGCAAGTGATTATAGCCAACTCTCAAACGTAAGTTTTCACGTTTGCCTAGCAAAAATTCTCCACTAAAAATTATGTGTCGAAAAAGATTATCTACCCACATTCCAAAGCGATTTTCGTTGGCTTGTGGCTCGCCTGTAAAAATAGTAGCTTGCTCCTGATTTGGGTCATCGTATAAAATATTCCAACGATGCAAATTATGTGCAGTCACCGAAATTCGGAAAGGTAAATAACGTAGTTTTTTAGAAATTCCTAATTGTACATCAAAAGGAATGGGTTCCTTGTTGTCTTGAAAATAATTGGTGAACTGTCCTCCAATATTTCGGAAAACCAAAGTCGCATTGAAACGACTTGCTGTATCGCGATACATAGCTGCGATGTCCGCAGCCAAGCCAGTTGAGCTATATGATTCTAATTGAGAGGAAACAAACTTAAGATTCATCCCCAAATT
>JAHDEQ010000067.1 GCA_020628755.1 Saprospiraceae bacterium
TCTAAATCAGATGTGCCTTCATCAATTGTCGAAGTGGTTGAAGTTTGACAACCATTTGCGTCAGTTAATGTAATAGTATAAGAACCACAACTAAGATTTTGAATATCGAAATTGGTATCGTTCGTTGTGTCAAAATTATTTACTCCTTGTCCTGACCATGTAATGGTATAAGGTGCAGTACCTCCACTATAAGATAACCAAAGTGAACCATTTTCGCCACACATACAATCAATAGAACTAAGATTGAGTGTTAATCCTGGTGCACCTGAAAGTGTGATATTAACTGAATCCGTACATCCATTGGCATCCGTTACAACTATTGTATAATCCCCTGCCCATAAATTAGGAATGCTAAATGCATTGCTCGAAGTGGTGCCAGAGCCACTGGCAGCACCCGACCACTGAACGGAGTAAGGACCGTCTCCACCTGAAATATTTATCCAAATAGAACCACTATTTCCACAAGTTTCATCATAACCTGTTGCAAAAACATTTAAATCATTACTTGTACTATAAATAGTTACTGTTTTTGTGGTAACACATCCATTATTATCCGTTATGGAAACAGTGTAATCACCTGCTAAAACATTATCAATTAAATAATTTGTAGCAGAAGTGTTTGCCGTACCTGAACTTGGCCCTGACCATGCAATGGTATAGCCTGCTGAACCGCCATTCCAAGAAACCCAAATCGAACCATTTTGGTCACAGGTGCTATTCTCAACATTGGTCGTAATCGTAATATTCTGATTGGCATTGTAAATATTGATATAATCTGTATCAGAACAGCCATTGGTATCGGTAACTGTAATGGTATAATTACCTGAATCTAAATTCGTGATTTCATAGCTATCTGTTGGTGTTGCAGATGAACCAGCACTTGGCCCATCCCAAGCTACTGAATAAGGTGCTTCACCTCCATTCATATCTATCCAAACTGAGCCAAATTGTCCGCAAGCTCCATTGGAAGTTGATGTTGTAATATCTATATCTGAACCTCCTTGAACAGTTACGTACTCTGTACTTGTGCAACCGTTTGCATCGGTAAATATAAGTGTATATGTACCAGCAGGTAGATTTTGAATATCGTAACCATCGTTATAAGTTGTTTCAAAGCCTGATGAAGGGCCACTCCAAGAAATGGTGTATGGAGCATCGCCATTGAGAATATCAACCCAAATAGAACCGTAGCCACAATCGCCATTGATACCAATTGATGCCGTGTTTAGTGAACCTCCGCTATTATCAATTTCTACGACTTCATAGTCTGTACAACCATTGGAATCGGTAACAGTAACCGCATAAACACCACTAGATAAATCGTCTATTGTATAGTTTGGATTAGTAACCCAATCTTGGCCAGATTGTTGTCCACTCCACTCGATTTCATAAGTTGGAGTACCATTAGAAATAGTTACTTGAATAGCACCACCTTGACCACAAATACCATTTGTGGTAGTTGTTCCAATGGTCATATAGTTATCGTCAATGATAAGGACTTGACTTTCTTGACACCAAAACTCATTTTCTACGGTTAATGTGTAAGTTCCACCTGGAAGGTTGATGATATTGAACGAACTAGAATTGGTTGATTCAAAGCCACTTACTGGGCCACTCAACTGAATATTGAATGGATTTTGTGTATTGTAAGGTGCTGGAATATCCACATGTATATAACCTAACTGTCCGCAATTGGCAGGATAAGGTGTGGCTGTGTATGTAAATCCAGTATTATTGTCGTCTATGGTAATTTGTTGGGTGTTTGAACAACCGTTGGCATCTATAATTTGAACAGTATAAGTACCTGGAATTAATTCCTCTATATTAATATTGTTGCTATAAGCTGTCAGTTGAAGATTTTTTGGACCTGAAACGATGACTGTATAAGGTGCAGTACCATCAGAAACGGTAGCTTCAATAGCTCCGTTCATACCACAGGTTGCATCTGTAGTCCAAGTTGAGAAACCGAGGTCTCCACCATCTTGAACGGCTATTTGCGCCGTATCTGAACAACCATTGGCATCTGTTTTGGTTACGGTGTATGTACCTGGAGGAAGTCCATCAATGGTACAACTACTATATGATGTATAGAAACTACCTGAAACTGGCCCATTGTAAGTTACTACAAAACCTGGTTCACCTCCAGTAGAATTAATGGTTACAGTACCTGTACTTTGTCCGCAACTGGAGTTGTTGGAATAGGCTGTAATTTCAAATTCACAAGTTTGCGTACAATTAACGTTTAGTGTATAGCCTGAGGTAGCTCCATTGTAGCCATCTACAATGATGTAGTAAGTTCCTGCGGGCAGGTATTTCGTAATATTTTCATCCCAATCTCCTGCATTCGTACTATTTTCAATACACTCGGTATCGTCACAAGCATTTAACAAATAAAGATTTAGGTTAGCATTCAAATTGGTCAAAGAAATATCTAATTGACCCGTAGCTGTAGTTGTTACCGTATGTACAACTTCAGGACCACTATTGTTATAATAAGAAGTGCCATCGCAAGTATAAACAGAGATATTGTCATCACCGTAAGCATTGGTATTGACATAAGGTGTGCCACAAGAAAGGTTAACGGCATCAGCACAATCTAAATATCCACAACTTACGTCTAAACGGAAGTCTCCTGCCGAACTTGCATACTGTCCATCCACTACGATATAATAATTGCCCAAAGGCGCATCTTCGACAATAATTGTCTCGATATTGGTAATTTGATTATTGGACCAACTACCTGCAATGACGGAATAGATATTGCAATTTCCTTGATATAAAAACAAGTCTAAGTCGAGACCAGGTGTTGTAATTTCAAGAGTGATTTGTAAATCACCAGTCGTCGTTTTATTAAGGTTATAGATTTTATCAGGGCCAACTAAAGTATAATTAGGTAATATCGAATAAGTATTAAAATCATTATCCTCACCTACCGTTGTTTGATTAAACAAAATATCGCCACAATAAACGGGCTGCGCTTCCGAACACCAGTTGTCCACAACTGGTGGATTGCCACCATTATTGCCTCCGTCTGTTGTTTCGCATTCGCCTGCTACGTATGATTGAACACCATTAGCTTCGGCGACACAAGCATTATTATAAGTTTCATTATTACAACCACAAACAGGTTCGTATATAGCAACACAAGGTGTTAAAGGATTGATTTGATCAGGGTCGATACAACCATCTGTACATTCTCCTGATGCATAACTTTGTACTCCACTAACAATAGCATAACAACTATTGATATAGGTTACACCATTGCAACCACAAACAGGTGCTTTGAGCTCATCGGTACATATATGATAAAGGATGCCTGTAGTTGCTTGTATTTTTGCTTTGCCACTACTTAAGATGGCATCTACATCAAGACAATCGTTATTTGCGTCGCAAGGCCCTGAGGTATAATTAACTATACCTGCATTTTGAGCTTCACAAGCATTGTTGTAAGTCTCTCCATTGCAACCACAAACTTTTATTTGGTCACTCGGATCACAAGGATTATTGGCAATAGCTGCGGGGTCTATACAATCACCAAAACATACTCCATCGGAGTATTGGTCGCTTGAAAAACCTGCTGCCTCGGCATAGCAAGAGTTCTTATAGGTATTGCCATCTATAGCGCATACTGGTTCAAATTCATCAGGACAATCCGAACCACTTGAACCATTAGAACGTTGTGTGTTTAAGATTGTAATGTCCACAGATGCACTATCTAATGCTACTGGTATCGTACGAAATTGTTGGTCAATCACACGAATACTATCAATGGTAACAGTCAAAGTTGTATCTACATATGTAGGAAGTACAACTATGTCATCAATGATAATTGATAAAACGCCAACTGTCTCTTTTACAAATCCAGTACTTAATTTATCTGTTTTTACAATAGTATATTCTCCAGTGCCTGTTGAAGGGTCGTTTTTTATAAATTGGCGTGCATCTGCACCAATATTATTCGTCCAGCCGCTACCATCTGGCAATGCTTTGATTTTGGCCGATTCTTCAACAAAAATAGATTCATAACTATAAAAAACAGCCATACCATAGAAGCTATCAATGGGTAAAGCAGCATCTCCCAACTCTAATGCAATTGTGACGGAATCACCTACTTCAACAACATCAGCGCTTGATACTAAGCGTAAAGGAGGGTCTTGATTATATAATCCAGTTTCATATCCATCCGATTTAACTTCACCATTGATAACACCATAATTAGGTTCAAGAATGAGATCTACATCATCGTTATCAATCATACCATCTCCATTTGCATCAGCATAGCCAATATCAATAGGGTAAAGCGGATCTTTATATTTTTTGTTGTATCTATTATTAATACCTTGTATTTGGGGGATACTTCCATTGGTTGAGGTTACTTCTCTAGTTGGTCCAGTTTCGCCAAACTCCTGTCCCCAATATAAGAGGTCAACAGCGTTTACGATACCATTATTATTCATATCTCCTGCATATATAGTATCAAGCGTTTGAGCTTGCATGGATACTGTACAAAGCAATACAAATAATACACTACCAATAACTTTGGTAAATACTTTTCTCATCTTTTTTTTAATTTTTACAATCTTTGGACTAATTCAACAATTCAAAAGTAACCTCAAAAACAGCAGCAACCAAGTACACTTTTCAGTAAAATCCACTAAATCAACTTCATCTTTTTTTATTAAAAAATACCTAAAATCTCATAATTAACTGATTATCAATAACAATTTGTACCTTATATTATATTTATTTATATTTGTTTATATGAATATTCCATACTATTTTTGTAAATAATTGTTTCTTAAAACAATCTTAAAGTTACGTATTTAAATTGTTATGAAGAAAAGTAAACTGATAGATATACTTTCTTGTCTAAAAAAAGATGAAATCAAACAATTTCGGGATTTCATCAATTCACCTTTTTTTAATAAAAAAAAAGAGGTTATTACTTTCTTTGAGCTTCTTATACAATATTATCCTCATTTTGAAGAAAAGGATGTTGACAGACATCATATTTTCAATCTACTCTATCCCAAAAAAGAATATGATGAAAAACAATTAGGCTATTTGATGAGCTACCTCTCCAAATTAGCTGAACGGTTTATCGGTTTTCAAAAATACGAAGCTGATAACTTAATGCCTGAATATCATCTGCTATCGGCATTCATCGAAAGGAAATTGTATAAATATTATTTACAAAGTAGCAAGAAAGTCAGTTCTACTAAAAATAGTGAACTAAAAAAAAATAGTGATGCTTTTTTAAAAGACTTCTTAATTTCTAAAGTAGCTCTACAATATTTTGATTTTCAGTTAAAAGAAAAACGAAGACATGATGAAAGTCTGCAGATTGCCTCTAATAACCTTGACTTATTCTATTTAACGAAAAAATTAGAATATAGCTGCGCTATGATAAACCATATGAATCTATTAGGAGAAGACTATCAACTTTATTTTGCTAATATTTTAAATAACAAAATGATTCCTTCTCCTTTTAAGGATGAACCCATAATTGTAACTTATTTGCAAATTTTTCAAATGCTGCAAACCGAAGTTACGCCCGAACAACTTGCAACACTTAGAAAACTCATCAAAGAAAAAGGAGCTTCCTTTCCGACTATCGAAAAACAAAAATTTCTTCGCTATGCTATCAATTTTTGTTTACAAATGCTTCGTAAAGGAAAGTATGAATATATGGAACAAGCCTTTGAGCTATATTTAGAAGGTATAAAACAAGGATCATTTTATGAAGACAGTTACTTATCCCTATCCGTCTATGCCAATGTTATTCGCATAGGTGCCTCTCTGAAAAAATTTGATTTCCTAAAAGAGTTTGTAGAAGAATATAATCCTAAACTGCCTAAAGAATTGCAAAAAAACTCTTATCACTACAATATGGCAGAAATTTATTATGGCACCAAAGATTTTGACCAAGCCATAGAACATCTAAATCAAGTGAAATTTTCAGACATTCAAATCCACTTAGGCTCGCGTGAAATCTTGACCAAAATTTATTTTGAAACCGATGCCGAAGAAGCACTATTGTCACTCATTGCTTCTTTCAGTATATTTCTTAAACGCAACAAAAATATATCTACCCGACTCAAACGACCCTACCTCAATTTTTGCGATTTATTGAATCAAATCATGCGTAAAAACCCTAAAAAATTAGTCATCATCCGTCAAAAAATTACTGAAACAAATCCCCTTGCTAGTCGGTCTTGGCTTTTACAGGCTTGCGACAAAGTCATGCAAGAAGTTGGCGTAAAAGTTTGATGACTTATGCTTACATTTGTAATCTATGATTTTTCAAAATGAACCCATAGATTTTTCGAGCTTACCTGCGGTACAAGATATTGTCATGCACAAACCTGCTCCTAGCTATCTCAAAGTAGTCTTATTGAGCAATGCTTTTCTTATGGTTTTGTTGTTGGTTGGTGTGGTAGTGGCTTATTTTGTGGCTGATGAAGAACCCTTCCCTTATTTTTTTGTGGCTTTGGATAGTTTGTGGGTACTCATTGCTATCTATAGTTTTTGGTTAGCATGGCGAGGTTATCACAACCAAGCCTATGCACTACGAGAAAAAGACATCCTCTACAAACGTGGCGTTATCGTACAATCACTAACTACAATACCGTTCAATCGAGTTCAACATTGCGAAATAAAGCAAGGCCCTATTGAGCGATTTTTTGGTCTCAAAACTTTAGAAATATTTACGGCAGGTGGCTCGGCAAGCGACCTTGAAATCCCAGGCCTACAGGGCGAACAAGCCCAACAACTCAAAGATTTTATTCTCAAAAACACAGCTCTTGATGGAAAAAGTGAAGAAGAATAAAGAGGCTTTTTTGAGTATTCCCGAACGACAATCGCCCATCGCGATTGTACTGATTCTATTTCGGTTTGTGCGTTTAGTCGTCAGACAATTGCTACCTTTTCTGATTATATTATTTATCAACCCTTCGGCAGGCAGTGATTCGTGGTGGACTATTGGTTTGTCTATTTTGCTAGGTACAACGACTCTGCTTTCTATTATTTCTTACTTCAAATTTTACTATTATATAAAGGACGAAGAACTCATTATTGAGCGAGGGCTTTTTCAAAAGAAAAAGCTCAACGTGCCATTTGACCGTATTCAGACCATCAATTTTAATCAAAATATTGTACATCGTTTTTTCAATGTAGTCGAACTCGAAATTGATACCGCAGGTTCTTCTGGCAAGGAGTTTACGATTAGTGCTTTGAGTAAAGACAAAGCCGAACGTATTCGTTCTTACTTGCTTTCGCAAAAAAAAGAATTGCTCGAAAGTAATGAATCTTCTATACAACAAGCCCAAACACTTGACACTCGCCCCGACCAACTCTTACTCCACCTCAATGTGGGCGATCTCATCAAAGTGGGTTTGGGTCAAAACCACATTCGTTCTTTGGGTATCATTGTAGGGACAGTCTTTGGTTGGTTACAATTTGCCGAAGATGCACTCGGCAAAAAGCAATACCAAGCCTACGAACGGGAATATTTTGCCATTCTGTTGCAATCGTTTTCGAGTATCATTGTTTTTGTTTTAATAATAGCCTTTTGTATGACTATTATTTCTACTGTTATCCGCTATTATGATTTCAATTTTTTTCAAACCTTTCAAGGTTTTAAAATACAAACGGGTTTGTTTACACGAACTGAAAACTCTGCTAAAATGAGCAAAATTCAGTTTGTTCGCTGGACTACAAATCCAATTAAGAAGCTGTTTAAATTATTCAACTTGCAGCTTTATCAAGCTGCAAGTAGCGCACTCTCTCGGCGACAATCCATTCTTGTACCTGGCTGTTATACCGAACAAATTCAAACAGTGTGTCTAGCCTATTTTCCAGAAGAACCTTATCTTGATTTTGAACAACATACTATACATCCACGCATTATGCTTCGCTCTATATTTTCGTATGGAGTCATTCCATGTATCATCTATTTTATCCTAAAAATGCCTCTTGATACATGGAGTTGGCTCTACCTTAGTTTGTGGTTTCTCTTTGTGGTATTAATGAGTTACGTTCATTACCGAAAATGGAAATTTGCCATTTCAACCGCAGGTGTACGCACCACCAATGGTTTATTTAGCACTACTCATACTTTGCTAAAATGGTACAAAATACAATCGGTCAAGTTGCGCCAAACAATTTTTCAAAAAAGAAGAGGACTAACAGATATTTATTTTTTTACGGCAGCAGGCACGATACGTATTCCTTATATACCTGAAGAAAAAGCCGTACAAGTCAAAAATTTTGTATTGTACAAGATTGAAAGTTCGCAGCAAACATGGATGTAATTTCCATACAAAGTGTAAAACATACACTTTATTGTCAAGAAGGCAACATATTTCACTATTTGCACTTTCATTAATGGTCAGAAAGTTGTTATTTTGAATATTGAATAACCAATCCGTCTGCTTTTTTTATGAAGCAAATTTGTAAAATCTTCTTTTTACTATTTTGTTTTTGCTCAATTACCAAAATTACTGCACAAATTCCTGATGGAAGTATTGCGCCTGATTTTATGGTCACTGATATTGAAGGCCAAACCCATCATCTTTACGAATACCTTGATCAAGGCAAGACCGTTATTCTTGAAATAGGTGCAACATGGTGCGAACCATGTTGGTCTTATACCAAAACAAAAGTGCTTGACGAAATACATCAAATGCTTGGTACAGAGGGATTGGACAATACTGTTTTGCTTTTTATAGAAGGAGAACCCGATAATACTACCGAGCAACTCTATGGCGAACTTGGTACTACAGGCAATATTTTTGCCGATCATACTTATGGCAATTGGGTCGCTGAAATTGATTACCCTATTATTGATAATCACGAGATTGCAGATCTATATGCTGTGAAATACTATCCTAGTATTTTTAAGATATGCCCCAATGATAAGACTACAACGGAGCTAGGTCAACTATCTGTTGACCGTATTTTGGATGAAACTATCAATACGGATTGTATGAGTCCGACAAGCTCTGACGATTTGGCAATTTTGCGCTATCCTGGCACAACTTCTGTTTGTGACAATACTGGTCTAAAATTTCCTATCGAAATTGTGAATTTGGGTAGCAATCCTATTTATGATGCTACAATAAGTATCGAAGATGCCCAAAATCACTTAATGACAGTTGCTTTAGAAACGCCACTTGCTCCACTTGAACGGCAGGTGATTGGCCTTGGACCAATCACTTTAGATAAAGAAGGACTTTTGATGTTTACTGTACAAAATAATTTAGACAACAATCCGCACAATAATTTTTTGACTCAACATATCGCCTTGGCTAAAACAAGCAATAGTCTTTCGATTAACCTCGAATTATTTACGGATGCTTATGGTTATGAAACATACTGGCAAATCCAAGACCTTGATGGTACTATCCTACATCAAGGTGGCAACCTCGATGTAGGTATCAATAATGGAGGTTGGCCTTATATCAACGAACCCAATGGAGAAGGGGCTTACAACAGTTTTGATCATATTGTTCACCATTTAGAGTTGCCTCAAGACGGCTGCTACGAATTTGTGATTGTAGATGATTATGGCGATGGCATTTGCTGCGAGTATGGTCATGGAAGTTATAAGATTAGTGACCAATCGGGTAAGATTTTAATAGAAGATGGTCGATTTTCTGACAAAAAAACTCATCCTTTTTCGATAGTTGAAAACATATCAACAAGTACCTTAGAAGCTACGACAGAAACAATATTTCAATGCTACCCTAATCCTACAAGTCAATTTGTAAATATTAGATCCATCTCTTCTGCTGATGATATTTATGTAGAAATCATTGATATACAAGGGCAAAAAAAAGGACGTTTCGCACTACTCAAGCCCAATGAATCTATAGATATTTCTCATCTATCAAATGGCTTATATTTATTCAATTTTTACTCCAATTACAACTACATCCAAACCTCAAAAATCAATATTTTGAGGTAGTCTTTTAGCTGTTCTTTTCAAATTCTATATCTTTCCTAAAAATAGATTTGTCGTACATTTTACGATTTTATTTAACTTGATAGTAAACCAAGTTAAATAGTATGAAAATACAAATCCTTTGCTTACTTTAGATTTTATTTTCACACATTCACAAAAAAAGATTTATGAAAAAATTATTTACATTTTTAATGTTTGTTGTTTCTATATCTATGGTAACAGCTCAAACAACATACTATAGCGAAGACTTCAACGCTGGCTTGCCTGACGGTTGGACTACCGATGAAGTTGGTTGGATGGTTGGTACGCCTGATGCACTTTCTAGTGCTTACTTTGCAGTACCTGCAAGTGCGGATGGTAATGTTGCTTGTTTCAACGATGATGGATTGGGTAATGGCGCAGTTGGTGGTGGATCTATGACATCTGCTGCTATTGATTTGACAGAAGTTGAGGCTCCTCTTTGGTTAGAATTTAAATCTTACTGGCCTAACTTAGACTATCAGGGTGATGATGAAACAGCTATTGTTTCTATTTCAACTGACATGGGAATGACTTGGACAGAATTGAAAAACTTAGTAGGTGGTAATACGGCTGACTTTGACCCAGAATTTATGGATATTTCTGACTATGCAGGTCAAACTATTTGGTTACAATTTACTTATGACGATGGTCAGCAATGGAACTATGGCTGGGCTATAGATGACATTAGCATTTCTGATGCTATCACTTCTGTACCTCCTCGCTCTTATTTTGTCCATGCAGGCGGAGCTACTATGATGGATATGGCTCAAGAAGGTGTAGAATATAAAGTAAGTGGTTTCATGGGCAACAGAGGTTTGGAAACTATCACTTCTTATGACCTTGTGTTGACAGATGGTACAGAAACAGTAATGGAATCTTTTACCGATATGGATATTCCTTTTAATACTACTGTACGCTTTGATATGAGTCAAGGTATTATGGTAGAAGGTAATAAAGCATGGACGCTTTCTATTGAAAATATCAATGGAAACATGGAAGAAGATGAAGTGACGGACGACAATAGAAGTTCTTTTAACTTAAACGCTGTTTCTGATATGCACCCCGACAAAGGTGTGGTCATTGAAGAAGCTACTGGTACTTGGTGTACTTGGTGTCCACGTGGTACCGTATTTATCGAAGAAATGTCTAAGCGTTTCAAAGACAACTTCGTAGGTATCGCTGTTCACAATGCTGACCCAATGGTTCTTGGTGAGTATGATAGTTCTATTACATCTTTTCCTGATTTCCCAGGTTTCCCTTCTGTGATTTTTGAAAGAGAAGAAATTCTTGATCCAGGAGATATTGTTGCTCCTTCTCGTACAGAAATGACAATTGCTCCTCCTGCTGGTATCACAGTTGGTGCTACATTTGATGAGGCTACTCGTTCATTTGTAGGTTCTGTAGAAGTAAATTTCTTACAAGATGTATCTGCTGATCATACTGTATTGATTGTATTGACTGAAGATGGTGTAACGGGTGCTGGTAACGACTGGGCTCAAATCAACGCTTACTCTGGCGGAGGCCAAGGTCCAATGGGTGGTTATGAATTATTACCTGGTGCTGTACCTGCTGAATTGATGGTATATAACCACGTTGCACGTGCTTTGATTGGTGGTTTTGATGGTGTTGCTGATGTTGTTACAGGTGACTTCTTGGCTGGCGATACTAAAGGTTATATTTTTGATAGCTTTACCATTCCTTCTAACCAAGTTGAAACTAACATGCACGTGATTGGTCTTTTGGTTGGCCCAGACGGTTCTATCACCAACGCTAAATCTGTTTCTATGGCAGATGCTTTGGCTAATGGATTGACCAGTACAAAAGCTGTTTTTCGCAACGATTTGGCAAATGTATTCCCAAATCCTGCTAGCCACAATGCTACTATCGAATTGAACCTTGAAACTAGCTCAACTGTTTTTGTTGAAGTTTTCAATGCTACAGGTCAAAGAGTTGTAGCTCAAAATCATGGTACATTATCAGGAAACAATATGCTTTCTTTGAGTACGACTGATTTTGCTAATGGTATTTATACCGTTCACATCAAATTGGATGAGAATACAAGTATCGTTAAAAAACTTTCTGTACAGAAATAATAAGTAACACAGGCTTTAGTCTGTATTTTAATATAAAAAAGCCCTTGTCTGCAAGCAGACAAGGGCTTTTCTTTTTGGTCTCTTTTTTGTCCTAATAAAGACAATCCATTTTCTTTCAAAGAATAAGGCACGGGAAGAAGGTAAATTTACCTCGAGCCAATTACTAAAGTAGTTTTCTATTCTCTTAAAGAAAGAAAAATTTGATTACTTTGACTTGCAATCAAAAAAACATCCATTCCAAAACCAGTCAACTATGCATATTGCCATTATTGGAAACGGCATCAGCGGCGTTACAGCAGCTCGATTTATACGTAAACTCAGCGACCACAAAATCACTCTTATTTCTGCCGAAACAGATTATTTCTTTTCCCGAACTGCCCTCATGTATATTTACATGGGGCATATGCGATTTGAAGATACCCAACCTTATGAGCCTTGGTTTTGGAAAAAAAATCGTATTGACTTGCTCCGTGCTTACGTCGAAAAAGTAGATACTCAAAACAAACAACTACATTTTGCCAAAGGCAAACCGTCTATCTCTTACGACAAACTCATTATAGCTTGTGGTTCTAAACCCAATCGTTTTGGTTGGCCTGGTCAGTACCTTGACAATGTACATGGTTTGTATTCCTACCAAGATTTGGAGGCAATGGAAAAGGCAAGTGCCGAAGGGATCAAACGTGCTGTAATTGTGGGCGGCGGACTCATTGGTATCGAAATGGCCGAGATGTTTCACGCTCGTCATATTCCCGTTACTTTCTTAGTACGAGAAGGCAGTTATTGGAATGGTGTTTTACCATATGAAGAGTCACAAATGATAAACAGACATATCATAGAAAATCATATTGATCTTCGTCTCAAAACCGAACTCAAAGAGATAGTAGATGATGGAACAGGCAAAGTCAAGGCCATTACAACCAATAAAGGCGAAACCATTGACTGCCAATTCGTCGGTTTAACTGCAGGAGTTTCGCCCAACATCAAATTCTTAGAAGGTTCGGGTATTGAAACACAAAGAGGTATTTTGGTAAATGAATATTTAGAAACCAACATCCCCGATGTCTATGCCATTGGCGATTGTTCGCAACACTCCAATCCCAAGCCTGGCCGCCGCCCTATAGAAGCGGTTTGGTACACGGGCCGTATGATGGGCGAAACGCTTGCCTATACGATTTGTGGTCAGCGTACGGCCTACGATCCTGGTATTTGGTTCAATTCGGCCAAGTTTTTTGATATTGAGTATCAGATTTATGGGACAGTCTTAGCACGTGCGCCCGAAAATCATCAATCCATTTATTGGGAACATTCGGATGGGCGAAAAGCCATTCGTATTGTTTATGACAATAAGAATGGTGCAATATTGGGATTTCATCTCATGGGCGTTCGCTACCGCCACGAAGTTTGCGAAAAGTGGTTGCGTGAGCAAACACATATCGAACAGGTTTTGCAAAACCTATCCTTGGCCAATTTCGACCCTGAGTTTTATAAACAATACGAACAAGATTTGCTTACGATTTACAATCAGCAAAGTGGTAAAAATCTAGTACTCAAAAAGAAACGTTCTTGGAATCAAGTCTTTTCCTTTTTAAAATCCTAGTCGAAGTTTCTAGCTTCGACAACATTCTAACTTGCCCATTTTCATAAAAAGAAAACAATATGCATATTCTCGAAAAAATCGGATTAGCTTTAGTTATTATTGCACTTTGTATTTTTACCTATTCGCTAAACTTAGGAACCTATAAACTTTCGCCCGAAAGTTTGCAAATTTCAAATGAGTACCACAAAAAAGAAGTCCTACAAATAGCTACAGAAACGGAGTTACTCAATAGTGTTTACTCTTCTAAAGCCAGTTTTATAAGAGATTTTAAAAATACACTAAAAAAAGCCAGTGCCAAGCTCAACGAAAAACCTATTCCTGAAGGCGTTTCAGAGTGGGACTTTAAATTGGGCGATTGGACATACAAAGATTATACCATGTACACGGTCAAACATTCGACAAAAGGCTTGATTGTTGACTATTCTTGGCTGTTTTTATTCCTTACATTTGGTTTGGGTGCATTGGGTGTTTTGATACATAGTATTCCCAAATATTTGAGTTTACCTGGTATCAAAAACAATCAGATTTACCAAAGTGCCATGACACGAGGTTTGACGCTTTCGACTCGTTCTATCGCCTTGAGTTTGACGATTGTTGGAGTATTGGTGTATGGTATTTTTTATCTGAAGGGCAATTTTATATGGACACTCCTTACACTACTTGTAATGGGACTTATCAGTTATCTTGTCTTGTATCGAGATGGCGAAAAAGCCAATAATCCTACTCGTTCGGCATCTCCTACACACTTGGGTTGGCTGGGTTTATTGACAGGAATGTATTTAATTGGATTTTATGTTCTATTGTATTGGTCGCCCGAATATATCACCAATTGGATGCTAATTTGCGACCCTGTGAGCAAGAGCTTGAGTGGCAATCAGGCCAGTCAATGGTTTGTATATGGATTGCTTTACACTATTGTAATGCTAGTTATGGGAGTTCGTATGATTGGAAAATATCGTCACAATCGTTACCAAATTATTCGTACGATTTCGGTGATTTTTTTCCAAACAGCATTTGCTTTTATCATTCCTGAAATACTGGTACGCCTAAATCAACCCTACTACGATTTTAAAAATATTTGGCCGCTGGATTATGATTTCTTTTTTGATTGGAATTTGAACACACTTATGAATAGTGGAGGTTTAGGAATTTTTATGTTGGTTTGGGGAATTGTACTCATTGTGATCGGAGTACCTTTGATAACGTATTTTTTTGGGAAGCGGTGGTATTGCAGCTGGGTTTGCGGCTGCGGCGGCCTTGCCGAAACCCTCGGCGACCCTTACCGACAACTTTCGGATAAAAGCCTACGTGCTTGGAAATTTGAACGCTACATCATTCATGGCGTTATGGTTTTTGCTGTTGCAATGACAGGCTTGGTTTTATTTACTTATTTTACAGGAAGTCGCAATGTCCTATTTTTGAGTAGCGACACGGTTCGTTCTTGGTATGGTTTCTTGATTGGGTCAGCTTTTGCTGGCGTAGTAGGTACAGGTTTTTATCCTTTGATGGGCAATCGTGTATGGTGTCGTTTTGGTTGTCCTTTGGCAGGTTATTTGGGTTTGGTACAACGCTTCAAGTCACGTTTTCGTATCACCACCAATGGTGGGCAATGTATTTCTTGCGGCAACTGTTCTACCTATTGCGAAATGGGTATTGATGTGCGTGCGTATGCACAACGTGGGCAAAACATTGTTCGTTCGTCTTGTGTAGGATGCGGCGTTTGTGCAGCTGTTTGCCCTAGAGGTGTACTTCGTTTGGAGAATGGTTCTGCCGATATTGAAAACCGAACTACGGAATTAAAAACTATCCATATTACCGAAGATCAAATCAGATTGCTGAGTTAAGCTCAAAATTTCCCGTCACTAATTACTCCAATTCTTGTCTTTTTTCTAATAATTGGAGAACTAATTGCATGTACAATAGTAAGACCAAAATTAGTCTTTCAAAAATATAATTTTTGGAAGGCTAATTTTTCGTTATAACCCATTAAGACTATATTTTAAAACAAGTTATTCACATGGCACACATCAACCGAACGACTGGATTGCTAGTAAGTTTATTCCTATTTTTTCAATTAAACTTATTAGCACAACAAAAATTTAACCCTTGGGAAGACGTAAAAGAAAGCACTTTCAAAAAAGCAAATACAGAAAGGCTAGTCATCCCTAAAGCATATCGAACGCTTCAACTTGATTTGACTCAACTCAAAAAACAAGTCAAAAAAGCTCCACCTCGATTTAGTGCGTTTGCCAAACAACATCAGGTGATATTAACATTGCCGATGCCTGACGGGTCAATGCAAGATTTTAGTATCACTGATGCACCTATCATGCACCCCGACTTGGCCGCCCGTTATCCCGAAATTCGCTCTTATGCGGGCGAAGGTTTAGATGACCCAACGGCAACGCTTCGTTTTGATGTAAGCCCGAAAGGCTTTCATGCCATGATTTTATCCGATAAAACAAGTACAGTTTTTATCGACCCTTATGCCAAAGGCGACACAGAACATTATATTGTTCATTATAAAAAAGACTATCAAAATATTCACAACAAAAAGTTCACTTGCCATGTGCATGATGATTATCATATAGACATTGACTTAGATAATCATTCTGAACATCGAATGGCTGGCGACTGTCAACTACGCAACTTCGAGTTGGCCATCGCTTGTACGGGTGAGTATGCCCAATATCATGGAGGAACAGTTTCGAGTGTAATGGCTGCTATGAATACGACCATGACTCGTGTCAATGGCATCTATGAACGAGAAGCAGCTATAACGATGACCTTCATATCTAACAATGACGATATTATATTCCTGAATGCTGCGACTGACCCTTATACCAATACAGATGGCCTTCTGTTGATGGATGAAAATGAAACGACACTCAGTAATATCATAGGTAATAGTAATTTTGATATTGGTCATGTTTTTAGTACTGGAGGAGGTGGTGTAGCAATGTTGGAGTCACCTTGTAGTAACTTTAAAGCACGCGGGGTTACTGGTTTGCCTAACCCTGTAGGAGATGCTTTCGATATTGACTTTGTTTGTCACGAAATGGGACATCAGTACGGCGCTACACATACGTTTAATAATTCGTGTTTTGGTAATCGTACTGAACCTGCGGCATATGAACCAGGTTCTGGTTCTACTATTATGGCCTATGCTGGTGTTTGTTCTCCCAACGTACAAAATTATAGTGATCACTATTTTCATGGTATTAGTATGATACAAATAGGAAATTTTGCATCATCTACTACCTGTGCCAATATAATCAATACAAATAATGACCCGCCAACTGTTGATGCAGGTCAAAATTATACGATTCCTCACTCTACTCCTTTTGAGTTGACGGCCAATGCTAGTGATCCCAATGGCGATAATCTAAGTTATTGTTGGGAACAATTTGATAATGAATTGGCTACTATGCCGCCACAATCTACTAATAATGAGGGGCCAACCTTCAGATCATTTACTCCTACAAATACTCCTAATAGAGTTTTCCCTCGTTTGTCTGATTTGCTCAATAATACGTCTAACGATTGGGAAGTTTTGCCTAGTGTAGCAAGAACTATGAACTTCAATTGTTTGGTACGTGATAATAACAGTACCTATGGCTGTTCCGACGAGGATTTAACAACTGTAACGGTAGCAGGTAATTCAGGGCCCTTTGTTGTGACAAGCCCCAACACCAACCTCACTTGGTGGGTTGGTGTAACCGAAACGATCACATGGGATGTAGCCAATACTAATCAAGCCCCTGTTAGTGCAGCCAATGTAGATATTTTACTTTCTACAGATGGAGGTTATACCTATTCTTATATGATTGCATCAGGAGTTCCTAATACAGGATCTTATTCTTTTTCCGTTCCCAACTTTATTGGTACAAATAATCGTGTCAAAGTACAAGGAAGTGGAAATGTATTTTTTGATATTTCTAATCAGAATTTTGCAATTGAAACAGCTCCACTTCAGACCTTTACAATGAATCCTACACCACTTACACAAAGTGTATGTGGTAGCATGACGAATACTGTTAGTTTTGACTTAATGCTGTCTAGTGTAGCAGGTTTTAATGAAAATGTAGGTTTTGCCGTCAATGGTTTACCTACAGGTGCTAGTGCTAGTTTTAGTCCAAATACGGTAATTCCAGATGGTATGTTAAGCATGACAATAAATGGCTTAAACAATGTGTCCACAGGTAACTATACACTTGATATTATTGGTACTTCTAATTCTCAAACTGTCAACTCATCTGTAATGTTAGAAGTGTTTGATGATGTGCCACAAGCGGTGGTTTTGACGACTCCTTCCAATGGTCAGTCAGGTATGGGGCTAGACCCCACCCTAACTTGGAATGCTGTAGCTGATGCCACTTCATATACTGTTGATATTGCATCTAGTCCAGCATTTGGAAGTAATATATTGTTTTCTATACCAACAACTAATACATCTATAAATCTCTCAAATCTTGACTATAATACTGTCTATTATTGGCGCGTCATACCTAGTAATGGTTGTGGCGATGCAACTACAGCAAATACATTTTCTTTTCAAACAAGTTTGGTTAATTGTACTACATTTACGGGCAATGGCCTTCCGCTGTCTATACCAGGTGGGAGCTCAACTAGCTACACCTTAAATGTTCCTGATAATTTCACCATCTCTGATGTCAACGTTGGAATGACGATAAACCATCCTTGGGTAGGAGATCTAACGGCAAGTTTTACTTCACCATCAGGTACATCTATACAACTATTTAATCAACCAGGTTTGCCCGTACCATTTACATTTGGTTGTCAGGAAGATAATATTTCAGCCGTTTTTGATGATACTGCACCAAACACAGCAGCAGATTTTGAAAGTTCTTGTGAAGGAGCGCCTTATGCTATTGAAGGAACTTATCAACCACTAGGAAATTTAGCTAGTTTAAATGGACAGTCCTCTTCAGGTAATTGGGTATTTACTTTTAGTGATAGTTTTCTAGGAGATGATGGTATGCTATCATCTTTAGAATTAGATATTTGTGCTGATGTAGCCATCAGTTCTATAAATATAAATACGAATCAACTTCTAAACGTTCAACCTAATAGCACCGAAACAGTAAGCAATTCTTATTTACATACCAGTGCATCGGGTAATACGCCTTCTGAAATCGTCTATACCCTTATGTCTTTACCGACCAATGGTAATCTTTTATTAAGCGGTTCAACACTTATTGTTGGAAATACATTTACACAAGCAAATATTGATAATGGTCTTTTAACATATCAGCACAATGGCAATGCCGCCACTAGCGATAGTTTTGATTTTGAAGTATTAGATGCAATCAATGGATGGCGGCCTAATAATACTTTCAATATCAGCATTATCAGTAATACACTTAATGCTTCAGCGAGTATAAGTACTCCTATCGATTGTAATAATAATTCAACTGGCCAAATTTCTATTAATGCTAGTGGAGGAACTACACCTTATGAATATAGTTTGGATGGTAATAACTTTCAAACGAATAATATTTTTAGTGGTCTTGCTGCTGGTAATTACACATTTACTATTCGTGATGCAAATAATTTTACTCAAACTACTAATTCTGTTACACTTAATAATCCTACTGCAATTTCGCTTTCCGCTAC
>JAHDEQ010000068.1:0-1061 GCA_020628755.1 Saprospiraceae bacterium
CCTAGTATATTTATTGGAATTGAGTTGGTATATTTTCCCATAATTTTAGGGTCATTCATTATCCAAAGGAGGAATGCTGCGACGATAGGAAGCAGCAAGCCGTTGGCGACTTGGGCAAAAAAGATGACTGCCGTTGGTTTAAAACCTAAACTGGAAAAAAGAACACCAATTATCAATACAAAAATCCAAATCATTCTAAATCGTTTGGCTTTGAGGTCTTTGTCCCAATCCAATATTTCGGAAGTCGCATAAGCTGCTGCTAAAGGCGCAGTTATGGAAGATGAAAGTCCTGCTGCTAAAAATCCAATCGCAATAAAACTCTTTGACCATGTTCCTAAAATGGGTTGTAATTGATTGGCCAAATCGGATGCTCCTTTTACAATAAAGGCTTGTTTTTGAAAGGCAACCGTCGCTGTAATTAATATTGCCATTGTGATGAATCCGCCCAAAATAACCGACAAGATGGTGTCCCATCTTGCTTCGGAAAGAGAATCTTTGTTTTGCCATTTTTTATTGGCAGAAGAGGCATGTAAGAATAAATTATACGGTACGACGGTTGTTCCTATTAATCCCAAAACGACTAAGAGTGCATTTTCGGGTAAGGAAGGAACAAACATTCCTTTGAGGATTTCACCTAAATTGGGTTGTAATAAAATTGCCGCTACAAAAAATACAATTCCCATTACGCTGACTAAAAGCACTAAAAATCGTTCGATTAATTTATATTTTCCACTCCATAATGATAGAAATGCCAACAATCCAATGACCAAAACTAAAGGATTGAATTTGTTGATTGTCAAATTATCAAATCCTAAAACGGCTCCTGAAATATTGCCTGCTTCATAAGCTGCATTGCCGACTAAAATTGCCCCAATGACTAAGATTGATGATGCTACTTTGAGGAAGGGTTGTTGTATTTTTTGTCGAATGGCCTCGCCTAAGCCCATTTGGCCTACCACACCTAAACGAGCTGCCATTTCTTGTAAAACTACAGTTGCGATAATCGAAAAGACGACTGCCCACAATAAGGTGTAACCATAGGTTGCACCTGCAATGGTTGC
>JAHDEQ010000068.1:1161-18010 GCA_020628755.1 Saprospiraceae bacterium
CCGTCGCCGTCAGTGTCGTCGAAGCCATAGATTTCTCCCTGAAAGGGTTCTTTTGTTGCTGGCGTATCGTCGGCTGGCAATTCTAAAGTTGGTACATTGCTATCAATCATATCCGAAACTGGATTATCTGTTGAGGGCGTATCATTAAAAGCATTATTGTCACCATCGGCGTATTTAGCAGCTTTTGAAAAGAAGTCTTCGTGCTCGTCGAGCATACTTCCTTTGTGTTCGTCGTAACCGAGTTTGCCACTAAATTCGGTATCTTTATTGAGTTTGTCGCCCCATTCTTTAGCAAAATCCGAAACAGATTTCATTTCTTCTTCGCCAGAAGCAACCTTGTCTGCTCGATCCATCATGGCATCGGCTTTGTCTTTGAGTTCGCCGCCTACTTCTTTGGCTTTCTCCATCATATCACCGCCTTTGTCCAAGATTTTTGCACCAATATCTTCAGAAAGATTTTTGGTTTTATCTACCAATTCTCCTCCTTTTTCTAAAACAACGCCACCAACATTTTCGGCAACTTCGGCCGTTTTATCAATGATTGGAGTCGCTTTTTCAATAACTTTGCCACCTATATCTTCTGCAAATCCACCCGCTTTTTCAACCATTGGAGAAGCCTTATCCCAAGCCTTTTCGGTAAGGTCAGTTGCGAAATCCTTGGCAGAACTAAGCGTTTCGCCCGCCTTGCCCATTAAGTCACCACCAACATCCATTGTGGTGTCTTTGGCTTTGCTGAGTAAGTCGCCGCTTTTATCTAATAGTTCTGAGCCTAATTCTTTGCCCGCCTCAGCAGTTTTCTCGGCAGCAGATTTGGCAACAGCTTTTTTTACAAATAATAGTTTTTTTATTTCACTGAAAAATCCCATGAGTTTTTAATTTTGGGTGATGGAATAAAAGTTGATTTGAGTCAAATCTACTACAATTTACATTATATCTTTAATAAAATCTACGAATGCAATTAAAAAAGATACAAGCACAGGTCGAGCATTTAAAAAAATACTTGCAATCGCCACATTGTTATGACCATTTGTATTGGTGGGAGTCACAACAGGTTTTCCAAAAACAATGGGATATTCTTGCCGAAGATTTCGGCAAGATGTACGATATGAGTTTGCAAAATAGCCATACCAAACGCCTTTGGAAACGAGAGCAACATTATCCCAAAAAGTTATTTTTACTTTTTATTCAACAAGAATCGGATTTTGTCAAACAGATGTTTCGAGATTTGTTTAATGAAGATAAAAGTATTGATGGACGAGTTGACCGCTTTGTTTTTTATGCCGATGAGATGCTACAATTGTATAAAAAAGCAAATCCTCGTTCGATTGAAAATAATCATTATCACAGTTATGAGGTGTGTTCGATGTACTTGGCTTTTCGTTATCCTGCGATTTACGGATTTTATAATTTGGAGCAATTTCAACATTGTTTGACTTGTTTGGGAAGTCCGAATATTCCACAAGTGGATGATTTTGCTCGTTTTTGTAAAGTGAGTAAAACGCTTTGGAATTTCTTATCAAAAGACGAGGCTATTTTTGATTTGCATCAAAAACGCTTGGAAGATGGAAAGCATTATATGGGAGATTCGATGTTGTTGGTGAGCGAGTGGATGTATTTAATGCAAGAATGACGAAATGGGAGAATGCAAGAATGATTTTTAATGAGTCATTCTTGCATTCGTGCATTAGGACATTTATGCATTAAACATAGTCCTTACCTTCTTTTAGTTTCTGTTTCTCCTTTTTGATTTCTTCATTTTTGAGTTTCATATTTTCACCCATCATTTGCGAAGCCGTAAAAGAAGTCACCATTTCAGAAAGCATTTCGCTACCTGCGGTTGGCGAATTTGGTAGTAATATCAAGTTACTATTGGAGTTTTCTCCCATTGACTGCATCGTATCGTAGTGCTGTGTTACAACAATCAAAGCCGATGCTTCTTGCGAGTTGATACCCACTTTGTTGAGTACCTCAACAGACTCTTCGAGACCACGTGCAATTTCGCGTCTTTGGTCGGCAATACCTTGACCTTGTAAGCGTTTACTTTCTGCTTCGGCCTTCGCTTTGGCTACAATGCGAATGCGTTCAGCTTCTGCTTCAAATTCCGCAGCCGTTTTTTCACGTTCCGCAGCGTTAATTCGATTCATGGCGTGTTTTACCGCAGGGTCGGGGTCAATATCCGTTACTAGAGATTTTACAATTTTATATCCATAGCGATTCATGGCTTCTTGCAATTCTTGGGTAATCGCTCTTGCAATATCATCTTTACGAACAAAGACATCATCCAATTTTAGTTTTGGAACTTCAGCCCGTACTACATCGAAGATGTAGGAAGTGATTTGCTCAGTTGGATTTTCTAATTCATAAAAAGCGTCATACATTCCTTCTCTCAAAACCTTAAACTGTACCGAAACTTTTAGTCGAACAAAAACATCATCTAATGTTTTGGTTTCAACGGGTACATCCAATTGTTGAATTTTTAGGTTGATACGACCTGCGACTGTGTCAATAAAAGGAATCTTAAAGTGAAGACCCGATTGTCGAATAGAATGAAATTTTCCAAGCCGTTGTACAACAGCAGCCGTTTGTTGTTTGACTGTAAAAAGTCCTGTAAAAATGAGTATGAGTCCTAAAAAAATCAGAATGGGCAAAAAAGCGGGCATAATAAAAGCTAATTTTTAGTTCAATAAATCTGTTTTCTCAAAATTGAGATTCACCAATTTTTCTTGATTATTAGAATCAGATATACCAATAATGCAATGATGTATAATGTAAAGAACATATCTGATTCGGTTTAAAAGTAAAAAAATAAGTGAAATAATTAGATTTAAAATGCCTTTTTTTAGGAATATCTTCCATTTTAATCGCTAAACCCTAGCAATTATTCGATAATTGCTAGGGTTTTGTGCTTGAGCTTTCCTAAACTTTGCAATTCTACTTTGCCTACGCTCAAGTTTAGTAAAGCAATTGCGTAAATCTGATAATTGCAAGGATTTTAAATTCTAGAAACGACAAGAGCGCACTCGAACCAATCCGTTTCTGTCAATTCTCGCTCGGTCGGGTTCGCCTTCGTAATAAATAGAGCCAACACCATTGACTTCGGCATCTAGTTCTTTTCTGGTGTAAATATCCATCGAAACAGCTCCATCAATCGTCACTTCACAATAATCTGCAAATAATTCTAAAGAATGCAATTTGCCTACACCTGCCAAATCTGCCTCCAAACTTTGCGCCTCTCCAAATAAAGTCATATTGATATAACCTTCGGTTTCAACTTCTAAGTCTTGAGCATAAATTTCCAAATCACCAACTACATATCCCGAAGTATTTAATTCAAAATCATTGGTTCGGATGGGAGCATCACTAAAGACTTTTACCTTTCCTGCCAAGTCCAATTCATCGAGCGTTTGGTAAGTAATATAAACATCCATGCGAGGAAATCGATTTCCAAAAAGATTCCAATCAAAGCCTCTACAATCTCTATAATGAACATGTAAAGTATTGCCTCTGACCTCGGCAACAACATCGGACAAATGATGATGACGGCGCATATCAATTTCGATACTGGTCGAATCGCCTTGTATCAAATGAAGCTCTCCATAAGCTTCAAAATCTATTTTGGAAAAGTTGGGAAGTGGCTTTGTATCAGAAAACTGAGCAAAAGAGAGTGATGCAAATACAAAATTTAGGATTAAAGAAAAGATTAATTTTTTCATGGCTTTATATTTTTTAATTTAAAAAATTGCTTTTATACTCTAAAGACGTGGCAATGCCACCTCTTCCCCTACTCTATCTCAAAAAAAAATTCATTTTTGAACATTTCGCCCAAAAAAGTCTTTACTCTATATGGAAAAATTGGTAGAAAAAACTATTGATGTAAGTAAAGTTCAAGGCTTGCTAAAACAATTGTGCAAAGGCTTGTATGAGCGGGAAGAAGCCGTTCAATTGGCCTTATTAAGTGCTATTGCTGGCGAGAGTATTTTTTTGCTGGGCCCTCCTGGTGTGGGCAAAAGTTTGATTGCTCGACGCTTGAAATATGCTTTTTTAGATGGTGTGTCTTTTGAATATTTGATGAGTAAGTTTAGTACACCCGACGAGATTTTTGGTCCTATTTCTATCAAAAAACTTAAAGAGGAAGATAAATACGAACGCCTGACCGAGCGATATTTGCCAGGGGCAAACATCGTTTTCTTGGATGAAATATGGAAGGCTGGCCCTGCAATTCAAAATGCACTTTTGACTATTTTAAATGAAAAAATATATCGAAATGGCGATGAAGATATGCAGGTTGATATTCGAGGTATCATCACGGCTTCCAACGAACTCCCTCCCAAAAATGCCAATCTTGCGCCCATTTGGGATCGTTTTTTAATTCGTTTGGAGTTGGGCAATATCAAAAAGTTTGGCAACTTTTTGACGATGATAACCGACACCAAAGATGTCTATGAAGACGATATTCCCGATGCTTTAAAATTGAGCAAAAAAGAACTCGACCAATGGAGCAAAGAAATTGATGCTATCGAAATTGGTCCAGAAGTTTTAAATACTATACAACTTGTAAAAATAAAATTGGAAGAACACAATGTCCGAATTAACAATTCGGGCAATCCCATCATTGTACATGACCGTCGTTGGAAAAAAATGATTCGCCTTATGCGTACGGCGGCTTTTCTCAATGGACGCAATAAAGTGGATTTGATGGATTGCTTTTTGATGCAACATTGTTTGTGGGGCAGCCCCGAACAGCAGCAAAAAATTAGAGATATTTTGACTGAAGCTATCTCTAAACATGGTTATACAATGGCTGTCAATTTGTCCTCGCTCAAAAAAGAAGTCAAAGAGTTTCAGGACGATGTACAATCAGAAATCCATATTGCACATACAGTGAGTGCGGAGCAACTCATGCCGATCCACGACGAATATTTTCGTTTGCACAAGGAAGATAGCAAATTTCAAGGAACGCTGGTTACGATAAAACAATATCGTGAATTGACCATTGGAAATCCACAAGTTACTAACTTTTATGATGGAGAAAAAAACTTGGTCAATCGGGTTAAAGCCTCCAAAGGCAAAAAAGAGAACACTATAATAGTCTATCACGATTCCTCGGAAATGATTTATACTTTAGAAACTCGATTGATTGATAATAGAGAAATTATTACGAAAAAGCCTCACGCAGTCGTCCAAAAATTTTGGGACGAACGCTATCAATCACTCAATAGTTTTATTACACAACAACTCCAGAACATGAGCGAAAATCGTCCAGTCGAAATTGATTTATTAGATAAAAATCTTTTTGTAGATGCTGACTTTGCAAGTATCGTAAAAAAGAATTTTGAGGAAGTTGCCACACATTTGCGTCAATTGCAATTGAGTTTAGAGCAATTGCATTTTTCATATACCAATATCTAATTCGGAATCGTGGTAAATAAAGACATAGCAAAAGAACTCGAAGAAGAATTCAATCGCTTTATTGAATTTGGCAATCTGCTCGACCGTCGAATGCGAACTTATTTGGTACAGTACCTCCAAAATAAATTTGACCCCGAAAAGCACATTATTCCTACGCTCAATGAGCAGTATTTTGAGTATTTCCAGAAAGCACTTGACCGTATTTTTTTGATAGAAGGTTTGCTCGAAGTCACGCAGTACAACGAGCGATTGAAGAAGCAAGTTGTCTTTGATATTTTGTATTGGTTACGAAAATCTTATAAAAAATCGAGAGACAAAAATCCGTATCACGACGAACAATTGCGGCTCGAAGGCTGGGCAGTCACGCCACTAAAAGCCTTTTATAAACGCTGGACGGCTTTGCCTAATTATTTGAGCAAAATTTACCAGCGTAACGAGTTGGATTATCTTTTTTTTAGTGAAAAATTTAAGTCCCTAATTCCTACTGAAAATTTCGAGCAGATTTCGGGCGAAGACCAGCAGCAAATCGAAGTTTTGCTGCACGACGCTCTTGCGCAGTGGGACGCTTTACTTTATACCAAGATTTTAGAATTTCAATTATCTAAATTTGAAGAAGAAGAAGAAAATTTCATCGAATTACTGAATAAAAAAGTCAACGAATATCAAAAAATTAGAAATTTCGTAAATCCTGTCACCGATTATTTGGGCTGGGATATGTCTCGCAAATTGTGGCAAGAAACTTCTTTTGAACTCTTGCATCATTATGACGAACTCCTTCAAAACGAACAGTCTATCAAGGACTTAGCCGATTTGTTGGGCAATATGCGTGAGGCAGAAATTGAAATTGAAGAAGAAGAATTTGAGCGAACGATTATTCGTCAAGAGTGGGTTGTAGATGAAACCAGCAAATCCGAAATTGTAGGTGTAAAAGAAAGCGACGACCTCACCAATATGTTGAGTTCGGAAGCCAGTTTACTCAGCGATGCTCAAACTGAAATGCTGTTTTTGAAAAAATATGCCGATAAAAAATTGATGACTTTTCGTTATGAAGATAAAAAACTCGTCAAAAGCGAAGACCATTTTATCGAAATCAATCAGCGTATCAATCAAAAAGAAAAAGGGCCTTTTATTATTTGTGTAGATACGAGTGAAAGTATGCGTGGCCGCCCCGAACAAATTGCCAAAGTGCTAACTTTGGGCATTTTAAAAATGGCCATGAATCAAAATCGAAGAGCTTTTTTGATTAACTTTTCGATTGGTATTCAAACCCTCAATTTGTACGATATTGCCAATAGCATTGACGACATTGCGGCTTTCTTGAAAATGTCTTTTTATGGAGGAACGGATGCGACGCTGGCACTTTATGAAAGTATCCGCCAATTGGGAACACACGACTACGAAGATGCTGATATTTTGCTCGTTTCGGACTTTATAATGTCGAAGATTGATTCAGATATTTTAGACCAAATCAGTTATCATCAACAAAACAAAAACACGCAATTTCATTGTCTTATCTTAGGCAAAGATGCCAATGAAAATGTTCTCAACTTATTTGATACCAACTGGGTATATGACCCCAAAGAAAAGGGAGTCATACGTGCCTTGACACGAGGTTTTCAGACGATAAAGGAACGCTATTAGTAATTTCTACTTGGTAGGATGATTCATTCCACCACAGATTTCTCGGATTATCTCAGATTTCTTCTTTTTTTGAAAAAAACTAATCCTTCACTTTATTTAAAGACAAGGTTTTAAGCATCCAATTAGGAAGTGGCTTTTCTGGATTTCTATTTCTAAGGTTTAAGTACCAACCAATTTTTTTGAGAATGGGCAGTTTGTGGGCTTCCACAAACTCGATTAGTGTGCCGTCATTATCTTCGATATACGAAAAATGTCCAGCCGCTTCGCCCATGTCAAATACTTCCTGCACCGCGCTTGTATCTACCGTAAATGGGTAGCCAGCCGCTTCACATTGAGCACGCAATTCGTGAATGCCTCTGATGTCATAACAAAGATGGATAAAACCCAAATCTCCCCACAAACGATTTTCAAAAATCTTTTTTGGACTACGAGTTTTAACCGAAACCAATTCTAACTCACTCTCTCCGAGCATTCGACTAAAAGCGCCTTTGCGTGCTTTGCTGTGACGCAGCAAAACACGGCGAACCGTCTCATTGCCACC
This sequence comes from Saprospiraceae bacterium, assembly GCA_020628755.1. Taxonomy (GTDB): domain Bacteria; phylum Bacteroidota; class Bacteroidia; order Chitinophagales; family Saprospiraceae; genus JAHDES01. Next base: position 8,753 of record JAHDEQ010000068.1, read on the forward strand.
ATTCAAACAAGTCAAGTCATCAAATTGCCCTTCTTTGTCGTAAACAACGGTATCATAACCTAGTATATCTGAATACAATTTGCGAGAAGCGTCAATGTCCGTTACTCCAATGACCGCACCATACATACCTCCAGTACTAAAAGAATCTTTTCCAAACCAATTGCTACTCGGCGTGATTTCAAAGATATTTTTGTAAGGGTCTTGTATAAAAAAGTGTTCTTCGCCCGCAGGATTGAGCGAAATATCGCCCAATATCTTTACATTTTTGGATTTGAGAAACTGGTAAGTATCTTGTACATTTCGAGACTTGACTTTGGCGATATAAATCCCCAAATCTCCTAAAGCTATCTCAAATTTTGGAGGTTCGGGCGTTCGGCTCGTGTATTGCCAAATTTCCATACCTCCTCCTCCTTGAGGACTGAGGGCCAATACGGCGTGACGACTTCGAGGCTTTCCGCCTGTGTAGGGAAGCATGAGTTCTGCTTCTGCGGCTTCGTCAAAGATGGGTATGTTTATTCCAAAATGTTGGCGGTACCATTTCCAAGCATCATATACATTGGGAATGCCAACTCCGATTTGCTGTATCCCACTAATTACTGGTTTCATCGTTTTGTGTAGTTTTTTTTTGAGATGTCAGGTGTCAGCGCGCTCTGCTTTGCAGAGCTAGAGGTGTCAGCAGTCTGACCCCTTATTTTCGCAAAGCGAAAAACCCTGACACCTGTCACCTCAAAAATTACTTCTCCATTTCAAATTTCGCAATTTCAGCTTTGCGGTAGCCGCCTGACTTGAGTTTGTCGTGTACGGCTGTGAAGGCTTCTAATGTTTCTTCGATGTCTTTCATATTGTGCATCGCTGTTGGTATCAAACGGAGTAAAATCATACCTTTTGGAATAACAGGATAGACTACGATAGAACAGAAAATATTGTGGTTTTCTCGTAAATCATAGACCAAATGCGTTGCTTCTTCTGGGCTACCGTGCATATAAACAGGCGTTACGCAACTGTTGGTATTTCCAATATCAAAACCTCTTTCTTTTAGTCCTTTTTGAAGCGCATTTACATTGTCCCAAAGTTTTTGTTTAAACTCTGGACGAGTACGAATCATTTCGAGGCGTTTGCGATTTCCTACCACTAAAGGCATCATCAAAGATTTTGCAAAAATCTGCGAACGCATATTGTATTTCAAGTACTCGGTAACTTGTTTATTACTGGCTAAAAATGCTCCAACACTTCCCATTGATTTTGCAAAAGTTGCAAAATAAATATCAATCTCATCTTGTACACCTTGCTCCTCTCCTGCTCCTGCTCCTGTCGCACCCAATGTACCAAAACCATGTGCATCATCCACCAATAATCGGAATTCATAATCTTTTTTCAAGGCTACGATTTCTTTCAAAATACCTTGCTCACCACGCATTCCAAAAACACCTTCAGAAATTACGAGGATTGCTCCTCCTGTATTTTCGGTAATTTTTGTGGCACGTTTGAGGCAACGTTCTACGCTTTCAATATCATTATGCTCAAAGGCGAAACGCTTGCCGAGGTGCATTTTTACACCATCAACGATACAAGCATGGCAGCCCGCATCATATACAATAACATCGTGGCGGTCGGTCAAACAATCAATGGCTGACATGATACCTTGATAACCAAAGTTGACCAAAACGGCTGCTTCTTTAGAGATAAAATCAGCTAACTCTTTTTCAAAATCATCGTGTAACTGAGTGTTACCCGACATCATACGTGAACCCATTGGGTAAGCAAGCCCCCAATCCTTTGTGGCTTGTGTATCAACCTCTCTCACCTCAGGATGATTAGCCAAACCAAGATAATTGTTGATAGACCAGCAAATAACTTCTTTACCATTGAAGTGCATACGGCTACTTAATTCACCTTCTAATTTTGGAAAGATAAAATAACCTTCTGCGTCTTTAGCATATTGGCCGAGCGGCCCTCGATTTGATTGTAGTTTTTCAAATAAATCCATAGTTCTATTGAATGTATGTTTTTGAGAAAATAGGTGTATAAATTTGCTAACGAGTTTAGAATTGAATTCTAAACTCGTTAAATATTAATATTTTAGTTCTTTGACTTTTTCCGTAAAAATATTTCCATTCAAATCTAAAATCGTTCACTTCCTGCGGTCGTTCTCTCTTTTATTTTGAACGGAACACGGAACCTGCCTGCGCAGGCAGGTTTGTCAAAGAAGTTTTTTTAAACTTCCATTCTTTGTGGTAAAGCGTTGGGAGCATTTGGCTTTGCTTTTTCGTCTTCGCTTTGCTCGTCGAAAAAGCCTTGTTGGTGCATCCACTCGTCGTTGTAGATTTTGCCTAAGTAACGGCTTCCGTGATCGGGACAAATCGCAACAACGACATCATCTTTGGTAAAAACCTCTCGCTCGTTTAATTGCAACACGGCTTGAATGGCAGAACCCGAAGAATATCCTAAAAACAAGGCTTCTTGCTGTACCAATGCACGCGCCGTAAAAGCACTATCTTTATCATTTACTTTTTCAAAATGGTCAATAATATCAAAATTGACATTAGCGGGAATGATGGTTTTTCCTAAACCTTCAACGCGATAGGATTGGATTTCGTTTTCATCAAAAATACCTGTTTGATAGTATTTTTTCAGAACAGAACCTACTGCATCCACCGCAATAATTTTGACATTTGGATTTTGTTCTTTTAAATATTTTGCTGTACCAGAAATTGTACCTCCTGTACCCGCACAAACGACCAAATGAGTTATTTTGCCTTTGGTTTGTTCCCAAATTTCGGGCCCTGTAGTATTATAATGTGCTTCAGAATTGTCAAGATTGAAATTCTGATTGATGTAATAAGCACCTTCTATATCTTTGGATAATTGTACTGCTCTGGAATAATAAGAGCGAGGATCTTCGGGCTTGGCATCTTTGGGACAAACAACTACTTTGGCTCCCATTGCACGTAGCAAATTTATTTTTTCTTGCGAAGACTTGCTCGAAACCGTTAAGACACATTTGTAGCCTTTGGCACGAGCCACCATTGCTAAACCCATACCTGTGTTTCCAGAAGTTGCCTCTACTAAAGTCGCTCCTGGCTTGAGCAAACCTAATCGTTCAGCTTTTTCGACCATGTATTTAGCTACTCTGTCTTTGGCAGATTGACCTGGATTGAAGGCTTCAACTTTGGCGAAGACTTGGGCTGGAACAGCCTGAGTGATACGAGATAATTCGATTAGTGGCGTTTTCCCAATAGTTTCTAACACGCTTTGATAGACCATAAATATGTAGTGTTTTTTCAGAGTTTATATTTCTTATTACAAACCGAAAATTCGTAATACTTCAAATAACTTAAAAAAAGCTGTATTTATTAAATAAGTGAAGGCTTTTACCTTGTTTTTGTGATAGATTTTGAAAAAACGGGATAGAATTGTTAGCATCCTTGATTTTGACACCTTGTAATACTTTTTTGCTAATTATTTTTTTTGTCTAAATACTTGACAGCCCATACTTATATTATGTACTTTTGTCCTCTTAAATAAATTTAAAAAAATAATATGAGTAAAACCGCTTTTGATAAAATATGGAAAATGATAGGGTTACGTTACAAATCGCACCCTTGGCATGGTATTGAAATTGGAGCAAAAGCACCTGAACAAGTAACTTCTTTTATTGAAGTTATCCCTTCTGATACGGTAAAATATGAGGTAGATAAAACGTCGGGTTATCTGAAAATTGACCGTCCTCAAAAGTTCTCAAATATTGTCCCTGCTTTGTATGGCTTTGTGCCGCAGACGTTGTGCAAAGAGCGTGTTGCTGCATTTTGCATGCAGCAAACTGGCCGCTTAAATATAGTTGGAGACGATGATCCTTTAGATATTTGTGTTTTGACCGAAAGAGAAGTGACACATGGAAATATTATAGTCCACGCTATTCCTATTGGTGGGTTTCGGATGATTGACGGTGGAGAGGCAGATGATAAAATCATTGCAGTCCTAAAAAGTGACGAAATTTATGGTCATTGGCAAGATGTAAAAGATATTCCAAGTACCATATTGACTCGTTTGCAGCATTATTTTTTGACGTATAAACAATTGCCTGGCGAAAATCCAAAGTGTGAAATCACGGATATTTATGGTCGTGAAGAAGCCCTCGAAGTGATAAGAAGAAGTCAAGAAGATTACAGCCAAAAGTTTGGCAATTTGGAAGAGGCTTTGTCTTTGACGATGTTGGAGGCTTTTACTTTTGCTCAACGTCAACAAGATATTTTGAAGGAACTGTAGATGGATTTAGAACTACACCGAAAAAATGCTGAACGCCACAAAAAAACCAACAAAAAATTAGTTCAGCAACTAAAACGAAGGCCACCCAAAGATTTGGATAGACGCGTGCATAATTTGCATGAAGAAGTTTTTGAAGAAATAGATTGTTTGGATTGTGCCAATTGTTGTAAAACGACGAGTCCTATTTTTTTGGATAAGGATATTGAGCGATTGGCGAGTCATTTTAGAGTGCGTCCTGCTGAATTTATACAGCAATATTTATTTCTGGATAAAGAAGGACATTATGTTTTGCAGACTGCTCCTTGTCCGTTTTTAGGTGCGGATAATTACTGTTCTGTTTATGAAAATCGGCCTCGTGCTTGTCGAGAATATCCGCACACCAATCGCAAACGTTTTGCTCAAATTTTGAATTTGAGTTATAAAAACACCTTTGTTTGTCCTGCTGTTTTGGAGATTTTTGAAAGGTTACGAAATCAGTTTTAATGAAAGCCTCCTCAAAAATTGCAGTTGAAAATTTTCTCATTTTTCCTATATTTTTGACAGGCTACATATAGACACATAGAAAATAAATTCTCTTTACTAAAAAGCCTCTTTTTTCACTTTTATGAGAAAGGGGCTTTCTTCTTTTTGCAATATATCGTATAAAAAAAGCATTTTGTCGAATTTGACTCATCTTTTTTCCTTTCTGATAACAATAAATCGTTGAGAATTTCTCATTTTCGTGCTTATAACAAAACATAAAATCCTATTTATGAAAAAAGTATTACTCTCAATGATTTTAATGTGTTTTGCAAGTCTTCTTGTACAAGCACAAATGAACAAAATTGACTTTGTCGAGTACGATCTCGACAACGGCCTACACGTGATTTTGCATCAAGACAATTCTACACCAATTGTCGCTGTTTCTGTCATGTACCATGTAGGTTCTAAAAATGAAAAACCTGATAGAACAGGATTTGCCCACTTTTTTGAACACCTTTTATTTGAGGGTTCTGAAAATATTGGACGTGGCGAATTTTTTAACTATGTTCAAAAAAATGGTGGTACGCTTAATGCCAACACGACTAACGATCGGACTTACTACTACGAAATCCTTCCGTCTAATAAATTGAATCTCGGACTTTGGCTTGAGTCAGAGCGTATGTTGCATGCGACAGTGGACCAAGAAGGGGTAGAAACACAACGTGAAGTTGTAAAAGAAGAACGTCGCCTACGCGTCGAAAATCAACCTTATGGAACTTTCTCAGAAGAAGCCTTCAAACGTGCTTTCAAAAAGCATCCTTATCGTTGGCCTGTTATTGGCTCAATGGCTCACTTAGATGCTGCACAAGAAGCAGATTACAAGCAATTTTATAAAGATTTTTATGTGCCCAACAATGCAATCCTTTCTATTGCTGGCGCAATTGACATCGAGGAAACGAAGATGTTGATTGAAAAATATTTTGCTCCTATTCCACGTGGTGGCGAAGTTTTTCGACCTAATATTGTAGAACCACCACTTGGAGGCGAGGTTCGAGATACAATTTTTGATAATATCCAATTGCCTGGTGTTTTTCATGCTTACCGTATGCCAGCGCAAGGTACAGACGATTTTTATGCGATGGATATGTTGGGTCGCCTACTTACTGGTGGTGAGTCGGCTCGCTTGACCAAGAAGTTGAGAGACGAAGAACAAAAAGCCTTATTTATTGTCAATTTCCCATTTTCATCCGAAGATCCAGGTCTTTCTTTTGTCATTGGTATTGCCAACATGGGCGTTGCGCCTGACGATTTAGAAATGGCAATTGACAAAGAAATTGGTATGGTTCAAAAAGAATTGATTTCTGAAAAAGAATTTCAAAAACTCCGTAATCAGGTCGAGAGCGAGTTTATTCAGTCCAATGCCAGCGTAGCGGGCATTGCCGAAAGTTTGGCCAATTACAAAATGTATTTTGGCGACACCAATCTTATCAATAATGAAATTGACCGCTACCTCAATGTTTCGCGTGAAGATATAATGAGAGTTGCCTCAAAATACTTTGTTCCTGACAATCGAGTAGCACTTTACTATTTGCCTAAAGAGGAGAATCCTTAAGTTGTGTTTATGTATCTATGTGTTTGGGTGTTTATGTTTTACATCCGAATGCGTTCTCAATTTTTTGAGCAACAAAACATACTATTAAAATTTATATGCTATAAAAAATAAGTGTTTAGTGTTATTATGTCAGATTAGTTTAGAATCGTAGACACATAAACACACAAACACGCAAACACAATAATAATCATGAAAAAACTAATATATCTATTTGCATTCATCAGCATCGCTCTGTGGCAATGCACCCCCAAAACAACAAGTGCTGCCAAAGACAAAGCAGACAAAATGGTGGACAAAGCCAAAGATACCGCCAATAAGGTCAAGACATTTCGCTCTGCACCACCTGAGCCAGGGCCAGCTCCCAAAATTGAGTTGGGAACTTACGAAACCTTCAAACTAGACAATGGCTTAGAAGTTATCGTAGTCGAAAACCATAAAATCCCGAGAGTATCCTTCCAGTTATCATTTGATATGCCCTTGATGTCCGAAGGCGAATCCGCAGGTATGCGTGATATGACGGGTGAGTTGATGCGTGCAGGTACGACAAGCAAAACCAAAGCTGAATTGGACGAAGAAATTGACTTTATGGGAGCTCGTTTTAGTGTCGGTTCGAGTAGTATGTTTGCTTCTTCTTTGAAAAAACATTCTGGCAAATTGCTCGATATTATGACGGATGTCTTGTTTAATCCTTCTTTCGAAGCATCTGAATTTGAACGTATTAAAAAGCAAACCCTTTCGGGTTTGGCTACCCAAAAAGAAGACCCTGATGCGATTTCTGGCAATGTTTCTTCTGTTTTGGTTTATGGAAAAGACCATCCCTATGGCGAAATTGTTACCGAAGAATCAGTTGAAAATATTACTGTTCAACAATGTAAAGATTACTACAATACTTTCTTTAAACCCAATATCGCTTACTTGGTAATTGTAGGAGATATTACTCCAGACGAAGCCAAAAAAATGGCCAACAAAGGTTTTTCTAATTGGAAATCTGCTAATAATTTGAAACGTGAAAACTTTGCGATGCCCAAAGCTCCTGAAAAAGCAAATGTTGCTTTTGTCAACAAATCTGGTGCTGTACAATCGGTTTTGAATGTAACTTATCCTGTTGATATGAAACCAGGTGCACCCGACGCTATCAAAGCAAGTGTGATGAACAAAATGTACGGCGGATTTTTTGGTTCTTTTTTAAATCAAAACCTACGTGAAGATAAAGCCTATACTTATGGCGCACGCTCTAGTTTGAGTACGGACAAGAACATTGGAGAATTTAGAGCTGGGGCTAGTGTCCGTAACGAAGTAACGGACAGTGCGTTGGTTCAGTTGTTTTTAGAAATGGATAATATTCGCAATAAACCATTGTCTGATGATGATTTTAGTTTAGTAAAAAATGTAATGACAGGTGATTTTGCTCGTTCTTTGGAGCGTCCGCAAACGATAGCTCGTTTTGCTTTGAATACGGCTCGTTATAACTTACCTGCTGATTATTACCAAACTTATTTAGAAAAAATTGATGCGGTTACCAAAGATGATATTATGGCAATGGCCAAAAAATACATCACGCCCGAAAATGCACATATTGTTGTAGTAGGTAGCAAAGATGATGTGGCCGAAACATTGACGCAATTTGCGCCTGACGGAAAAGTCAATTTTTATGATACCAATGGCAATGAAATCAAAATGGACGATATGGCTCTTCCTTCGGATATGACAGCCGAAAAAGTCATTGAAGATTACCTCAATGCAATTGGTGGAAGCAAGAAACTCAATTCTGTAAAAGATATGACTGAGGTTATGGGTGCGGAAATGCAGGGAATGCAATTGACCGTTACAAGCGTCAAGAAAGCCCCCAATATGTATATGAATGAAATGACTGTAGCTGGTATGGGATCTATGCAAAAACAAGTTTTTGATGGAACAAAAGGCTCGACTTCTCAAATGGGACAAAGCAAAGCTATGACTGAAGACGAACTGGCTGATGCCAAAATGAGCGCACAGTTTTTTCCTGAAATGAACTATTCCGATGGTTATACTTTAGAACTCAAAGGAGTAGAACCTGTAGAAGGAGCAAATGCTTATAAAATTGCTGTTACTTCTCCTTCTGGTAAGAAAAGTACAGAGTTTTATGATATGAAAACGAGCCTTAAAATTCGTGAAATCGAAACAATGGAGGCTGCTGGACAAAAAATGACACAAACCGTTGATTTTATGGATTATAAAGATGTAGATGGTATCATGATTCCACACAAAGTAAAGGTAAGTGGTGCAATGCCCATGCCTCTACAAATGGAAGTCAAAGAGGTTAAAATCAATGCTGGAGTGGATGATGCTTTATTTAAAGTAGAGTAAGGTTTTTGAGATTTGAGAAGAGAGACATGAGCATAAGTCTCATGTTTCTCTTTTCAAGTCATATCTCAAGCTACGATCACAATGAAAAACAAACTCCTTCTCCTTTTTATAATTTTCCTTCCTTTATCCACCTTCGCCCAATTTTTTCTCAATGGTTCTGCTGCACAAACAAGCGATGATTGTGTAAGACTTACTACCCAAACCAATTTTGTAGTCGGTTCAATTTGGTTTGAAGAAAAAATCAACCTCAACGAAAGTTTTGATTTGTCTATGGAGTTGTTTTTGGGTTGTCAAGACAGTAATGGTGCCGACGGAATCGTATTTGCACTACAACCCATTAGTACTTCCATTGGCGTTTCGGGTGGCGATATAGGAATCGGAGGCGTGTCCCCCTCTTTAGCTGTAGAATTTGATACCTGGCAAAACAATTCTTATTCAGACCCTTCTTTTGACCATATAGCTATCATTCAAAATGGTATTTTAGATCATAGCCTTTCCAGCAATTTGGCTGGCCCAATTGCGGCCTCCACACAATCCTCTAATATCGAAGATTGCAACTTTCACGAAATGCT
>JAHDEQ010000068.1:18110-19230 GCA_020628755.1 Saprospiraceae bacterium
ACAATTCCCAATCCAATCGCTTCGCCTAGCGAGACAACAACCTATATCGTTGAAGTATTGGATGAATGTTCGATTCCTTTATTTGATGCCATAACTGTCTTTGTAGAAGGCGATACCGTACGCTTTGACATAGGCAATGATACTACAATTTGTCAACCCAATATCCTAGAAATTAGTGCCGAAAATGGTACTCCTGCAACCTATCTTTGGTCGGATGGCTTTACCGAAGCCAATCGAGAAGTTTCCTCAACAGGTTTTTATGAAGTTACAGTTACATTAGACGATTTTTGTGTGACCCAAGCTGATATTTTTATTGAAATTTTAGCTTTTCCTGAAGTGAGTCTGCCACCAGACACGATTTTATGTTTGGACTCTGAACTCTTACTTAATGCAGATTTAGGTTCGGCGAGTACGAACTATCAATGGTCAAATGGGAGCACCGAGTCGAGTATCATAGTTCAAGAAGCAGATAACTATTCTGTGTTGGTCTCCAATATTTGTGGCGAAGTTTCAGCGTCCATCAATGTAGAAATTACAGATTGTCAATCGCTCTATGTCCCCAATGCTTTTTCGCCAAATAATGATGGTATAAATGATGTTTTTCAACCTTATTCAGATGGCGATGTTCAAGAAATCAAAACCTTCGATATTTACGACCGTTGGGGAAATCATCTCTTTCATAAAGAAGGCATTGTCAATGACTTAGCCGACTTTGGCTGGGACGGCTTTTTCCGAGAAAAAGCCATGCAGCCCGCCGTTTATACTTGGGCTTTAGTTGTCCTTTTTAGAGATGGCGAAGAAAAAGTTTTCTTAGGAGATGTTACGATAATTTATTAAAAATAATCTGTGAAAATCTGTGCAATTTGTGGTGGATTCAAAAATAATCGATAAAATAATTTGCATTTCAAATCCAAATCCCCTTATATTTGCCACATAAATAATTGAAATGAAATTTTATCAAAATACAAATTGGTGGTGGCACAAACTTATTCAGAATCCTGAGTGAGCTTAACTGCTTTTGTATTTTTCTAAAATAAAAAACGGTTTGTCGATTCACTCGGCAAACCGTTTTTTGTTTTTACAACAAACTAAATTTAAACCCGTAAAAAAACTTAGTGTC
>JAHDEQ010000069.1:0-14505 GCA_020628755.1 Saprospiraceae bacterium
TTGAGGATTTTTTGAATAGTGGTTTTCAAGAGTACGATGTACTCTTGGTTCGCATTAAAGAAGAGGAGTTTGTATAGTATCCAAAAAAAAATTATTGAAGTATTAAACACCTGAATGCTGTGGCATTCAAGTGTTTAGTTTATACTCAACTTTCCACTTTTTTTTTTATAAATCTGATTTTTATATATAAATGACTTATATTTGCATTGTATTACAACCTCTGAAAATAATTCTATAAAATAAGGCTACAATTTTTGAAGCCTTGCCTGCCCAAAATCGTTTTTTCTAAACATCAAAAAACACTTGAACAAATAATATCTTTAGAATGAAAATTCTAAAATAAGTGTACTTATGTCTTATTTTTAAACACATAAAAGTGCACAAACAATAAATAAATGCTTGATTTTTTTGATATAAAAAATCAGCCTAAAAAATATTATCAATGATTATAATGTCTTTTTAACAATAAAATTGTAATTTTAATTAGGCATTAATATTGTTGGACAATTAAAAGATAAATATCGCTTAGCTGCATAAATTTTAATTTTATTGGGAAGTAAAAAATAAAATTTTTAAGCTAAGAACTGCCTCCCCTGTGAGATTACTAAATGGAAGATGTGTGATAGGAAATTGCTTTTTCCTACAAAGATTTGAATGGAATCAAACTTTGGTTTGATCTTGTCCTTTGTCTCAAAGGGGATGCTGTACGATGTTTTTCCTAAGGTATTTGTATGTGCTTTTTGCATACAATCCTTTACTAAAGGTAAATTTAAACAATGGACTTTCAGTATCTCCTGGACATAGTATTGCGTCGCAAGTGGTTGGTTGTTTTAGCTGGTTTGATTCCTGCTATTGCAACTTTTGTGTATTTCAGTATGCAAGATCGTTCCTACAAGTCGGATTCTCTTGTTTCTACTGGAATTATTGGCTCAGGAGGTCTCAATCTCGAAGAGGACAGACCTTACCTGCAAGATATGCTTGTGGGCATCAATTTTGGCACACGACTCGAAAAACTCAAGGGGCCAAGTATGAAGCGACTATTAGCCTACCAAATGTTGCTGCATGACCTTTCGGGCAAAAAAGAACCTTTCCGTACTATAAAATATACTGAAGAATTAGAATTTTCGGAAGCTGACATTCCGCCATTGCTCAAAGAGATGCAATTGCGCCTAGACTCTTTGAACACAAGAGTTTTGCCTCGTAATTTGGAAAAACCTTTTAAAGAAATTTCCAAAGAATTAGAATACGATTTTAAATCTTTTGATGATGAAATTATTGTCTATCGGCGTGGCGACACGGATGCGATAGCAGCCGAGTATGAGTCCGAAGACCCATACCTTTCCGCTTATTTGGTCAACCAACTCATACAAATTTATATCCGACTAAGTGAGTACGAACAAGACCGAAAATATATAGAGGACTTTCAATTTGCAGAAGACCAAGCCAATCAAAAACGTGCTGTTTTAGATACTGCCAAAAATAATCTTAACTTTTATCGTGAAAATCGTACCGTTCTCGACCTTGATGTACAGTCGCAAAAACTCGTAGAGCGCATCGTGGATTTAGAAGAACAAATGGAAAAAGAACGGGCTACGGTCAAGACAGCAGAAAATTCGATTTCTGAAATTGATGTTATTTTACAGCAACAAAAAGAAGGTCAAAAAAATAAAGAACTCAATAAAATACTCGACAGCGAAGAAATTGTAAAGTACAAAGATAAAGTTTCTGAACTACGACAAAAGTATATCGAAACACGTGATAAAACCTATAAAGAACAGGCTGATTTGGCCGAAAGACAACTCAATCTTTTGTTAGAACGGGAGGTCAAGCGCGACGCATTTACTGAAAAAGACTACACCAAAGATTTGAGTAAAAACCTCGAAGAAGTTCAAATTGATTGGCGTTTACAAAAAATTGAAGCCGAAAATCGCCTCAATTCTATAGTTGCCGAATTGGGAATTTTGCGTGGTCGCCGAGGTGGCCTAGTTACCGATCAAAATCAAATGACTCGGCTTCAATCAGCCTATGATTTGGCTAATGAAGAGTATCAAGATGCCAAAAATCGCCTCAATGCTGCCAAAACCAGTTTGGAGAAATCCTACCATCCGCTATCCGTTGTAGAACATGCTCAAGTAGCCGACAAAGCCGAATCTTCGGGGCGTGTTATGTTTACACTCTTTTCGGGGGTTTTGGGGAGTGGATTTTGTACAGCTTTGCTCCTCTTGTTAGCCTTTTTTGATATGAGTCTCAACAATCCACATCAATTTAGCAAGTTTACAGACCTGCCGCTTGTTGGGACACTCAATGAGATTCAAGGCAAAAATGTTGATTTGAACAATATCTTTAGTTCCAATGGCAAAAATGAAGGACTCTTGGCCTTCAAAGAATCTGTCCGTAGTATTCGCTATTCGATGGAAGAGTCAGATGCCAATACCTTCTTGTTTACCAGTACAGATGATAATGCAGGAAAAACTTTTTTGATGATAACGCTGGCTTATGCCATGACGCTCAAACAAAAAAAGGTCTTGCTCATTGACACCAATTTCAAGAATAATACGCTGACTCAAATGTCAGAAACGGCGCAGCGCAACAACCTTTTGGCTACCAAATTGATTGGCGAAAATAACCTTGAAGAAGATTTTGAGTATAAATCAGGGATTGGCAATAAATTTAGTATTGATCATGTAGATATTATTGGCAATCGAGGTGGCTATAATTCGCCTGGCGAAATCTTTGCAGGCAAAGATTTTCACCAGTTTGTTAAAGATTTGTCCAAAAGTTATGATTATATATTTTTAGAAGGCGCAGCCCTCAATAAATACTCCGATACAAAGGAATTGATTGGCTTTGCGGACAAAGTCATCGCTGTTTTTGCAGCAGACTCAACTATTGACGATGCAGATAGAAAATCTATCCAATTCTTAAAAGAATTAGACAACAAATTGCTAGGCGCAATTCTAAATAAATTGGATTTAGCCAACTTGAGCTAATTCCAAAAGACAAACCCCACTAAGACCAAAAAATATCAGGCTGTATTGACTTTCGGCAATACAGCCTTAGTGATCATAATGATACAGAATTATTATTAAGGCTTACTTACTGAAAATGTCGAAAGAACGTACATATTGGTTAAAATCTGGTTTGTTTACCTTGCTCGAAAAAGGGTCTATGATTCTTTTTGGTTTGGGAACATTCAAAATGCTGGCCATCCTTTTGAGTGTAGAGCTTATGGGAGCTTGGGTTGCATTTTTGAGTGTTACTTCTGTATTAGAAGTAGCACGTGCAGGTCTGATTCAAAATGGTCTAGTGCGTTATTTATCAACCAGTGAAGCTGCCGATTACGGCAAGATTTCGACGGCCAGTTTGATACTCAATTTACTGCTCACATCCTTGAGTTGTATATTGCTCTTTGCTGTAGCAAAACCACTAAGTATCTATTTTGACTATCCACAATTGGTCACGATGTTTTATATCTATGTAGCTACGACAACCTTTTTGATACCATTTCAGCAGTTCAACTTTACGCAGCAAGCCAACCTTGATTTTAAAGGTATTTTTTGGGCAAGTTTTACCAAACAAGGGCTTTTCTTTTTGGCTATTTTGATATTTTTTATGAGTGGTACGGCACTCAACTTGATTACTTTGGCAAGTATTCAAGTTTTTACGGCTGTAGCGGCTTCCTTTGTTGCCTTTACTTTTACCAAAAAGTATTTGAAGTTTAGTTCTAAAATTCACTGGTCCTGGGTCAAAGAGTTGTTTCAGTATGGCAAGTTTACCTTTGGTACGAATCTAAGTGCCATGCTACACAAAAACATTGACAAATGGATGCTCGGCGGACTTATTGGGCGTAGAGCTATTGGACTATACGAACCTTGCATCAAAGTAACTAATATTGTGGAAGTACCTACTTTTTCTATCGCTTCTATTGTTTTTCCTCAAAGTGCTTTGAAAAGTAAAAATGGTTCAAAAAAACAAATCAAAGATTTGTATGAGCGAGCCGTAGGAGCAATCATGGCTTTTACGCTACCTTGTATTCTTTTTGTCCTTTTGTTTCCCAAATTTGTCATTACAGTTATTGCAAGTCCTGAGTATTTGGAGGCAAGCACATTGTTGTGCTTGACCATGTTATATGGTTTGTTTTTTCCTTTTGCCAATCAATTTGGAACGATACTCGACTCTATAGGAAGGCCACAAATCAATTTTTTCTTCGTTGTATTAGGAGTAGTATTAAATGTGTTTTTTAACTATATTTTTATTACAAATTTTGGTTTAATGGGAGCAGCCTATGGAACGTTACTGACTTATATCGTAACATTTGTGCTCAATCAGATCGTATTGCACCGCCTATTTGGCGTGCAATTTTGGAAGGCATTTGGCTATATTCCATTTTTCTACAAAGAAGCATTACAAATCATTAAAGAAAAAACAGGACAATCAAAACCACAAGAAAATAAATTCAATCAACTAGTAGATTAATATTTGAAAGGACATGAAACTCAATCCCAACATAGACATTATCTATTTTTCATTGTTCAGATGGAGCAATCCTTATTCGTCGGTTTCGGTTTCGATGGGCAAAGAATTTTCAAAAAATAATCGTGTATTTTACGTCAATCATCCAATCTCTATGAAAGATTTGGTACAAGGTTGGAGTAATAATGTTGAAGTAAAACACGTAAAAAATGACTTGCTCAAAGGAGGTGATGTTTTTCATCAAGAAGAAAAATTTCCCAACTTGCGCCTAGTTACTTCTCCTTTGTCTTATCCTATCAATTGGATGTCGGAGGGCAAGCTGTACAACTCTTTTAAGCAGCGCAACGAAAAAATACTGAAAGAAACTATTCGTAAAACAATAGAAAAATACAATATCAAGGAGTATATCTTTATCAATTGTTTTGATCCTTTTTTTCAAGACATTTTGCCCGAAGAGCATCCTCCCAAATTAACGATTTACCAGTGTATTGACGATATTTCGCAAAATGATTATACGGGTAAACACGGAACTCGCCTAGAAATTGAAATGGTCAAAAAAATGGATATTGCCACCGTCACTTCTAGGGAATTATACAAACTGATGAGTCAACACTCATCAGAAGTCCATATTGTTCACAACGCTGCCGATATTGATTTATTCAAAAATGCCGTCAATGTACAATATGACAAACCACAGGAAATTGCACATATTACCAACAAAATTATTGGTTTTACAGGCAATCTCGATGCCGTTCGTGTCAATTATCCTCTGTTGAAAAAAATTGCTGAAACACATACCGACAAAACGCTCTTGTTGGTTGGCCCCATCAACAATACCGAATACTTGGAAATTGGTTTAGATAAATTGCCCAATGTCATCATGACAGGAAGCAAAAATATTACAGAATTGCCGCAATATTTGCAATACTGCGACTGTGTTATCATACCATTTTTATGCAATAAGCTAACGAAGAGTATTTATCCTCTAAAAATAAATGAATACCTCGCCGCAGGACGTTCTGTAGTATCTTCTGATTTTTCGGAAGATATTCTTTCCTTTGGTGAACAAATACATATTGCACACAATGACGATGAATTTGTACGTCTAATCGATCGGGCTGTCTTGGACAATAGTCCTGAGCGAGTCGAGGCTCGACTTGCTCTAGCGGCCCAAAATACTTGGACAGCTCGTGTAGAAGAATTTTGGAAAATCATACATGATTTTGAACCTAAAAATTCCAAACCCCATAAACAAGAGGTGTAAAGCCATTTATGAGTTTTAAAGAGAAAATAAAAAATAGTCCTACCCTTAAACGGGTCGCTCATTTCTTGTTGTTTCCAAGAAATGACTATCGTCCTCGTTGGTGGGTCAGAGCCAGCAGTCGTTTTCTGAGCAAGCGGCAAAGAGGTTCTGTTATACGTCGAAGTACACGTATGGACGTAGTTCCCTACAATCTTTTTTATCTCGGAAAAGGAGGAATTGTTGAGGATTATTCCATTATTAACAACATTGTTGGCGATGTAATTATCGGTGAACGTTCCCTTATTGGACTTTCCAACGTCATAATAGGACCAGTTACTATCGGAAATGATGTGATGTTAGCGCAAAATATTGTAATTTCGGGCCTCAATCACGGTTACGAAGATATTGCGCTTTCCATCCGTGAACATCAAACCGTTACCAAACCGATTATAATTGAAGACGAAGCCTGGATAGGAGCCAATGCCGTTGTGGTATCTGGCGTTACTATTGGCAAACATGCTATTGTGGCTGCAGGAAGTATTGTCACCAAAAATGTTCCTGACCACACGATAGTGGCGGGCAATCCAGCTCGTATCGTCAAACAATACAATCATAAAACGGGTGTTTGGGAAAAACCCAAAACCCTAGTTTCTAATAGGGAACTGAATAAGTGACCTTAAAATACTATCATCCCAAGCCGTATTGCCGACCGTCAAAGTGTCATTTTGAGAGATTACTACACTTCGATTGATAACATTTTATGCTAATTTACCCAGTCGGTAAAATGAAAAAATAAACATAGATATCGATTATAAAGAACATGAGTAAGGCAAGCGACTATAAAAAGGCTGATTTGATTTGGGACATTAAGTATTTTATTAGTTCCTACTTCTTTGGTTTTCCAAAGGAGTTAGTGTTGTATTTCAAGAGTTTATTTGCTTCTAAAACTACTCCCAAAACTAAGTTTATTATTTTTTCTACGGGTCGAACGGGTAGTACTTTGCTGACGAGCTTGCTCAATTCTAATACAGATATTTATTGTGATGGGGAGATTTTAAAGCATCGCTATTTACGCCCCTTAAAGGTCTTGGACAAGCACGCTAAAAAAACAGGTAAGCCGATTTATGGGTTTAAATTGCTGACCCATCATATCAAAGATATTCAGTGGGGGGCTAAGAAAAACGGAAAGCAGTTTTTGCAAAAACTGCTCGACGATGGCTACAAAATCATCTACCTCGAACGCAAGCATCGGCTCAATCAATCGCTGTCTATGATGTATGCGATTTTACGCAACGATTGGCATAAAAAACAAGGTAAAAATTCATCCAATCAGCAAAAACAAAAATTGCACGTTGACTTGCAAACACTTGATTGGTGGCTCAATGGTTTTGATGAACTCAATACTTACGAAAAAAATGTATTGAAAGGCATACCGCACGTACACGTAGTGTATGAAGAAGACCTAGCAAATCCACAAAATCATCAAGCTACGATGGATAAGGTTTGCTCTTTTTTGGGTATCAAAAAAATCGTTCCTCAAACCACCTTACGCAAAATCACCCCTAAAAAATACGAAGATTTTATCGAAAATGCACAGGAGATGATTGCGCATTTGCGACAAACTCCTCATGGCACTTATGTCGCTGAGGATAATCAAATAAAAATACCCGAAGAATCTAATCAACATGAAATCACACGATAAAATTAAACTTAGCAGTACCGAAAAGCTCTCAGAGTTTTTGGCAATTTTAATGTGTTTTCTTATGCTTTTGGGACTATTCCTCAAAGTGGTTTTCTTCTAATTTCAACTATCTCATGTTAGCCAATGCCCTAGACACGATTCGACAACAATTTTTTCGACAAGTAATGTTGGAAAAACTCAATAATCCTTTGGGTTATATTGTCGTCATTACCATAGCTACCGCTATGGCTTTGGGTACAGCAGTGGCAGGTCTTAAAATAGGGATTATATTACTCGGAGCAATCATAGCTATTCCGATGTTTGTGGCTATTTTTCTAAACGAACAGTTTGGAATAGCCCTTACCTTAATCATTGCCTTTTTAATCCAATTTATCAATAAATTTGCGAGTGTTCCTGCTGGAATTGCGCTTGATGGACTAGTCTATTTTATGACTTTTGCCATTATTCTCAAACAAATTAAGGAGCGAGATTGGAGTTTTGCCAAAAACCCCATTAGTGTATTGATATTGTTGTGGGTTGCCTATAGCTTTTTGCAAGCCATCAATCCGATAGCAGGTTCACGGCTGGCATGGGTTTTTACGGTGCGTTCGATGGCAGGTCTTATTTTGCTCTACTTTGTAGCCTGTTATTCCTTTAGTAATCTGAAACGTATTTTTTGGATGATAAAATTTATGATTTTTCTTGGATTATTATCCGCATTATATGGTTTCAAGCAAGAGTTTTTGGGTTTTAGTCAAGCCGAATTAACTTGGCTATACGCCGATGAAAAACGCTTTCAGTTAATTGTACAATGGGGACGTTTTAGAGTATTTTCTTTATTTTCTGACCCAACTACATTTGGTATTTTGATGGCCTATTTGAGTGTTTTTTGCATCATTTTAGCAACTGGGCCTTTTAAATTGTGGCAGCGAATCACACTTATCATTACAGCACTTTGTATGCTTTTGGCTATGGCATTTGGGGGTTCTCGTACGCCTGTTGTGCTTGTGCCAGCAGGGATGGTTTTCTTTACTGTCCTGACTCTCAAAAAAGAAATTCTGATTGGTGCAGGTATCTTTTTTGTACTAGGCGCAGGACTTATGCTCAAAGGTTCATCTAATCCCATTTTATTTAGGATACAATCTGCCTTTAAGCCAGGAAAAGACGCATCGGTTCAGGTGCGGCTCGACAATCAGGCTATGATACAGCCTTATATCCAACGGCATCCTTTTGGGGCAGGAATGGGAAGTACAGGAGTTTGGGGCAAACGTTTTACACCTAGTAGTTGGCTGGCTAGTTTTGACCACGATAGTGGTTTTGTCCGTATCGCCGTAGAAATGGGCTGGATAGGACTTATTTTATATATGGCTCTTTTATTTAAAATCCTACAAACTGGTATTTATTATTATCTGCGTTGTCAAAACCCAAAAATAAAAGTCACGTATTTGGGACTGACAAGTGTACTATTTATACTAACTTTAGCCAGCTATCCGCAAGAAGCCATCGTTCTATTGCCAACAAGTATTATTTTTTATATCTGTTTGGCTGCACTTGTCCGCCTCAAAGATTTTGATGATTTATCAGAAATTGAGGCCTCTAAATTTGAAAAAGCAGCCTGATTGAATAGTTTGGTAAAAAGATTGCAATACAAATAAGTACTCACGTGTTCACGTATCCACGTGTTCATGTTTGGTTTTTAACGTGAGCACGTAAATACGTGAACACGTGAACACAATTTTATGAAGAACTTACTACCCTTAATTTTTTTTCTTTTCCTTGTGGGAAGAACCGATGCCCAGCGAGTTGACTTTGACTCGCTTATCATGCCTATAGATACTCCTTCCATAGCTTTTGAAGAGTATTTGGTTCAATTGGCTTGGATGAATAATCCTTCTAACGATGTTTATGATTATAATATCAATATTGCCAAAGAAGATATTACAATTACAAAAAGAGATTGGGCAGATGATATTGGTTTGACCTTTAACTTAAATGAGAATAATATAAAATCTACAGATAATAGTATTCCTGACGCAAGTCAAATGTCACTCGATGCCATACCTATTTCACAGGCCGAACTCAATGCTTTGGATGCTGAAAGAGGTATTGTTGATTTAGGAGGTATCAATAATTTTCCACGCTATAATTTGGGGATTACCCTAAATTTAGGACGTTGGATTACTCGCCCCAATGAAATCAGAAAATCCAAAGAGAAACTTAAGATAGAAGAAGCTACCCTTGACCAAGCCAAGCTCGAAGTACGTGCCGAAGTACTTCGTCGTTATCAGGCTTATCAACATACTTTAGAAATTTATAAAGTTCGCCAAGAAGCAGAACTCGATTTTGACCAAACCTTTCGTTTAGTCAAAGCCCGTTATAAAGAAGGTACAGCCGATTTTGAAGAGTTTAGTCGGGCATCTTCTGGCTATCAAAGTGCTAGAGAGTCCACTATTATTGCCGAAAGTGATATAATTTTAGCCAAAATAGATGTAGAAGAAATCATAGGGATTCCATTAAATTATGCTAAACGCTTTCACAAAGAAGCCTTGGCTGCTAGAAATACTGAAGACTAATTATAGTAAACTGGACACTTGATAATAGAGTGTCCAGTTTACTTTTAAGAACCACATAATTTAAGAATGAAAAAACTAATACATACACTGGTATGCTTATTCCTGTTTGTCCAATTGGGAGTAAGCAATACACCAAGCATCAATTGCCCAAGCAACATTACTATGGATGCCATCATGGGTGCTTGTGGGCAAACAGTCACTTTTGATGTTACTTCGGGCGGCACTTGCCCAGGAGAAGTCATCAACCAAACAGCAGGTCTGCCAAGCGGAGCTACTTTTCCTGTAGGAACAACTATCAATACTTTTACCGTTACCGATGACAATGGCAATTCTAGCGAATGTTCTTTTGAAGTCATTGTGATTGATAATCAAGACCCCGTCTTGGTATGTCGCCCTGATACAACGGTTATTTTGCCCCAAAGTACTTGCGAAGTCGTGGTAGAATACGGTTTGCCTTCCTTTATTTCGGACAATTGCAATGTCAATCCAATTGTACTCCAACACAATAATAGTGATATGGTAAGCTCGTCATTCACTTGCGATAGCATGAGTATCTCTTCGCATTTGCGTGTATTTAAGTTGAGCGATTTTGGTGTACCGAGTAGTGTCCAAATTACAAGTGTAGATGTAGGAATTGGATTTACACCTAATAATGCTTCCTTGACCGTCAACCTTTATACCTTGGAAGGTGATTTGACTTATGATAATATGACTTTGATTGCGACTAAAACATTGGATGTTCCAAACTTATTTAACTCTATTTTGAATGTTCCTTTTGGTGTGACGGTTTCGGGAGGTAGTACTTTGGTGGCAGAGTTGGTAGTACCAGATTTTTCGAGTGGCAACACCGTACCAGGTTATAATTTTGGATTAGGACAATCTGCCCCTTCTTATATCTTCTCCTCTAGCTGTGGCCAAACCAATCCTGTGGATTTAGCGAGTTTGGGCGAACCCGATTTTTCTTTGGTTTTAATGGTCAATACCTCAAATGTTGTTTTGGAACAAACAAGTGGTATTGCAAGCGGAGGTGTTTTTCCTGTTGGAACAACTACCAATACTTTTATGCTGACCGATGCTTCTGGAAATTCAGCAACTTGTAGTTTCAATGTCAATGTCATAGACCAACAAATACCTTTGTTGGTCTGCCCTACTAATTTAGAAGTAACAGCCGATGCTGGTGCTTGTGGTGCAGTTGTAGAGTTTGATGTTTTTTCAGTTGAAAACTGTATGAACGAAACCATCAATATTGTAGCAGGTTTGCCAAGTGGTGCATTTTTTCCTGTTGGAAATACACTCAATGTATTTGCCATAAATGACGGGAGTGGCAATGTGGACACTTGCCGTTTTGATGTAAAAGTGATAGACAACGAAGCTCCCAATATCATTTGTGCCAATGATATTGTTCAAACTGTCATGGGAGGCAGTTGTAGCGCAGTTGTAAATTATAGTATCTCAGCCGAAGACAATTGTTCGGATTTTACCTTACAGCAAATCAGTGGTTTACCGAGTGGATTTGAATTTCCTGTTGGTTCTGTTATCAATACTTTTGTAGCAACGGATGCGTCTGGTTTAAAAGACACCTGTAGTTTTACGGTTACTATAGTGGACGATACCTTGCCAGAATTGGTTTTTTGTCCTGAAGATTTGAGTGTAAGCACCGATGCTGGCACTTGCAATGCTGTTGTCAATTACGATATGCCGATGTTTTCGGACGATTGTTCTATTGTCAATTATAAACTCAAACACAATTTGAGTGATAATGTAACCAGTTCCTATGGTTGCACAGATGGTGGCGCATCGAGTCATATCCGAGTATTTAACCTCAATACGATGGGAGTAGCTGGCGCAATGGAAGTAGATAGCGTAAAAGTCGGTATCGGATTTTCGGAAGGCGGCGAAGAAGTGACGATGAATTTGTACCTTTTGACAGGAGCTTTGACTTATGATAACTTGGTTTTATTGGCAAGCGAAACAGCGAGTATGCCTAATATTTTTAATGGTACATTTACTTTTCCCATTTATACGCCTGTGCAAGGAGGAGCGACTTTGGTTGCCGAGTTGGTTATTCCTACAGGTACAAATGCGCCATTTATTGCAGGTTATAATGAAGGCGGCGAAATAAGTCCAACTTATTATGCTGCTGATAATTGTAATATTGCACAACCTATAGAATTGAGTTCGATAGGAATTTCAAATATTGGGTTGGTTTTGGAAGTATTTGGACGTGGACAAGCATCGTCCTCGGTTAGTCAGGTCAGCGGTCTGCCTAGCGGCAGTACCTTTCCGATGGGAACAACAAGCAATGTTTTTGAAGTCATGGATGCACAAGGCAATGTAGAAAGTTGTGCATTTGATGTAATCGTCATGGACGGTGTTGCTCCTGAATTTCAAGATTGTCAAGAGAGTATATCGGTAATGACTTCGGCAATGAGTTGTGATACGATGGTTATGCTTAATATTCCTAGTGCAATAGATAATTGTTCTAATACCGTCAACATCACAAATGATTACACCAATACAGACGATGCGAGTGCTGTTTATCCCGCAGGGATAACACTGGTTACTTGGACAGCTACCGACGAGGCTGGAAACAGCAATACCTGCCAAACAATGGTGGAAATAATAGCAAGTGGCTTAATGGGCGATTTGTCGGTAACAGATAATATAGATTGTTTGGGTAATAGTCCAAATGGTTCAGCAAGTATCAATATCACAACGGGGGCAGAACCTTTGACTTATCTATGGAGCAACCAAGAAACTACACCAACTATTAATGGATTGATTGGTGGAGTTTATACCGTTACCGTTACGGACGCTTCGGGTTGTCAATTTATCGGCGATGTAGTAGTTGGCGAAGCTCCACTCTTGCAAATTGTGGATGCTATAGCGAGCAATGCGACGGCTGGACAAGCTGATGGAAGTATTGATTTAGTGCTAGAAGGCGGAACGCCACCTTATACTTTTGAATGGACGAATAGTGAAATGACCGAAGATTTGATAGATATTCCTGCTGGAATTTATGGCGTGACGATAACAGATGCCAATGCTTGTACTGCTATTTTGACGGATATTATTGTAGATGAAATGGTCAATACGCTTGAGCCTGAACTTGTCGAATCTATCTTGTTTGCTCCAAATCCGACGAGTGGAAAAGTTTATTTTGATATTCGTTTGAACCAAGTCTCGAATGTAAAAATTCAGGTATTCAATGGCTTGGGACAAGCCATTGCGACAAATAATTTGGGCAATCAACTGAATTATCGAACCACTTTTGATACTTCTGATTGGACAAAAGGAATTTACTTTGTGCAGTTTGTTTTGGGCGATAAAGAAGTGGTCAGCAAGCGATTGGTTGTTCAATAATAGTATCACAGGCTTTAGTCTGTAGTTGTTACAGACTAAAGTCTCTGATACAGTTTTATCCTATCAACTTTTCCAGCAAAGCCTTGGTTGCTTTTACGCCTTCGTACTCGCTGAGGCGTTTTCCTTCGTACTCCACTCCAATATAACCTTCGTAGCCACCCGCTTGAACAATATCAAGCATTTGCTTATAGTCAATCGTCGTTTCGTTGCCCTTTTCATCAAAATCATAAGACTTCGCACTTACGGCTTTGGCAAAAGGCATGAGTTCTTTTACACCTTTGTATTTATCGTATTCTTTGATGCAAGGTGCGCCCCAACGCTCTCCACCTTCTCGTTCGAGGCAGAAATTTCCGAAATCGGGTAAGGTCCCAAAATTAGGCAGATTAACTTTTTTCATAACGGTGGTCAACCATTGTCCATCCGACGAATAGCCGCCATGATTTTCGATAGTTACATTGATATTGGCTTTGGCGGCGTAGCTCGCCAAAGCGTGCATACTTTCGATGGCAGCTTTCTGCACCTCCTCGGCAGTTCCATCACCAAAAGCATTGACCCGAATAGAGTGACAACCTAAAAACTGAGCAGCATCCACCCATTTGAAATGATTTTCGGTGGCTTCTTTACGCTTTTTGGCATCTTTTTGGCCTAAATCGCCCTCACCATCAATCATGACGAGCAGACTTTGGACACCATTATCAGCAGCACGTTTTTTCATCTCCTGAAGATAAACTGTGTCTTTGGCCTTGTCTTTAAAAAAGCCATTGACATACTCCACCGCATCAATCCCAAATTCCTCACGAGCAACTTTTGCAAAGTCAAGATGGTCAATTTTTTTATCAAAAAAGTTTTGATGCAAAGACCATTGCGCTAAAGAAATTTTAAAGGGTCGTTTATTAGATATTGGATTAGTTTGAGTCGCTGTTTCTTTCATACTTGCTTTGGTATCGGTTGGATTAGAACAGGCAGAGAGTCCCAACAGTCCCAAACCTAAAGTGTAGGTACTCGTTTTTTCGATGAATTTTCGTCTTGATGGCATTTTAAATTGTTTTGAACCAAATAAGGCATATAAGGTCATTTAAGATTTTACTTCTGTTGTTATTTTAAGTCTGTAATAATTTGGCTATTAGTAAAAGTACCTTTTTTCTTTAAAAATAGTCTAAATTTGTGACTCA
>JAHDEQ010000069.1:14605-19215 GCA_020628755.1 Saprospiraceae bacterium
TGGCTATTAGTAAAAGTACCTTTTTTCTTTAAAAATAGTCTAAATTTGTGACTCATTTCTTAAAAATACGATGCAACTAGGGACATCCTACAAAGACATTATTAAGATTTCCTTACCGATTATGGCAGGGAGTGCCGTACAGCAGATTATTGCTTTGAGCGATAGTGTGTTTTTGTACCATTTGAGCGAAATTGATTTTGCAGCAATTGGCTTTGTAAGTGTATTCTACTTGATTGTTTCGGCTATCGGTTTTGGCTTTTCAAAAGGCGGGCAGATTATGATTGCTCGCCGAGTCGGCGAAGGCGACGATGCTGCGGTAGGCCGTACTTTTTATGCGATGCTTTACTTTGAGTTGTTGCTGGCCTTGGGACTTTTTCTCTTTATGTTTTTTGGGAGTTACTATTTTTTTGCGGCTTTTGCCAATTCAGATGTGATTTTTCAAAAAAGTTTGGAGTACCTCAATTATCGGCAATGGGGCGTATTCTTTAGCTTTTCAGGCTTAGCTATTATCGCATATTATACTGGAATTGCTCGGACTACCTTTATTATAGTAGATTCCTTTATCCTAGCTGCCGTCAATATTGTATTGAATTATGGTTTGATATTCGGACATTTTGGGCTTCCTGCGATGGGCATAGAAGGAGCTGGCTTGGCAAGTACCATTGCCGAAGCCGTCGCTTTAGTCGTTTTTGTAGCTTATATTTTATTTGATAAATATGCCCGAAAATACTGTTTGTTCAAACTTCCCAAAATTGATTGGAACTTAATACGTACACAGTTTAAACTATCCTCACCTGTCGTTTTACAGTCAGTAGTTGGATTTGGGAGTTGGTTTATCTTTTTTGGAATTGTCGAAAATTTAGGTGAGCGTCCTTTGGCCATTACCAATTTGGCTCGAATCGTTTACTTGGGATTGTCCATCCCAACTTGGGGTTTTGCTTCGGGAGCCAATACAATGGTGAGCAATTTTATAGGTCAAGACAAAAGCCGAATAGTCGTTCCTATTTTGTGGAAAGTCGCTAAGATTTGTTTTGCCACTACAATGCTTTTGACTCTACCTATCATCTGCTTTCCTGAACAATTGCTTTATCCATTATTGGGAGGCGAAGATATGTCTTTGATAAGCGACTCCAGACCCGTACTCTATGTTGTGGGAGGAATTTTGGCCTTGTTTTCGGTAGCAGGAGTCTTTTTCAATGGTTTGGCAGGGACAGGAGCGACCTATTTTGCGCTAAAAATCCAAACCTTTTGTGCGATATTTTATCTTGTCTATATTTATATGATTGTCAATTTTTCGACGGGTGGTTTGGAATGGGCCTGGGCTTCAGAAATCTTTTATTGGATTATTATTTTCGGATTTACCTATTGGTATTTAAAGTCTAATCGTTGGAAACAATTGAAGGTTTAAAGTTCAGCGATTCCCGTTTGATGTTTTTCCATATATGACTTTGTTCTTTTTTACCGCAAAAAAGAACCAAAAAGCTCGTCGAATCGCATATTTCTCAAAACTTTTGACCTAGATTTTTGATTTTTTCCGCTTTGGCTTCAAAAATTCAAAAATTCCCCCTTCGGGCGGTCAAAATTTTGGAAATTGCTTTTTTCGACATTCAGATTTTTCTAAAGCGAGAATTACTATTTAAAGTTTAATCATATCCTTTTTTTGTTAATTCAGAAATCGTAGCGGCTGCTTTAGCTGCCACAAAACGTATCAGCGACTAAAGTTGCTGATACGTTTTGTTTAATTTTTATCTTATCAGTGTTTTACAATTTTTCCAGAATACAATTTACCATTATTGGTTTGGAGATTGTAAATATACATTCCTGATTCAGGCAATTCATTATTTAAAATATACTGATTGGTACTGATTTGAGGAGAAGCAAAAATTAAACTTCCATCAATAGCAAATATCTGTATTGTACTTATTTTTTCTCTCTCGTCTTTTAAAGTAAAAATGGTCTGATTTTGCATCGGGTTGGGGGCAAGCAAAACTTCGTTTTGCTTGGCAGCGACAGGTTTGATGCTTGTTGTAATTCCATTTTCATAATAATTTTCAATAGCATTGCCATAATCTATCAAGGTAGAAACATCGGGGCAAGGATGTGGTACATTTTCTACTCCCGTTACAGCAAACGAAAACTGACTCATAGCTCCCACAGGCATCACAAATGGCCCTGTATTGAGCAAAATTCTGGCATCGGCTACAGGTAAATTTTCGCTACAAGCTGTCCAATCGCCTTCTTGCATAGCACCAGGATTGCCAGGATACAAAAAATCTACTGCTTCGCCATCATGTATTGGTTTTGAACCATCACGCCAAAGACCTTTCATATAATTGTAGTATTCAACTGGAATTGTAGGGTCGGTCATCTGAGGTGGACCGTCCCAAAGACCGCCATTATAATAAAGCATAAACGAAGTCATGCCTAAGCAAATAAGTGTATCTGCTTCTGCAAAATCATTCACAGGTATCAGCTCTCCATTATCTCCAAACTGCATGGGACTTTGTGGCACTTCTAACAATTTTATCCCCAATACTGGAATCGTTTCGCAATACGTATTAATACCATGTTGGCAAGTACATCCTGTTGACCCGTCGGTAGCATCTTGGTTATATACAAAAGCCATATCCTCCTCAGGAAGACAGCCTACATAATCATCGGTATAGCAGCCCAAGTCGGGGTCAATCCATAAAGAGATATAAGCATCCAGCAAATCATTTTCGTTTTTGTTGATAAGCGAAAAATCATAAAATGTAGTATTATTTAAGGAAGGTTCGTTACTTGAATACGCATAAGCAAGGGTATGAATTTCTAAAGGCATTCCACTTTGGCTGGTATTGCTGATACTCCAAATAGCTTGTGTTGCTCCTTTTATATCAGGATAGTCACCATCCATAGGATCATAAATTCCATCTTGATTTTGGTCAATAAATGGGGCAAGGTCGGCATTTGAAGGCAAATCAAATCCCTGAAATGAAAAGAAATGTGGATTATCTTTGGCTGGCCAAGCTGCAATTTCAGGATGAATTGCATTATCAATTGTACCGTTATCTGCCCAATCATTCAAAAAATCATCAAGATTTTGGGCATTCACCATAAAGTGCGTATCCCAATTTGCACAAGTTTCGGCGGTAGCTGGGATTGGACCCGCCGAATAGCCTAATTGTCCTGTTGCTAAACCATAAGTTGTCGCTGATAATTGTAAATTTCCTGCGGAGTCAAGCCCTCCAATCCATAATGCCCCAGCAAATAAGGAAGCTACTTGTGGTATTGCTGCATCGCCATTAGGAAAAAAATAACCTGCATCCGCACCATCCCACCAAAAACTTGCGCCTAGTGGTATTCTAGCACGCACATTGTTGACATTCAAATCTCTAACACTCGTAGGAGTGTAGCAATCTTGGGCTTTAATAAAATCATTGGATAAAAAAGTAGATAAAATAAAAATTATTAATAGCGTTTTTTTCATAATAGCATTTATATTTGGTATAATTGATTATCAATTTTACGAATAATATTGTTTTAGAAATTGGTTTAAATTAAGATAAATCAGGTTTCTAAATTGTATTTCATTCATGCTTTCAAATCTAAATTATGCGTGTACTCAAAATTTTGCTCATCATTGTAGGTGTTATTATCGGGCTTCTCCTAGCAACTTTTTTATATTTTAAAGTAACTATGAATCAAGCTGAACCACAAGGTGTCGTAAGTACCGAAGCGGACTTATTGGCCGAAAAAATGATGGCCTCAGTTGATAAGGTGGCTTGGGACTCGACACGCTTTGTCAAATGGACATTTAACGGTAGTGGAAAGCATAATTTCATTTGGGATAAAAGGAATCATGATGTACAAGTTTCTTGGGACGAAAATCGAGTGATCCTCAATACAAAAGACCACACCAAAGGCAGCAAAGCCTTTGTCAATGGCAAAGAAATTTCAGGCGATGCTGCTACCAAAGCGGTAAATTCGGCTTGGAGTTATTTCTGCAACGATAGCTTTTGGCTCAATCCTGTGGTCAAAGCCACTGACCCTGGCACGGAGCGTAGCATTGTCAAAACAGAGGATGACAAAGAAGCACTCAAAGTACAATATAAGTCAGGCGGCGTAACGCCTGGCGATGCTTACCTGTGGACTTTAGACGAAAATTATCGTCCGACAAGCTGGCAAATGTGGACTCAGATTTTACCTATTGATGGTTTTCCTATTGCGTGGAAAGGCTGGAAGCAACTTTCTACAGGAGCTTGGATTTCGACGACACATGATATTTTAGGTTCGGATTCCGAAATGATTGTTGATGTAAAGGCAGGTATGACTTTACAAGATTTGGGTGTAGAAGGCAATCCTTTTGAGTAAATATTTACTCATCAAAAACATATTTATCGTTTTGAAAAAACACCGAGCGTTTGAACGCTAATATTAAAATCTTCTTATTTGAATAGCTACACTTTATTTGAACTCAATGAGTTTGTTCGACAAGTCATTGCACTTAATTTTAATGATGCTATTTGGCTAACAGCCGAAATAGCGCAGCTAGACTGGTCAAAAGGGCATTGCTACCTTAGTTTGGTTCAAAAAGAAGCGGAAAGTGATACGATTGTTGCACAATCGTC
>JAHDEQ010000070.1:0-10303 GCA_020628755.1 Saprospiraceae bacterium
TCCAATAGTTTAAAATTTTCATAGCTTCAATTTTTTTTAGTTCTTTTTAGCTTTTTAAATATATAGATATGCAAAGAAATTTAGTCAAAACAACTTCTTTTCAATCCCTCAAAATCTCATCACAATTTCGTTACAGTCAATTGTTAATTCAATTTTCACGGGATGAAGTTTTTTGACAAGTAAATTTACTTTGCTACTTAATTGATGCTACAAATCTAGAATGGGGCGTGTCAACAAACAAGAAAATTATTGGCGTTGGCTTATTGTTAACAAAAGGGTGGGATAGGATTTGTATTGACAAACCTTTACTTATTCATAAAACACACTTACTTTTTCTAAGGGTTTGCGTTGAAGATTTGGAACTTCGGCTTCGTTCATTGGATAGCCGACAGGAAGGAGCAAAAAAGCTCTTTCGTTTTCTGGACGGTTTAATATTTTTTGTAAAAAATTCATCGGACTTGGTGTATGCGTCAATGTTACCAAACCCGCTTCGTGGATTGCACTGATTAGAAATCCTGCGGCAATGCCAACAGACTCGTTGACATAATAATTTTTGTGTTTTTCTTCGTTTTCAATATCATAGGCTTTTTTAAAAAGGATAATCAACCAAGGCGCAATTTCCAGAAATGGCTTATTCCAATCTGTACCAATTGGTTTTAAATCTTCTAGCCATTCTTCGGACATTCGTCCATGATAACTAATGTATTCTTCTTTTTCTGCTGCTTTTCGGATTTCCGATTTGATATTTGGATTGGCAACTGCACAAAATGTCCAAGGCTGCTTATGCGCCCCTGAAGGAGCTGTGGAGGCGGTTTTGATAAGTGTCTCTATCAATTCTTTAGGAACGGGCTTGTCCGAAAAATCTCTGACCGAACGACGTTGGTCAAGGTACTGGTAATATTCCTCCGAACGTTGGATGGATTCTTCTAATGAGAATTGTTGTGCTTGGTATGGTATAAATTGTTTGGTATTCATTGTATGGATAGGATTTTTTTTAATATGATTTTGTTCTTTTGCATTACCAAAAAGAACCAAACCAGCCTGCCGACTGGCAGGAATCTAGTCGAATCGCATATTTCTCAAAACTTTTGACCTAGATTTTTAAATTTTTCCGCTTCACTCCAAAAGTATAAAAATTCTCCTTTCAGGCGGTCAAAATTTTGGAAATTGCTTTTTTCGACATTTCTGTTCTCTGATATTTGACTGTTTTTTCTTTAAGTCAACACTTAATGGAAGGATTTAAGGTCGGAAAAAGCAATTTTTGTCCGTACAGGATTCATAGGATGATAGGATAGGCAAGATTTTGATCCTGTCATATCCTGAAAATCTCAAAAAATCCTGTACTGACAGTTTAATCTTTAATCCCCTTAACTTTGGATGAAGCAGGAGGCGAATCAGATTTTTCTTTTGAATCTTTTTTCTCTGTTTTTTCTTTGATTATAGTGGTTTGCAAAGAGTCCATCAACTTAGAATCTATTTGCAAAGAATCTACTGCCAAACTATCCAAAGTCATTGGTTGTTTTCCTCTTTCTTTATACAAATCGGCTTTGGAATTGGGGCGGCGTGTCAAATACCAGCCGTAGCCGTCTAGTTCAATCTGCGCAGCAGATTTGACGGGCAGCAATTGGGCTTTTGGATTTGGAAAACAGTTGATACGCTGAACATTATTGTTTTCAAAATTGAGAATCATATTACTACAAACGGACTTGTTGACTCCAATATAAGATTGTTGTTCATCGAGGAGATAATATACAAATTCAGCATTGCCTTCGACTAGGAGTTTGTACAATTCGTTGTCTTGGAAATAGGCTTGAATGTCTCGTCCCTTGATTTGGTTAAATAAAATCTCATCAGGTGAATTAACAACAAAGGCTTTTTCTTTTAGAAAGATAGTATCGAGTTTTCCGCCTTGCATTTTCATTTGAATGGTATCGGCCGAAAATTGCGTCGTATCTGACCAAACCAAAGGGTCTTTATAAAAATTAAATATCGAATCTCGACCTTCAAAAACAAGCGAGTCGCAGACCGCTTGGAGGTCGTTTTTGTACATTCGTACATCGCCATAAGCAATGAGATTGCGAGAAGTATCGGGTTCTTCGGCTTTGATTTTTTTTATTTCTAAAGTATCATTTATAGTCAAATTGATAGTATCAAGAACAGAAATAGTATCGTTTTGAGCCATGATAGTATCATTTGATACTATCATGCTGTCTTTTGGGGCTTTTATAGCATTATTTTTGACGAAAGTCGTGTCCATAGAAATGGAATCTTCTACAATTTTATTTATCAAAGTTGAATCAACTTTAGTAGTTTGTAAAGTGTCCGATTCTTCTTTTTTCATTTGGTCGGCTCGAATGGCAAGGAGCGTATCGGCAACCAAAAATAAAGTATCGCCTTCTATCAAACTGGTCATAGTTGGCGTACCGCCTGAGGCTATCAAATAGTCGCTGTTTTGGTCGTAACGCATCTCTTCGCTGGTGATGGTGAGATTGTTGACGGTATCTTTCCAAAAGACATTTCCAGTTGCAATTCCGAGACCAGTTGCATCATCGAAATCAATGTTTTCGGCTTTTAAGATTTGCTCGCCATCGTTGACAACCGAACGACCAGAAGTAGTATATTTTCCATTTTTTCCATCATAGACAATGACTTCAGAACGTATTCTTTGTTCGCCATCTTCAAAATAGGCATTTCCTTCGAGGTAAGTGATGTCATTGGTTTCGTCATAGCGAATGCGGTCAGCAGTCGCTCGTCGGTCATTGTCCACAAATATAGCATCACCATCCAGGATAATTTCCTTTTTTTGACCATCATAAGTAATCAAACTGGCTGTTGCTTGTTGCTCGCCTTTTACAAATTGTGGATTGGTTTCAAAACGAGCTTTGTTTTTTTCGGTATCATAAAAACCACCCTCGCAATAGATTTTGCTTTCGCCAATATTGATGCGGGTGGGGCCAAGGAAGGTCACGACCTTGCTTTGGGTGTTGAATTGAAGCGTATCCGCTTGCAATTCAAATTCGGGGTCAACCACCAAAACACTATCTTTAAAAAAGGCATTGTTGGTATCGGCATAATAATAACCTCGTTTACTTTGGAGTTGGGTTTTGCCATCGGTCAAGATTCCGCCAGCAAAATATTGAGCAAGTTTGGTTTCGAGATTGTAGTTGAGACGGTCGGTAAAGAGTTGTTGATCGCCATTTTGGAGAACGACATTGTAAAACAAGTCGGCAATCCGTTCATTGCCCAAATAGGCTAATGAATCGGAAAAAATAACTAAGGTGTCGTTTTGTTGGATGATGACTTCGCCTTCTGCTTCGAGGGTGTTGGCTTGGACTTTTATGGTTGCGGTATCGCAACTCATAAAAACCGAATCTTGGCGGAGTTCTACATTTCCAGCTAGTTTTCTGATTTCTTCCTCTTCTTCAATAAAACCTTCGGCATAGTCGGAGTATTCTACTACAATTACTTTTTTGGAAGTGTCTTGTTTTTCGGTTTGTTGTTGTTTAGGTGGAATGTTTTTTTGAGGACGTACTTGTGCGCTGCTGTTTTGTGTGAAACAGAAAAGAAGAAGGAGTATGGAGATGAAATGATTCAACTATTTTTAGTTTTATATAATATTTTCTCGAAGGTAGGAAAATCTAGCATTGTTTAGAATTTATATCTTGGATTCAATCTTGAATCTAAGAAGCTAAAAAACAAAAGGGTAAAATTAAATCGAGAAAATCATAAAAACCAACTAGCATACTTTACATAATTATTGGCCGTTCGAGTAACACTTTCTTTAAATTGTTCAGGGCTGAGAGCTTTGACTTTTTTTGCTGGCACGCCAGCATAAATATAGCCTGCTTCGAGGTGAGCGTTTTCTAATACAACGGCTCCTGCGGCAATGAGTACATTTTCCTCAACTACAGCATTGTCCATGACAATTGCTCCCATTCCTACCAATACATTGTTTTTTATGGTACAACCATGAATGATAGCTCGATGTCCAATAGAGACATTGTCGCCAATATGGGTTTCTGTTTTTTCGTAGGTACAATGAATGATGGCTCCGTCTTGGATATTGACTTTATGGCCAATTCTGATTTTGTTAACATCGCCTCGAATGACGGTTTGAAACCAAATACTACAATCATCGCCGAACACGACATCGCCAACTATCGTGGCGTTGTCGGCAATAAAGCAATTGTCACCCCACGAAGGGGAAATATTGTGAATGGGGAGAATTAATGGCATAAATAATTAGGCAAGTTGAAAACTTACAGGATATTTTTCGTGGAAGAAGAATTCTTCCACGAGCGTTGTTTTTAAGGTTTTAATTTCTTTGCAGGTTCAATAGCAGTTACTTTATAACCGTCCAAACGCAGCAGATTGACAACACCCACTGCACCACCCAAGTGACCAGCACCAACGGCGAAGAAGGTTGCTTGTTTATGCATTTGTTCGCCCATCACAGGAATCCAATTGCGATTTCGAGTTTCTAATAAAATATCTTCATAATCACCTACTCCGTCTTCTTCCGAAGAAAGCATTTGCCCCATCGCTTTAAGGTCTTGGGTTTTATACATTTCAACCATTTGGTCAAATTGGCCGTTGTCGGTATCTTCGGATTGTATGGCAGCCACGAGCATATCAGCTTGGGCTTTATATGGAATACTATCAAACATACTCATTTGGTATTCAGCCGTTTCGAGTCCACCAACCGACATTTCGGCTTCTTTGGCCATGTCCCATAGTTCCATTTCGTATGAAACAACAGCATTGTCAGTAGAGTCGGCGGTGCTTCCCATACCACCCATCATATCCATATCACCCGATGCAAAAACGGATAAAAACAAAGGCTTAATCCGTTCGAGTAAAAACAGAGGCAAGCCCATTTCGGTGAAATGTTCATCTACCATTTTGTATTCCTCTTCAGATAGTAAATCCTTTAGCGTTGTGCCATTATCCATAAAAGCACTCATCATGAGCGAGAGTTGCGAACCAATATTCATCATATCCTCTAAGTTGATTTCAAAGGTCATTTGCTCACAATCTTTGATAGCTGTTTTGGCGGCATCGCTCAAAAAATAGTCATCGGCAGGAATCATGTGAATCGTCCCAAAAAGGTATGAAGGTTCTTGTAGTTCTTTGCCTTCGATTTTCCACAAAAGGGCATTTTCTATTTCAGGCATGGCGGCTTTGTCTTGGGCAAAGCTCGTCCCAAAAAAGATTAAAAAAGTCGTAATAAAAAGGATAAAGCGCATATTTTGAATGTGTTCATGTGCTCACGTATTCTCGTGTTCATGTTATTTGCTAACGTGAATACGTGAACACTTGCATACGTGAGTACGTGTTAATGATGTTTATCAAAATCCTCTACAATTTGGAGGAGCATATAAATGTCTTCAAAAAATTCTTTGACCAAGTCAAAACTGACATTGGACTGAAAAATAAACGGTTCAAGGATGTCTTTCGGTTCTGTGATTGCCACAAAAATTTTATTCTGAACAAAAGAAATATAAATTTCTTTGTTAGTTCTAAGTTTATATTCTACAATATTGTTTTGCATATCAGGCGATAAAATACCATCAACAAAAACATCGGGCGTACAGTAGGTCGAAAAATGTTGCTCAAAAAGCGGATTGTGTAATTCGTCTTCTATCTTAGTTCCGCCGTAGCGATAAAGCGATTTGACGGTTCGAGAGAGGTATTGTTTAAATTCTACAGGCAAAATCAATAATGCACCTCGAATACTTTTGGGAAACTGACTATGTAGAAATATTCCTTTGAACACATAGTTTAAACGGTTTCTGACCTTAGAATATTCTCTAACGTTCAATTCGCAGAGTTCAAAATCAAGCGTGCCGATTTTTCCACTGATAAAATCTTCGCCATTGTACTGCGGGGCTTTGGTAACAAATATCTGACTTTGAAGGAAGGTTTTTTTTGGAATTGAATTTTTGGGATCGTATTTAAGCGTTCCAAAATTAACACCATCATCTATAAAATCAAGGATGAGATTAACAATTTTGGGCTTGAAATTGAGAGCATATTTTCGGATAGCATAGCCCAAATAGGTAATAAAAAAGCCAATCAAGACCATCAGTAAAAAAGTGATGGAAAAGATATTGATATAAACTTCTAAGAGAATTGTCGCTAGAATAAGAATGGCAGAAAAGGCCAAAAACCACAACAAGCGTTTGCGGCGACGCTCCAAACGCAGCAACTCAGGATGAATCGTATGGTTATAGTAAATCCGAAAATCTTCGAGGCGTTGCATGAAATAGAAGAAGGGTTGAGGCACAAGCCTCAACCCTTACAGTTTATCTTATTGTATTTGGCCATATTTGGCTTCGTATTCTTCAATATACTCTGCCATGACTTGACCAATGATATCTTTGAGATAGGCTTTTTCTTCTTTGGCGATTTTTTTGAGTTTCTTTAATTTTGATTTTTCAAAAATGAAAGTAACTCGCTTTTTGAGGTTTTCGTGTCCTTCTAAACTCGTTTCGACAGTACGACGAATCAGAGCATCAAGCCCAAAAAGTGCATCGCTACGTTCCCGACGTTTTGGGGAAACCTTAGCTTTATCCTTTATGATTTTTTTTGCCTTATCTTCGAGGGTTTCAGTCAACACATCTTCAAAAAGCGAATCCAAATCAGAAGTAAAATTTTTGGAAGAGCGTTTTTTAGAACGCTCTTTGCGTTTAGGCTCAATTTTTTCCTCTGTTTTTACCAATAAAGGACTTCCTTCTGGTAAAGTTTCCTCTACAGATCCACCAAAAATGCTGTCTAAGCCATCTGTGAATTTCTTTTTACTCACAATCTTATATTATAAAACCATTGCAATTGTACAATGATAAATTATCAATTATTGAACCGAATTTGCTCTTGGAGTCCTTGTTCGTTCGGGTATAGGATTAGCAACTCTCTCCAAAATTTCTTTACAAAGAGCAAGATAATCTTTAGCACCATTACTACGGCGATTGTATCCAAAAATATCCTTGCGTTGAGCAGGAGCTTCAGCTAAGGCAACCGTTGAACGAATAAGCGTATTGAATACTTTGGGGCCAAAGTATTTGCGTATGGTTTCGACCACATCACGATTCAAGACTTTACGTTTGTCATACATTGTCGCAATTACGCCACCAATTTGCAAACGCTTGTTTAAACGAAAACGTACTTTGTCAATGACTTGCTTGATTTTTGCCAAACCTTGTAGAGCCAAAAATTCTGTTTGCAAAGGAATATAAACGTAGTCACTACTCGTCAAGGCATTCAATGTCAATAAACCTAAAGAAGGAGGACAATCTATGATAATAAAATCGTATTCTTCTTTGACAGGTTCAAACAATTCACGCATGATAAATTCTCGGCCTGCTTCATTGATGAGTTCCATCTCGGCACCCGACAAGTCAAGGGTAGAAGTGATAACATCCAAACCCTCTTTGACCGTATAAGGTACGAGTTCAGACTCACCTCTAACGGCTTCATAAATTGTATATTTTTGACGCGGAATACCTAGCGAAAGTGTAAGGTTGGCCTGTGGGTCGAGGTCAATGAGCAAGACTTTTTTGCCTAACTCTACTAAGCCTGCCCCAATATTGATAGTACTTGTGGTCTTACCCACGCCACCCTTGTGGTTGAGTAATGAAATTATAATTCCCATATTATTTAAAAGTATGTTTGTTGAAGCGGTTATTTTAGATTAACCACTTATGTTATAAAAGTATAACATTACAAACGTGAAAGTAGTGAAAATATTAATAAAAAATATAATTATCTAAGCAAAAACTCTAAGTTTTAAGCTGTTAATGGAGATACTACAACTTTCGCACCAATTTTATTAAGAAAAATTTTAATATGTAGTAGCGAAGGTTTTAGTTTGTGGATAGGAAGAAAGAAAGGTGGGTGAAGCAGAAGGCATTTTCAAAATGCCTTCTGCTTTTGGAGATTATATATTATTCAAACAAAATCTTTTCTGTCAAAATCTTTCCATCTAATTGAAGGTGTACAAAATACAAACCAGAAAGGTCATTATTTCCGATTTCAAACTGCTGCTGTCCAGCAGTTAGCTGACCTTCAAACACACGTTGTACCAAACGGCCGTTGGTATCAAAAACCTGAACAGAAGCAGTAGCAGCTTGCTCTAAATCAAAAGTCATAATTGCACTTTCTTGTACAATAGTAGGCGCAAGTTGAAAATCAATCGCACTTGCTTCCAATTCATTGGTACTCACAAAAGGCACAAATTCAGTCACACTGTGGGCATTTACAAACTGATAATCGTCGCCTACTTTTTCCCAAATAATAGCTGCCAAAACCAAATTGTCCATATTCCAATCGCTATTCATTGGCATCGTATAAGTAGCCTCTACAGACATTCCAGCGTCAATGCTACCACTTGCCAATGAAGAACCAAAGGTATCACCAAAGGCTTTACGCATGACATTCGGGTGAATGTCGTCTGCCACGCTTCCAGCTTGATTTTCTTCTACATTATTTTCTAGTACATAAAGTCCTAAATAATAGTCGCCACTTGTAGCTTGAAAAAATTGCGTATTGGTACGAAGAACGATTTGGTTATCAGGACTCATCATAGCTTCCAAACCCGTATTGACAATAGGACTTTGCGTAAAATTAGCGGCAACTTGGTCAGCTACTTCAGTTCGTTTAGCTGCAATATTGCTGCTATTCGCACCAATATCTGTATTGTTTAAAACGAATTTTGGTTGTCCATTGACATTAAAATTATTACCAAAAGCAACAGATTCGTCTGTTTGAAGATTGCCGCTGTAATGGGCACCTACAATCAAGGCTTTGTCAGCATTATCTTCTACTAAGCCATCCATCAAAGTCCAGCCCCAGTTGCCACAGTTGGAGCACCACGTCGCTGAAACTTTAGTAATCATAGAACGCTGTTCTTGAGGGACTTCTATTTGTGCAAAAGACAAAATAGAAGTCATACATAATATTAAAAAGAGTAAAATTCTTCTGTTCATAAGAGAGTTGATTTATGATTAAATATTTTTGAATGAAATTTTTCTGCAAATTTAATTGCTTTTTTTTGGTCAAATATCACAAATTAGTAACATTTGATAGATGAAAGACAATAAGAGTACCACTTTGCATTGGCAAACCCTCAATTCGGAAAAAGGAGAGGACTTAATCATCTTTAATGTCCGCTACGATGCGGTGGTCAATCCTCGAAACAACAAACAACTCAAGGCAGTTGTTTTGGAATCCAATGATTCGGTCAATGTTATCGCTTTGACTCGCAACGACCAAGTTGTTTTAACCCGACAATATCGTTTTGGTATTCAAGCCACGAGCCTTGAAGTGCCAGGAGGTTTTGTTGATGATGGAGAAGATTCTGAAACTGCGGCTCGGCGCGAGCTACAAGAGGAAACAGGATTTACCGCACAAGAATGGACTTATTTGGGATTTTCCTATTCTAATCCTGTTTTTATGGATAGCAAAGTACATCATTGGTTAGCCCAAAATGTAGAAAAGACCCATGAACCACTTTTTGATGAGGGCGAAGCAATAGAAGTAGAGGTTCAATCTTTGGCTGTCGCCAAAACTTTACTCAATGAAGGAGCGATTTTACATCCACATTCCGTAGCAGCCTTCGCCAAGTATTTTAAATTTTAGAATATGATAACCCTCCAACGTACCAACGCCCAAAATCCCGACTTCATTGAGCTAGTGCAACAGCTCGATGCTTACCTCACCATTACCGATGGCGACGAACATGATTTTTATGACCAATACAATAAACTAGATAATATCAAATACGTTATAGTCGCTTATGAAGATGGAAAAGCAGTAGGCTGTGGTGCAATCAAAGCCTTTGATAAAAATACAATGGAAATCAAACGTATGTTTACCACTCCCGAAAGTCGTGGTAAAGGCATCGCTACCCAAATTTTAAAGGAATTAGAAAAGTGGGCAGCAGAAATGAATTATCAAAGGTGCATACTCGAAACAGGAATACGCCAAATAGAGGCGGTACGGCTCTACGACAAATCGGACTATCAACGCACTGCCAATTATGGACAATATATTGGTGTTCAGAATAGTGTTTGTTTTGAAAAAAAATTGCTTTCCTAAACCTGCGGGGGAGAAGAAGAGAAGGAGTAAGATTTAGTAAAGCTAATTATTGAAAAATATTTGTTCCTTCCATATTTAACTCTAAATTTGCACTTTCTTAAACGCTTCTAAATACCTTCATCCCCGATGAGTGATTTTATTAAGCATGAGTGTGGCATTGTTCTTATCCGCTTGCTTAAACCCCTTCAATACTACCAAGATAAGTATG
>JAHDEQ010000070.1:10403-19148 GCA_020628755.1 Saprospiraceae bacterium
GGCATTGTTCTTATCCGCTTGCTTAAACCCCTTCAATACTACCAAGATAAGTATGGAACGCCCTTTTACGGGCTAAATAAACTGCGTCTTGTGATGCAAAAAATGCGGAACAGAGGACAAGACGGTGCGGGTCTCGCTACCATAAAGTTGAATCCTGAAACAGGTAGCCGCTACATCAGTAGAAAACGTAGTACTGGAGCTAACTACTTAGACAAATTATATAAAGAAGTCTATCGCAGGTTTGAAGATTTAGAGGAGCATTTGTTGCAAAATCCTGATTGGCTCAAAAAAAATATGCCTTATATGGGCGAGTTGCTGATGGGACATTTGCGTTACGGAACGCATGGCGACAATACCATCGAAACTTGTCATCCGTTCTTGCGCCAAAACAACTGGATTAGTCGAAATTTAGTGTTGGCAGGCAACTTCAACCTGACCAATGTTGACGAATTATTTGGCGAATTGGTAGAGCTGGGGCAATATCCCAAAGAAAAATCAGATACGGTTACAGTTCTCGAAAAAATCGGTCATTTCTTGGACGACGAAGTCCAACGGTTGCACGATTGGTTTAAACCCGACGGCTACACTACAGCCGAACTGAACGAACTCATTTTTAAAAATATGGATGTACAACGCCTACTCAAACGTGCGAGTCGCAAGTTTGATGGCGGCTATGTGATGGGCGGATTGATTGGGCATGGCGACGCTTTTATGATGCGTGACCCTTCTGGTATTCGTCCAGCTTTTTATTATGCTGATGACGAAGTTGTGGTAGCAGCTTCGGAACGTCCAGCCATCCAAACGGCTTTTGATGTCCATATTTCTAAAGTAAAAGAACTCACTCCAGGTCATGCTCTAATTATCAAGCGTGATGGCGAAGTGACAGAGGAAGAATTTATAGAAGCCCGCAAACGAGCAGCCTGCTCGTTTGAGCGCATTTATTTTTCGAGAGGTACGGATAGAGATATTTATTTAGAACGCAAAAAACTAGGTGAGCAATTGGCCATTCCCGTTTTAAAAGCGGTGAATTATAATTTTAAAAATACCGTTTTTTCTTTTGTGCCCAATACGGCCGAATCTTCTTTTTATGGGATGCTACAAGGTTTGGAAAAAGAACTGAACAAGCATAAAGCCAAAGAAATAGAAGCCTATTGTAAAAATAAAAAAGCTAAGAAATTAGAAAAAATCTTAAATCGATCGCTTCGGGTAGAAAAAATTGTAGTGAAGGATGCGAAACTTCGCACCTTTATCACCGATGATAGTGCACGCGATGAGATGGTTTCGCACGTATATGATGTGACCTACGGTATTGTCGAAAACAATAAGGATACTTTAGTCTTAATTGATGATTCCATTGTTCGTGGTACGACTTTACGCAACAGTATCATTCGGATAGTTTCTCGTTTGCGTCCTAAGAAAATCGTTGTAGTTTCATCTGCTCCACAAATCCGCTTTCCTGATTGTTATGGAATTGATATGTCCAAACTCAATGAGTTTGTAGCGTTTCGAGCCTTGATAGAGTTGATTCGAGAATCGGGTCAAGAAGAGATTTTAGAAGAAACCTACGAAAAATGTAAAGCCCAAGAGCATTTGCCCAAAGAGGAAGTTACCAACGAAGTGGCAGCTTTATATGATTTATTTTCGTATGAAGAAATCTCCAAGAAAATTGCTCAAATCATTACACCCCCAGATATAAAGCCTAAGGTTGAGGTCATTTATCAAACCATCGAAGGTTTGCAAAATGCTTGTCCCAATAATAATGGCGATTGGTATTTTTCGGGGAATTACCCGACTCCAGGCGGCAATAAAGTAGTCAACAAAGCCTTCATTTTATTCATGGAAAAGAAAAATGTGAGAGCGTATTGATGGGGTGTTTGTGTTTCTATGTGTTTGTGTGTTTATGATTCGTAAACACCCAAACACCCAAACACCTCGGCACACCATTTTACCATTCCTGTACAATCAATCCATTTTTGATACGAGGTTCAAACCAAGTCGATTTTGGTGGCATTACCTGATTGGCATCAGCCTTGGCGATGAGGTCGTTGAGATGCACAGGGTAGAGGAGAAAACCAATTCGAGTTTCGGATTTGTTGGTTTTGTTGCGAATATCTTCAATTCCTTTTGGGCCTTCAACGTATTTTATACGCAAGTCAGTTCTTACATCTTTGATGCCCAAAATATGATGCAAGACCTTTTCGTCGAGCAAAGAAACATCAAGCAGGACTTTTTCCTCTTCGTATTCCTTTAGCACTCTTTCTTTCCAGGTGAGGGCAAACCATTCTCGATTGACATACATGATGATTTCATGTTTTTGAAGTGGTTTGCGAGGTTCTTCTAAAATTTCTATTTCAAATAATTGGGCAATTTTGGCCATATAAGTCGTCAATGACATATCTGTCAGACCATCAACGACTCTATTATAATCATGAACATCTAATTCGTTAGCAGGAAAGAAGGCACACAACATTTGGTCGTAGTCGGGTTCGCCTGCCTGCGACCCGATGCGCTTGTGCATGAGAGCTGTAGTCGAACTTCTATGATGTCCGTCGGCAATATAGGTTTCAGGAACTAGATTTTTGAAAAAATCTTGAATGATTTCTATTTGTTTGCCTTCGCTAATTTCCCAAAACGTATGACTTTGATTTTCAGACTCAAACAAGACGGCATAAAAAGGATCTTCTACGGCAATAATATTATCTATAAATTGTGCGATTTGAGGTATTTCTGGGTAGGTCAGCAAAACAGGTTTAACAATTGCACCACGCTGAAGCATCAGGTGCATTTGTTTTTGCTCTTTGGCGGCCAGTGTATTTTCGTGCTTCTTGATTTTACCTTCCAAATAATCTCGAATATCGGTACAAGCCACCATACCCTTATAGACTCGGTGAGGTGATTTGATTTGGTAAATATAGACCGATTCTTGTGCGGTTCGATTGAAAAAACCACTTTCTCGATATTCAGGATAGCGTTCCTTGACCGTTCCAAAAAACTCGTCGGGCGAGGTAATAAAATTTAGGTTGGGATATACTGCTCTAAAAGGTTTTATTCGCATTGTTTTTTGTCTTTATGTGTTTGCGTGTCTATGTGTTTGCGTGTTCAAGTTGGATTTGACGTGAACACATAGATACGTGAACACGTGAGCACTTCTTTATGCAAAAACGGCTTGTCCTTCGGCCATTTCACGAAGCATTTTGGGGACTTGGAAACGAGGCCCATGTTCG
This sequence comes from Saprospiraceae bacterium, assembly GCA_020628755.1. Classification (GTDB taxonomy): domain Bacteria; phylum Bacteroidota; class Bacteroidia; order Chitinophagales; family Saprospiraceae; genus JAHDES01. Next base: position 13,628 of record JAHDEQ010000070.1, read on the forward strand.
TCTTCATATACTTTACATTTTTTGACAAATCGTTCGATTCCATAGTCATTGACGTATTGTATAACGCCACCTTTGAAAGGAGGAAATCCCCAACCAAAGATACTGCCTAGATTGGCTTCAGGTATGGAGTTGATAATGCCTTCTTGTAAACACCAAATGGCTTCTAAGACCTGGACAAAGAGCAAACGCTCTTTGAGCTCGTCTGCATCAAATGTAGTTTTTTTATTTGTAAAAATATCAGTCAAACCCTCCCAAAGATGGATTCTTGTTTTATTATCATAATCATAAAAGCCAGTCGCTTTATATGCACCACGTCTTTTTTCTTCTTCTAGCATAATTTGGAGTGCAGTTACTGCGGGGTGTTGAATGTATTTGGGGCCATAATGTTGTGCTGCCAAATCTTCGTAGCGCAAAACCAAATCCAAAGACAAATCATCGGCCAATGCCAAAGCTCCCTTTGGCATACCTGCCTGCACACCAAGGTTCTCGATAAGGGCAGCAGGATAACCTTCTTGCAACATCTGAATCCCTTCTAAAATAAAAGTATTTTGAACCCGTGCTGCATAAAATCCCCAATTATCTTTGACCACAATTGGCGTTTTTTTGATGCGTTTGACGAAATCAAAAGCTCTCGCAACGGTTTCATTAGAGGTTTGTTTTCCTTTGACAATCTCTACGAGTGGGCTTTGCTCAACGGGCGAAAAGAAATGCAAGCCCACAAAGTTTTCGGGATGATTGGCGTTTGAACCCAGTTCGGTGATTGGAATAGAAACGGTATTGGTTGCAAAAAGCGAATATTGATCCATGTGCAATTCTGCTTCTCGCAATACTTTGGTTTTGACCATTTTATTTTCAAAAACGGCTTCTATCACCAAGTCGCAATCGGCAAAGGCTTCGGCGTTTTCAGTCGTGCTTAGTTTCTTGAGGCAGTCATCTTGTTCGGAAGGCAATAGCTTTCCTTCCTGAACAAAGGAATTTAATTGCTTGATAACATACTCTCGTCCACGTTCGGCAACTGATTTTGAGACATCTTTGATGACGACTTCCAATCCACGACGCAAACATTCAAAGGCAATACCCGAACCCATCACACCAGCTCCAATAATGCCTACTTTTTGAGGACGAAACTTGCCATAACCTTTGGGACGGTTGGCACCAGAACGAATCGCATTATTGTCAAACCAAAAAGCCTTAATCATATTGCGAGTTTCGGGGCGCATCAGCAACTGCGTAAAGTATCGACTCTCGATACGGCAGGCCGTATCGAAATCAACTTTTGAACCCTCGACTAATGTATTTAAAATAGTATGTGGTGCAGGAAAATTGAGGTGATTTTTTTTGACTAAACTTGCAGCCAAAAGACGGACTTTTTGAGCTACTTCAGCATCTTTGACTGTCCCGTCAGGGATGGTCTCACCTTTAATATCCCAAGGACGACGACCTTCTTTTTTATTCAAAAGAAAATGTTTGGCTCGGGCTATCATATCGGGAACATCCTTTGCTAATTCGTCAATAATCCCAACATTTAGAGCTTCTTGTGGACGCAAGCGTTTGCCATTGGTCAATACATGAAATGCCTTTTCGATACCGAGCAACCACAATAGTCGAATCACGCCGCCACTACCTGGCATCAACCCCAAACTCACCTCAGGATGTCCCAAACGAATATCGGGTGAATCAATCGCAATACGATGATGACAAGCCAAGGCCAACTCAAAACCTGTACCCAAAGCTGTACCATTTATGGCAGCAACTACAGGTACACCTGGGCTTTCGATGTCTCGAAAAAAGCCTTGTAGTTTTTCGGCAAAATTGAAGATTTCTTCGGGCGAATAATTGCGATACAAATACTCTAGATCACCTCCAAACAAGAAGTTCTTTTTGGCAGAAGTAATGATGATGCCTCTTAGTTTTTTCTTGCTTTTTTCTTCTTGTAAATGTCGAATGATAGGCACAAATGTCTCCACGATTTCGTGGTTGAGGACATTGAAGTTGCGCCCTGACATATCAAGGGTTAAAGTGACAATGTTATCGGTATCTTTTCGGTAGAAAATCATATTTTATTGTAGCATTAATTTTTCTCGATAAATGTTATGCTGTGTTGTAACAACCACAATATACATTCCTTTAGAGATATGTTGTGGTAACATTATCTCGTTTTTATGATGATTATTGCTTTGCCAAACAGCTTGACCATTTTTACTAAATATTTCTATCTTTTTGATATGTTCTTCTTGCTCTAATTTTATTTTAAAATTTTGAGTCGTAGGGTTTGGAAGTAACGTTATAGAATTTTTGAACTGTGGACTATCTTCGGTGGCTACTGTAAAATTGCAACCGCCCCAAACATGGTTTGCCCAGTTTTCGATTTGACTAAAATCATTAATCCAAGTAGCATAGGCAACGCCTATGATACCATCAACATGAGCCACCTCGTTTAGCCAGTTATTCGTATAAAAATTGGTAGAGTCATAAAAACCTAGTAACATTTGGCGATTACCCAAATTTGCAAAGTGTTCTACAGATGGTACTCGGTTGGTAAATGAATTCCAATTAGCAATAACGACATCATCTTGTAAGCCATTCCAACTACCATTATAAGAATCAAATGCCAAATAGAAAGGTTCTACGTCGGCATTGTGATAAGGGTCAAACATACTATTGGTCGTAATAATGAGAGCGTCTTCGTCAGCAGCTCTTGCTCGATTATAGGTTTCGTTGATACAATAAGCTAGGTTGTCGCCCGAACTGCCATAGTCGGGACTTTCGTCCCAACCTTGTTGACGTATCTCATCAAATTGCCAATACCAACCCGAAAACATATCGTCAAGCATAAATTCGGCTCGTACATTATTGTGTTGATCTTCCATAATATCAAATACAGCAGGTTCAGTCATACTTGCACAAACTTGTGAATTGTAAACGGTTGTAGCGTGAAAATAATCAACCAAAACTCTATCGCCGACTTGTAAAGAAGAACCCGCAGGAATACCAACTGTTGGTTCGGTATGCCAATTGGAATATGCGCCTTGCCAGGGGTCATTGCCCAAAATGGGATCAATAATCATATCTATATCTACACCTTCGGCGAGTGGTGTGCCATCATCTTTAGTGATGCTTACAGGCGTTGTATTTCTGCGAAGAATATTGATGAATTTCATAGGTTGGATTTCTAAATCATCCCACCAAATTTTTCCAGAATGTGAACCCCAAACCCCTAAATAAATATATATTTGTGTACTATTAAGCGTATTAAATGTAAAATGATATTGTGTCCAATCCTGAGTTGGAGAGACAGAAGTGAAGTTGGCTTCTAAAGGGCGACCTTCATTGTTGAGAACCAAGAAATCAGCAGAGGCAGGATTGAAATTTTCGGTTTTAATCCAGAGGCTAACGTGATAATCTCTGTATTGGTCAAAATTATTTATGGTTTGAACAAATCTACCATTAGAGGTGGGATCATTAAATGTATTTTCGGCACGTACACTGGCATTGCCTGAATGACTGACGGTTTGGTCAATAAAGGTAACCGTCCCAGGACTATCTTGGAATCCCCAACCTGGCACTACATGACCACTAGCAGGGAGATTTTCAAAATCACCATTGATAATAGGGAATTGGTCGGCTGGGTCGTTTACTAATTCCAATCCACTAGCACCATTTTGTACAACAAATGGTGCATCTACTACAGGAAAACCTTCTGCCATATTAGGGTCGTGGTATAGAATACGGTCAGAATATCCAATATAACCTTGCTCTGGAATAACATCCATGCCGAGTACTTTTGCTGAATCTAAAACGGTGTGGAGATTATTTATATAATTGGCATTTCCTTGTAAATCTTCTATAAAGCCAAAAAAGGCATCCGACAAAACAATACCTGTGTAACAGGCATTGGCTGCTCTAGTCATATTGGTTAAAACAGCTTCATAACTGGATTGAATATTTAGATTACTTCCTATTCTCAACAAGCGATGCTCCAAAACGTGTCCATGCACGATTGGATGGTCAGGCGTACATGGAGCAATTTCTGCCGTAAAGTCAGTTCCATTCATAACTTCAAATCCAGCTTCTAATTCGATACAATCGCCTGCTTCAAAAACAACAGGTGCTGTTGTAGAAGCAACTATATCGTCAGAAATAAGGGTTTCATAGGCATTGTACAAAGGTTGATTTAGAGGACTAGAAGAAGGCGTATAGTTACGAGTAAGGCACTCCGCCTGCGCTTGTATATTTAAAGAAAATAGTAACAGAATGTTTAATACAATTAAGAAATTAAGTGATGGTTTCATATTTATTTGATTTGGTTATTTGAAGAAAGAATATTTTATAAACGCTCTATAATAGTAGCAACTCCCATACCCCCGCCTACGCACATGGTGACGAGTCCTGTTTTGAGATCTCGGCGTTCGAGTTCGTCAATGAGCGTGCCAATAAGCATGGCACCTGTCGCTCCTAGTGGATGTCCCATTGCAATGGCACCTCCATTGACATTGAGTTTGTCCTCAGGAATATTTAAGTCTCTTTGTAATTTAAGGACAGAGGCCGAGAAGGCTTCGTTCATTTCCCAAAGGTCAATATCGCTTGCTTTCATACCTGCCCGTTCGAGGGCTTTTTGAGCAGCAGGAGTTGCGCCTTCGAGCATGATGGTTGGTTCGGCACTAGCTGTTCCTATAGAGACAATTTTGGCTCTTGGCTGAAGACCAAGTGCTTTACCTTTTTTGAGATTTGCAAGTAATACAACCGCAGCACCATCAACAATGCCCGACGAATTGCCAGCTGTATGTAAATGATTGATTTTAGCAATAGAAGGGTATTTTCGCAAAGCCATTGCATCAAAACCAGCTTCACCCATTGTTTGAAAAGAAGGTGCAAGAGCCGCCAGTTGTTCCATATCCGTCTCAGGACGGATATGCTCGTCTCGGTCTAAGATGAGCAGACCATTTCTATCATAAATTCGGATAATGGAATCTTTGAAATAATTATTTTTCCAAGCATGAGCCGCACGTTGTTGAGATAAAAGTGCATAAGTATCGAGTTCTTCACGGGTATAATTGTAGCGGGTGGCAATCAAATCTGCTCCCACACCTTGTGGAATATAAGCCACTTTTGTACTAATATCAGAGTCAAATAAGAGTGAACCGCCATCGCTTTCCATCGCTACTCGACTCATACTTTCTACGCCTCCAGCTACGACGACATCTTCCCAACCCGAACGGATTTTCATGGCTGCCATATTGATAGCGTCCAAGCCCGAAGCACAAAAACGATTGATTTGTACGCCTGGAACTCTATCGCTCCAATTGGCGTGCATCAAAGCTGCTTTGGCAATGTTTGCGCCTTGATCTTGGATAGGCGTTACGCAACCAATAATGACATCATCCACTTGACTGGTGTCAAGATGATTGCGGGTTTGCAATGCCGAAAGGATTCTTGCCAAAAGGTCAATGGGGCGCACTTCATAAAGTGCGCCTGAATGTTTGCCTTTGCCTCGTGGCGTTCTAATGGTATCGAAAATGTA
>JAHDEQ010000322.1 GCA_020628755.1 Saprospiraceae bacterium
TAAAGTTTAGTTTGGATTATGATCAATAACTTTAGTGTCTTTTCTTACCAATTTTATTTGTGTACCTCGTGGATTATTTGGTGTATTGCCCGTTAGTAAGATAATGTCGCCAATTTGACGACATTTGAACTCATTCAAAAAATAGCCAGGTTTAGATGGCTCGCCTTTCAAAGTAATATACTCCGTATTCTCATCAAAAATCCAAGTTCCAGAAGAAACATCAGTTTCATCCTTACCATAAACAAAAGTTTGCTCTTTGTTAAATTTAAACCAGCAACCTTCATATTTAAAATCTCCTTCAGTAGTATTTACGGCTCCGCCCATGTGCCAATAACCCATAGAAAGATTAGCTGCAGTAGAAGCCGATGCTTTTTGGTTTTTAGGCAAGTCAGCAGTAGGAGCAGAAGCTTTTGTGGTTTGATTTTCTTGAACTGCGCTTGATGAAGTCTTTGTATTGGCTTGCTCGGTTTGGCAAGAAAAAAAACAAATAAGAGTAAAACAAATTATACTAATACGTTTCATACAACTATAAATTTTATAATTCAATATTCTCTACAACTTCTAGGCCATAACCAATTAATCCGATACGACGTTTGGGGTTGTTTGTTATTAAGCGAAGTTTTGAAATTCCTAAATCTCGTAAAATTTGTGCGCCCACTCCAAAATCACGTTGTTCTTGTTCTTGCGAGGTTTCAGGAGCTTGCTGTTGTTGCTCATACACACGCAAACGGTTGAGTATATCGTCCGTCTTTTCTTCATGGCGCATATAGAGTAGAAGTCCCTTGCCAGCAGAGGCGATTTTTTCTAAAGAATTTTGCAATTGCGCTCCATAACCTTTAAACAATGAACCAATGACATCGCCAGTGCCACTCGTAGAGTGCACTCGTACCAGCACAGGTTCGTCGGATTCCCAATAGCCTTTTTTAATTGCCAAATGCGTATCACCCGTTGTAATTTGCTTATAAGCAGTTACCTCAAATTCGCCATATTCAGTATTGATTTTTACCGAAAGTTCTCGCTTGACGATACGCTCTGTCCGCATCCGATATTCTACCAAATCTTTGATAGAAATGATTTTGAGATGATGTTTTTTAGCAATTTCTTTTAACTGTTTGAGACGAGCCATAGAGCCATCTTCGTTGAGGATTTCGACCAAAACACCAGCAGGATAAAAACCTGCTAACTTAGCCAAATCAATCGCCGCCTCAGTGTGGCCTGTACGTCGTAAAACGCCTCCTGGTTTGGCTTTCAATGGAAAAATATGACCAGGTCGTGCAAAATCTGTTGCTTTAGTATCAGGGTTGACCAAAGCACGAATGCCCGTTGCACGGTCATAAGCCGAAATTCCTGTGCTACAACCTTGTCCAATGAGGTCAATAGACACCGTAAAAGCGGTTTCGTGCATGGCCGTATTATCAGCTACCATCATATTGAGGTTAAGTTCTTCGGCACGACGTTCGTCTATGGGGGTACAGATGAGACCTCGGCCATAGGTGGCCATGAAATTGATGATTTCGGGTGTGACGCACTCAGCAGCACAAATAAAATCGCCCTCATTTTCACGATCTTCATCGTCAACAACGATGATGATTTTGCCATTTTTGATTTCTTGGATGGCTTCTTCTATAGAATCTAGTGCATAGTCATTAGCATTAGATTCGCTTTGGTGGTTCCCAAACATTTGATTGTATTCCTTTTAAAAAGTTAAAAAATCCATGCAATAAAGCTACATTCATAACTAAAAAGTAGCTGATATTACGTACTATTTTTATATGAATATTGAATTGTTTTAAAACAAAATCTAAGGTAGGTATTCCTATTAATCCTACCAATATAATGTAAAACAAATAGCTGAAAAATTGGTTGCCAAAATATGCCAATATTGCACTACAAATGAGCATTATTAGGATAAAAAAAGGGCCTAACCAGCGTAATATTTTATGCGAAAAAAAGGCAAAACCAAGTGGTTGAGTTAAGTTTAGAAGGTGTTTGAATGTAAATAGATTTTGAAAATTTCCAGCAGAAATACGTGCTTTTCGGCGGTACTCCTCTCGCATTTCATGCGAGACGGCTTCGTAGCATTCGGCCTCCAAGTCGTTGATAGCCAATGTGTTTTGTTCTAATGCTCGAAAGGCAATATAAAAATCATCTACTAAAAACTTGGGAGGTACTTTTGAAAAATAAGTAGAACGAATCGCATAGCAACCTCCAAAGGGACCAATCATTTTTCCCCAAAGTAAGCCTTCGCTGTGTTTGAGTAAAACTTCGGAGTTGATGTAGGTGTTTTCGGATTCCGAAATACCTTGTTTTTGCATTCCAAAGTGCTTCATATTAGAATCTACTACGCCAATGTCAGGATGTGCAAAGTGCTTTACCAAATGCCAAAGCGTGTCATTTTGCAAAATGACACTCGCATCAGTCATCAACAGAATATGGTTTTCGTTTTTTGGATTATTTTGAAAACAGGATTCTGATATTTTATTGATAATGCCTGGTTTTCCATTTCTTTCTTGAAAAGGAAAAAAATGAATGTGTTTATTGTCTTTTGCTATTTTTTCTAAAATAGTATTGGTCGCATCAGTTGAACAATCTGAACCGATGTAGATATGGAGTTTGTTTTTGGGATAGTGTAAAGCCAACAGGCTATCCATTTTTTGTTGTATAACTTTTTCTTCATTATAAACAGCCATCAAAACAGATACGATAGGGAGTTCGTCTTTGTGTGAAAAATTAGGATGTGTAAATCGCTTTTTTTTTGCCAAGCGTATGGTCAAAAATGGATAAAATAAGTAGGTATGCAATAATGCCGCTACGGATAGCCAAAACAATATTTGAAGAAATAGCAGCATTTAGATTTTTGCTGTAAATTTAGAAATAATATTAGGAGTGAGCGCAATTTTTTATTTCTAAAAATTGGAGACTTTGTGTTTTAGATTGTTTCACAGAGTAAACAGCGAGTTTTACAGAGCGCATGAAATATTTTACAATACTGCTTAGTATCGCTTTGCAAACTATAACAAGTTAATCTCTTAGTAACGACGAAAAAATAAGGTGAACAAGTTAGAAATAGAGATTTTGTGCC
>JAHDEQ010000071.1 GCA_020628755.1 Saprospiraceae bacterium
AATGAAAAAAATATTTTTCTTATTAAGTCTTTGTTTATTTGTATTTGCTAATACAGCAACTGCTCAAGAACTATCCCCTAAAGAACCCAATAAAAATTGGAAAAGTGGTAGCGAAATTTTTGAAGCTCGACTTCAAAAAATGCAAGCCAATTATGAACTGACAGATGAACAAATGGAAAAACTCCGTGTCGTTAATGAAGAATTAGCGAAAGAACTTGAAGACATTCGAGCAAATTCTACAGATCGTATGGAGACGAAAGAGAAAATGGAGGTTTTTTACAACCGAGTAGATGAGGCTTACAAAGCGCATTTGACTGAAGAGCAATACACAAAAATAACGGAGGCTCGTGAACGCATCCAGCAGCGTCACAACAAAATGAATAAGCAGTAATAGATTTATTACTTTTTATAGTTACCCTAACAACGGTCAGCAGGTTTTCTTGCTGACCGTTGTTGGTTTTAGTACGTATGAAAAAGAAACTTCGCAAAATTATCATCCAAGAAAAGACTTACTTATATAGTCTCAAAGAATCATTGTGCAAAAAACAAGTTGGCGGAAATTTATACTGGAAAAATACCTTACGGATTTATGTAGAAAATTATCGCCAGACACCTTTAGTCGTTTATTTTTTTGCAAAAGATGACTATTATATGGGCAATATGCTTACCAAAGAAATAGTAGATGGACTCAATATTCATTATCCTTCGGTGATTCAGAAAATTATCAATTATGCTCTTACACAAGAAAATTGGCAAGCCAATAATTCAGGCTTAACCCTTCATAATGGTCTATCAATACTCCAAAAATTAGGCTATAATATTAGCAGTATCAATCCAGAAATTGAAACCATCCATGAATTTTTATTGGAAGAAGAATAAAAAAATAAATAAGTTTTTTATTGTGAGTTTTGTTGTGAATGCAATTTTAGTTATGGATTTAACGGTATTTTGCGGAATTTTATTCTAAAATTTGTATATTTTTCAAAATATTCATATATTGTGATTAACAGCATTATGAAAGCTATTTAAACCCGAAAAGGCAATTCAAAACTTATTTTGAATCCTTGAAAAAAACCAAATTATTAACTTTTTTTAAACCACATGAATATGAGTCCACCATACTAATTTGCGGTAGTGTTTATTATTTATATCACTACCAAATGCGCCGACAGGAAATTAAATAGAAACTCTATTTTAGAAATTTTAACCCTTAAATCGAATTGCATAGAAGATGTAACTAATTGATAGTCAATACTCCCAAATGTTTATAAGGTTATTATATCTTTTTAATAGGCATTGGTATCAAGTATCGAAACTTACCTATCGTAATGAATTTTTAGAAGCATAAATTGATCTAACATATGTCCTTATGCCTATAGCAAAATGGAAAGTTAAACATCTATAAAAAATTTCTACGAGCGTTCTGATTGTTAATTTCCTCAAACAAAAAAGCCTTGCAAGATTCTTGCAAGGCTTTTTTGCTTGGAAAATTATCTTAAAAAGAGTTCTAAATTTCCTTAACCAAAAACATATACACAGGAAAATGGTCACTATAACCACCTTGATAAGTATTGCCCACAAAAGTACGGAAGGGATAACCCTTGAATTGTCCCGACTTATTGACTAAATATTTTTCATTAAAAATTTGAGCTTTGTAAAATTGATAACCGCCAACTGATTTATCAATTGCACCTTCTGAAACGATGATTTGGTCAAACAAACTCCAAGCATCTCGATAAGCTAATGTACCAATTCCTTTTCGATAGTAGTTTTCCCAGGGATTGTAAAAACCGCCTTCTTTTACCGCTTTTTTGTAGCGTTGAGCTTCCAAGTGTTTTTTAACACTTGGGCTGGTTGGGTCGTCATTCAAATCGCCCATTACAAAAACTTTTGCATTTGGATTAATAGCAACTAAGGAGTCGGTTACAGCTTTGCAAATATCTGCACCTTTATTGCGATATTTGGCGGTAGCTTTTGCACCACCACGACGAGACGACCAGTGATTGACCAATACATGAATAGGCTCACCATCAAAATTGCCAGATACCAATAATATATCTCTTGTAAATTTACGTTCACCATCCTTGTCGTGCATAATCAAAGGAATGGCTTTACTATTGGTAACTTCAAAGTATTTGGGTTGGTACAACAAAGCCACATCAATACCACGCTTATCAGGCGAATCATAATGTACGACTTGATAGTTGCGGTCTGCAACTGCCTTCGTTTTGGCAAAGTCTTCAAGTACTTTTTTATTTTCAATTTCGGCAACACCCAAAATAGCTGCACCATCGGGCGACAACTCCGTGCCGAGGGAGGACACGACCTTGGCAAGTTGACCTAGCTTTTCATTATAACGTTCTTTTGTCCATTGTTTTCCGCCTGTAGGCAAAAACTCTTCGTCATTAATATCAGGATCATCAGTGGTGTCAAAAAGGTTTTCAAAATTGTAAAAACCAATACAACCCACTTTGTATTGTTTGTCTTGTGCAAAAGAGAAATGGACAAGGAAAAAAGCTAAGAAGAAAAAGGAAAATCTATACATAAAATATAAAAATCGTTTGTTTTGAAAGACTAAATTCCAATCATTCAACGAAATTATGTCTTCTAACTGATATAATTGCAATACTACAAGTTTATTTTTTAGCAAAACTTTAAGGATTAGGCCTTCAAGTATATGGAAAATGCTAATTTTGTACGTCCTTTTTGTGTACCAATGTGCCTATGTGTTGAAGTGCCTAAGCTCGTCAACACATAAACACGCCAACACTTAGATACAATTAATATAATATGCAAAAAAAACTAAGCCTCCTATTTCTATTCTTTACTGTTGCATGGTTAGGGTCAACACAGGCTCAAACCGACGAATCAAATCAAACCGACCCCGTCGCTGTTAAAGATTCTACAATTGAAGATAATATTATTCCCATCATTACGCTAAATGACTCTGATCTTTCTAATGACCAAGATGAGGGAGTATTTGGTTTGCTTTCTGCTTCCAAAGATGTATTTGTTCGTATTACAGATTTTAATCTACAGGCTGCTCGATTTCGTTTTCGAGGATACGATTCAGAAAATACCGCATTGTATTATAATAATATTCCAATGAATGATTTGGAGAGCGGTTGGGCAGGTTGGAGTAGTTGGAGTGGACTGAATGATATGACCCGTCGCCAAGAAACCAATACTGGTTTAGAAGCTACAGACTATTCTTTTGGGGCAGTTGGTGGTGCCATTAATCTTGACACTCGTGCGTCTAGTCAACGCAGGCAGATACGTTTGACATTGACCCAAACTAATAATGGAAATTATAATAATAGGGTCATGCTATCAGGAGCTACTGGTATGCAAGAAAATGGTTGGGCATTTGCTGCTATGGCTTCTCGTCGTTGGGCAGAAGAAGCTTATTTACCTGGTACTTTTCATGATGGTTACTCTTATTTTTTATCTGTTGATAAAAAATTGGGGGATAATGATTTGTTAAATTTTCAAATAGTTGGTGCTCCAAGTGTTCGTGGTAAAGCAGGGGCTGCGGTTCAAGAATTGTATGATATTGCCGATGATAATTATTATAATCCCTATTGGGGGTTTCAAAATGGGGAGAAACGCAACTCTAGGGTAGCGACACGCCACCAACCGATGGCAGTCTTGCGTTGGGATAAAAAGTTTAGTGATAAAATTTCTTTGACGACAGCTGTTAATTATCAGACTGGCCGAAATGGTAGTACTTCATTGGACTGGCAAGGAGCGCCTGACCCTCGTCCCGATTATTATCGAAGACTTCCCTCTTACACGCTATTGCAAGATCAATCACAAATAGATGAGGCTTTATATATAGAATCCTTATTGAGTTCAGATGAATCACTTCGACAAGTCGATTGGGATGCTATGTATGAAATCAATAGCCATAATTTTGAGACTATTGAAGATGCAAATGGTCTTCTAGGGAACTCTATTTCTGGAAATCGTGCGCACTATGTAGTCTTAGAAAGACGCTATGACAGTAATAGAATTAATTTTAATACGAATATAACAGCAGAAATAAGTAATGACTTTACTGTTTCTGGAGGTTTGAGTGCTCAAGATTACAGAATAGAAAATTATCAAATAATTGATGATTTATTGGGAAGTGATTACTTTTTAGATATTGATAGATTTGCGGATAGAGATTTTCAAATTGAGGCAGCCAATCTAATTAGTGATCCTATTTTACAAAACGATTTGAATAATCCTATTCGGGTTATTTATGAAGGAGAACGGTATGGCTACGATTATACCTCAAACATCCAAAAAAGTACTGCTTGGACGCAAGGTGAATGGACTAAAGGTGCATTAGGATTTTTTGTTGCAGCTGAATTAAACAGAACACAATTTTGGCGGACGGGAAATTTCCGAAACGGAAGATTTCCTGACAACTCTTTTGGGGATTCCGAAAAACAACATTTTTTAAATTACGGCTTGAAAGGTGGATTTAATTATGGGATAAATGGAAGAAACTATTTAGTTGGTAATGTCGCCTATCAAACTAGAGCTCCATATTTTAGAAATGCTTATACTTCTCCTAGAACTCGTGACGATTTGATTTCTAATTTAACAGATACTAAAATTACTTCTGTAGAGGGGGCATATCTGTTGAAGGCGCCTGGACGAAAAGTAAAAATAGGAGGTTATTATACTTTATTTAATGATCAAATTGATCTCATCCGATTTTATAATGACCTACAAAATACATTTGGTAGTTACATCATGACTAACGTCGATCAACGAAATGCTGGGTTAGAGGTAGGTTTTGAAGTAGATGTACCTTTTATTTCGGGACTAGGCGTGCAAGGTGCAGGTAATTTTGGGCAATATATTTATACTTCTCGCTTCAATGCACAGGTTATTCAAGATAATAATGCAGCAATTGTTGATGAAGGAATTGTTTATGCTAAGAACTATCGGGTATCAGGACGACCTCAAACAGCAGGAACAATTGGGTTACGATATGCAACAGCCAACTATCTGACGCTAAATGTGGATTTTAATTATTTTGATAATATTTGGATGGATTTTAATCCTGAAAGAAGAAGAGATATTGGTTTGTATTCTTTGCCAAATGAAGATGGATTCGGGGGCGTTTGGGAAGTTGATTTACAACCTAATACCGACGATTGGAATCAGGTAGCGGATCAAGAAAAAGCAGAAAGTGCTTACACCCTCAATGTGTCTTTGCGCAAATCTTTTAGAATAAAAAGAGACTATTTTATCAATATTAATATTGGTGTTGATAATATTCTCAATAATACAGATTTTATACGTGATGGTTACGAACAACTCAGATACGATTATGAATTTAAAGAACCAGGTGATTTTCCTACAAGATATTTTTATGCTAGAGGTATAACTTACTTTGTTAATGTTGCCTTTAGTTTTAGACCATAAAAAAACAGCCTTTTTTTTCCAAAAAAATATTAACGCTTTATGTTTAAAATAAAATTTATTTCATTTTTTCTTCTAGTTCTAGCTTTAAGCATTTCGTCTTGCGTCAAAACGGAGTTTGACGAGCCTCCTGCTAAAGATCCAGCTATTTTTGATGTTGATGCTACTCTTGCCGAACTCAAAGCAGGAATTGTTGATCAATTTCAATCTTTCACCGAAGATTTTATAATTGGAGGTATTATTACTTCTAGCGATGAATCAGGTAATATCTTTAAACAAATATATATTGAGGATGGGACAGGTGGAGCTATTTTAAATATAGATGTTAATGAAATGCACGCCTTTTTACCTACAGGAATGCAAATTTATGTCAATTTGAATGGACTTAGTATTCAAGATGATGACGGTGTATTGTCAATTGGTGGAGGTATTGAAGATGGAAATTTTCCTAGTGTTACACGTATAAGCCAAGTAGTTGCTGATGCAGCAATTGCTAAAGGAACTCGTGATAATACTGTAGAACCAAGAATTACGACTCTTTCTGATTTGAATGATGATATGTTGGGAACACTTGTTCAATTCGAGAATGTACAATTTACCAATGCTTTTGCAGGAAGTACTTATGCTGATGCTATTTCTAATCCACCTGTTTCTGTCAATACAAGAATTGAAGATTGTAGTGGTGCAAACCTTATTCTTCGGAATAGCGGTTTTTCTAATTTTGCTAATGAACCAACACCTACAGGAAAAGGCACATTAACTGCTTTGTTTTCTAAGTTTGGTGGTGACTACCAACTCTTTATTCGAGATACTGACGACGTACAATTTGATGGCCCTCGTTGTGGCGAAACTGTCTCTGACCTCGAAGCCAATACGACTATCTCTGATTTATGGTCGATGCACACCGAAGGTAGTTTTGAGAACATCACCGAAGATATGATTATCGAAGGAACGGTTATTTCAAGTGACGAAACAGGCAATTTCTTCAAAGTCCTTTATATCGAAGATAATACGGCAGCCGTTCGCCTCATTATTGATAGAATTGATATGTATCAAGATTATCCACAAGGACGCAAGGTTTTTGTTAAGCTCAACGGCCTTACTTTGGGCGATGATAGCGGTGCTTTGTCTATTGGTGGAGGTATCGAACAAGATAATAACGGCAACGACCGTTTGGCACGTATTGGCGAAACACAAGCAGCACAATTTATCGAGCGAGGTGATGAAGGTACTTTGAGTACAACAACATTAACCATACCCGAAATTTCAAATGAACACCTTAATAAATTGATTCGCTTGGACGATGTACAGTTTATTGATGGTGATGCAGGTCAAGATTTTGCGGATGCGGATAATTTGTTTGCTTTGAATCGAACTATCGAAGATTGCGAAAATACTATTGTTTTGCGTACTAGCGGCTATGCTGATTTTGCGAGTGGCAACACACCCGAAGGGCGTGGTACTGCGGTTGCTATTTTGTCCATTTTTCAAGGAACTTACCAATTATTTATCAATTACGAAAGTGATTTGAGTATGACAGGCGAGCGTTGCGATGGTACAGGTGGAGGCGGTGGAAACCCAACAGGATCTGGCGATGAAGATGTTTTTGAGACTTTTGATAATATTGTTGATGAGCAAGTTGTCGAACTAGATGGTTGGTACAATATTGCTGAAGTCGGTTCAGATTCGGAACGTTGGTTTGGTGGCGAATATCAAGGAACTTTATATGCCGAAGCATCGGCTTATCAGTCGGTTGATGCTGAAAATATCATTTGGCTCATTACACCAGCTATCGAATTAGATGAAGATAAAGTATTGACTTTTCAATCCAATCAGCATCATTGGGCATCCGATGACAATGGCCAATTGTCTGTTTGGATTAGTAATGATTTTGATGGCGACGATACCGAAAGTGCTAACTGGCAAGAGATTGATTGCAACTTACCTACAGCCAATAACGATTGGTATGAGTGGGTTGATTCGGGTGAAATTGATTTGAATGACTACTTCTCAAATGGGGAGGTTTTTATCGGATTCAAGTATGAAGGCCAAGCAGCAGATGATGTTACAGGTTTTCAATTGGACAATGTAGTTGTCAAAGCACAGTAAAATAACATAAGATTTCCCCAAAAAAGCTGTTGATATGTATATGTCAACGGCTTTTTTGTATCATAAAAGAGTTTTTACCGTCTAAAGCTAAAAACAAAGAAATTTATATTATGTCAACCAAACCTTTTAAATTCAAGCAATTTGCTATTGAGCAAGAGCAATGCACCATGAAAGTAGGAACCGATGGTGTACTACTTGGAGCATGGGTCAATATCAATGAAGCCCAAACCATACTCGATATAGGTACAGGTACAGGAGTTATAGCTATCATGGCAGCACAACGCAATGCTTCGGCGATGGTCAGTGCCGTAGAAATAGAGGAAGCCTCCTTTTTGGAAGCCAAATCCAATATGGAGAAATCGCCCTTTAAAGATCGTTTGGGAGTGGAGCATTGTTCGATTCAGGATTTTGCAAAGGCAACTTTCGACGAATTTGATGTGATTGTTTGTAATCCTCCTTTCTTTTCTGGAGGAACACTGTCTGATAATTTGGATAGAAATGCAGTACGCCATACTATAAAAATGCCGACGGGCGATTTGCTCAATTGTAGTCGCCGCTTGCTTTCCAAGCAAGGACGTTTGGCGGTCGTTTTGCCTTATATCGAAGGTTTGCGTTTCAAGGAGCAAGCCACACAATATGGATTTTATTGCACCAAGCAAACTAATGTTCGATCCAAAAAAGACAAGCCAGTGGAGCGTCTATTATTGCAGTTTGAAAAACAAGACCATGACTTTGTAGAAGATGAACTCATTATTCAGCTTGAAAAACGGAATGATTATACAAAAGATTATATTGCTTTGACCAAAGATTTTTATTTGAATATGTAATGGCAAGAAGATATTGCTCTAAATGAGAAGGCGAGTTGGAATATAATCCAACTCGCCTTTTGTTTTTTTTCAGTGATTAAAGTGTGTAGATTTTTCATTTAGTAACGACGAAAAAATAAGGTGAAGAAGTTAGGGTTAAATATTTTGCTCTCAATCAAGGCGAAAAAGAGGCGCATAGCCCCGCTACGTAACGATTTTTTCAACGTAGAGTGAGGGTAAAAGAATAAGCCTAGATGTTCAAGTTATTATTTTGACGTTACTTAGTGCTAAAAAAAAACGGGAAATAATTGCTTTGCATTATTTCCCGTTTTCCGACTAATTGTCAGAAGATTCCACGCGTTGACCTGCTTGCGCTTCATCTAATATTTTTCTAGCAGCATCCAATATAGTAGTATCCTTAATATCCATAATTCCACCATCGGGGCCGGGCTGTAAATGCCAAGCTCCAACTTGCCCTTCTTCAAATTTTTTGGCACCAAAAAAATTGCGAACGGTTTGTTCTTCAATGTTAAGTTGAGTAGCAATTTTGGCTACGCTACCTGTAGGTAAAGAATGTTTGATATTTCGTAACTCTTTAAAGGAAATGTGCATAAGCGATTGGTTTTATTAAGTTAGAAAATAAAAATTTATGACATCAAATTCACAGAGGAAAGGTAGAAAACAATTTTGTAAAAACAAATAAAAGGTAAATTTTATTTTGTAATAATTGCTTCGCTTATTATAAAAGTACAAAATTTAACTAAAAAAACAAATTTTAGGTAATTTTTTTGTGACAGTGATAAATTACAAGAATATTGCTTTGGAGAAGGGAATCAGGCGAAAACCAAAAAGCCCAGCCGAAATTTCGACTGGGCTTTTTGATTAAACTGCTTGTATAATATCGTAGTTGGTCAGTATATGCAAACTGCCAGCTTTATCTTTGGCAATGATGGCAGGTATTTTTTTACTAAAATACATCGAGAGATTTTTGCAAGGCACTTCTTCTGTCACCATCGGAAAAGCATCGCCCATAATTTCTTTGACTGAACTTTCGGCATTTTTAAGTGGGTTTTCGAGCAAGTGCGACAATACATTAGTTTCTGTTATAGAGCCAACAATATCGCCATTGCTTATAACGGGCATTTGCGAAATATCTTTTTCTTTCATCAAATTAAATACAGTACGAACACTCTCATCTTCTTTGACGGTTAAGAATTCTTTATTGCTTTTTTTTGCGATAAGGTCTTTTACTTTCAATTCATCTTCTAAAAATCCACGTTCACGCATCCAATCGTCATTATAAATTTTACCAACATAACGGCTACCATGATCGTGAATAACAACTACGACAACGTCGTCTTTGGTCAATTTATCTTTTAACTGTAGCAAACCTGCAAAAGCCGAGCCTGCCGAATAGCCCAATAAAATACCTTCTTCACGAGCCAAGCGACGACACATGACCGCACCATCTTTATCACTCACTTTCTCAAAGTGGTCAATCAAACTAAAGTCAACGTTTTTAGGTAAAATATCTTCACCAATTCCTTCGGTGATATAAGGATAAATTTCTTTTTCATCAAAAACACCCGTTTCGTGGTATTTTTTAAAGACAGAACCATAAGTATCAATACCCCAAATCTTGATATTAGGATTTTGTTCTTTCAGATAGCGAGCTGTACCCGAAACTGTACCACCAGTACCAACACCAACAATCATGTGCGTGATTTTTCCCTCGGTTTGCTCCCAAATTTCGGGCCCTGTACTTTCGTAGTGCGCTTGGCGGTTCGACAAATTATCGTACTGATTGCACCAAAACGAATTTGGAATTTCTTTGCTTAGTCGCTCTGCTACAGAGTAGTAAGAGCGTGGGTCTTCGGGCGTTACATTGGTCGGACAAACAATAACTTCAGCTCCCATTGCTTTGAGCAAATCAATTTTTTCTTTTGACTGTTTATCGCTTGTTGTAAAAATAGATTTATACCCTTTGACACAGGCAGCGATTGCCAAACCCATACCCGTATTTCCTGAAGTACACTCAATAATAGTACCGCCAGGTTGGATTTTTCCAGCAGCCTCAGCATCTTCGAGCATTTTGAGTGCCATTCTATCCTTGATAGAATGCCCTGGATTAGTAGTTTCCAATTTGACCAAAACCAAAGCAGGGATTTCAGCCGCAATTTTATTGATTTTTACGAGTGGTGTATTACCAATTGTTTCTAAGACGTTGTTATGATACATTCTGACTTTTTAGATTTCAGATTTAGGAATTTTTTTAAAAATTACTAGAAAAAGCATACTGCATCGTAGTTGAAAACTACGACAAAGCTGAGAAAAATGATTTGCATAGTAATATTACCTTTTCCAATAATGAACATTGACTAAAGAACGCTCGTCGAGCAAACGCAGTGTTTTAGCCGCCTGCGAAGATAAGACAACTATTTCGTCTTTACTAAAAGCTGCCGCAGGTATTCGGCCAATAACCTTCACAAGTACAGTACGTTTGGACATCGGATTCGTTACAGCAATTTCCGAATTGATTTTGGCTTTGTTGTGCAAGGCATACAATCCTTTGGTATCGGTATTTTTTTGCCAAGCTCCAACGCCTGTTTGCTCTTCAATTTTTTTGTAGCCATACTTATCCAAGTATTGGGTGAGCACAAAGTTGGTTTTTGCTCCTTTAAATCGATAAGAACTTTTTTTAATGCCATTTTTATGAATCCAGCCGACGTGTAATTTTTGACCCTGTTTAATCTCAAAATTGGAAATATTATTGCGTGTTTGCAAAACATTGACAGGCATTTTAAAATATTGTTTGGCAATACGATATAAAGTTTCTCCATTTTTTACGGTATAAACCAAAGGGATATAATCGTCAAGATTGTAGCGTTCGTTGGCAAAACGTACTATTGCACTATTAGGAATGGGAACTTGTATAACTGCTCCAACTTTATAAATATCTTCGCCAAGCTCGATATTATAATCGAGCAAATCGCCAGAGCGTAAGCCAAAAAATTGAGCAAGTGAGAATAAAGTCTGCTTGGGCTGCATTTCATGCAATACAAATTTCTCCAAATCAGCTCCAAGCGTTATAAAAATTGTATCTTGAAGCGAAAAGTAAGAAGAATCTTGGTCAACTTTATTCGTAGTAGCTTTGCTCATAAAAGCAAAGCTCGCACAAAAAAGCAGCGTCCAAAAAATCTTGATTTGATAGTTCATAGTAGTTTAAATATTCTTCTACAAAAATACAGTATTTCCAATTGACTTGCCATGAAAAAAAAGGTCTTAGGTCTTATTCCTGCACGCTATGCATCTACTCGGTTTCCTGGAAAACCTTTGGTCAATATCAAAGGTAAATCTATGATTCAGCGTGTTGTCGAACAGACTTCTAAAACGAAATATTTGGATGAAATTATTGTGGCAACTGATAATGAGCGCATTTATGAACACGTACAGTCATTTGGAGGCAAGGCTCAAATGACAGCCACTACACACCAATCGGGAACAGATCGATGTGCTGAAGTAGCTTTGGCCAAAGCCGATTATGATATTATTGTCAATATTCAAGGAGATGAACCATTTATCCAACCTTCTCAGATTGATGATTTGATACAGATTTTGGTACAAAATGAGGCTTGCCAAATTGCTACTTTAGCTATGAAAATAGAGCAAGAAAGCGATTTTTTAAACCCCAATATCGTAAAAGTCGCTTTTAATAAAAGTCAAAAGGCTTTGTATTTTAGCCGAAGTCCGATTCCTTTTGCTCGAAATTTGAATACTCCTTTTTCGACAGCATTTGCGTATAAACACATTGGTTTGTATGCTTATCGTAGAAAAACACTTTTGGAAATAGCCGAACTTAAACCTAGTATTTTAGAAAGAATAGAATCACTCGAACAATTGCGTTGGCTCGACAATGGTTATTCCATTGCAGTTGGTCTTACAGACATAGAAACAGTTGGAATTGATACGCCCGAAGATTTAGAAAAGATTGTTAAGGAGTAATATTGTAATGAGTAACGTATAATGTCGTAACGAGTAGTAATACATTCTTGCATTTTTAGATTCAATCATTCATGTACTTATAGAGATGAACTTTTGTAGCAACTGCGGTAAAACAGTACGATACGGACTCGCCGAAGGCGAAGACCGTCCACGCTTTGTATGCGATCATTGCCAAACCATTCATTATCAAAATCCCAATATTGTAGCAGGTTGTTTACCGATTTGGGGAGATAAGGTCTTATTGTGTAAACGTGCGATTCCGCCACGCAAGGGTTTTTGGAATGTACCAGGAGGTTATATGGAAAATGGCGAGACGGTAGAAGAAGGGGCGGCAAGAGAAGTTTGGGAGGAAGCGAATATTCGTGTCAAACCTTTTCATTTACAGATGTTGTTTAGTATCGCACGCATCAATCAAGTGTATATGCACTTTTTGGCGGACTTGCCTGACTTAAGTTTTTCTTGTGGAGTAGAAAGTTTGGAAGTACAATTGTTTGCAGAAAATGAAATTCCCTGGAAAGAAATAGCATTTACATCATCGCACTATACGCTTCGTACCTACTTTCAGGACAGAAAGTTGGGGCGGCATCAATTGCATCGTACAAGCTACGAAGAATATGAAGCCTATCGAGCAGCACTAAAAAATAAGAAATGAGAATTTTATCAATTTTAATCATTATTTTTTTTGTTTTCAGTTGTAAAACAACAACAGAAACCTCTCCAATTGATTTTTCAAAATATCCAAAAGCATTGCAAGAAATTTTTAAAACACACGGCGGCCTTGCTCAATGGAAGCAAATGCAATCACTGAGTTATACAACAGTTGACCCCGAAAAAGAATCCAAAACTTGGATAAATTTGCATAACCGCCACGAAAAAATACAAGGTAGCAATTACACAATGGGTTTTGATGGGCAAGAATATTGGCTCGAAGCAGGAGCAGACTATACGGGTAATCCCAAGTTTATGACGAATTTGATGTTTTATTTTTATGCGATGCCTTTTGTCTTGGCCGATGATGGTATTATATATAGTGAAACAGCAGATTTGATTTTTGAAGGAAAATCATATCCTGGTATTCGGATTTCTTATAAGAGTGGAGTAGGAGTAAGTTCGGAGGATGAGTATTTTATCCATTATGACCCCGAAACCAAGCAAATGGCTTGGTTGGGTTATACGGTAACTTATTTTTCGCAAAAGAAAAGTGAGAAAGTTAGATGGATTCGCTATGATGATTGGGAGGAAAGCAATAAAGTTTTACTACCATCTCTGATAACTTGGTATAAGTTAGAAGAAGGTCAACCAACAATACCTCGAAATGGTGTTCAATTCAAAGAAGTAAAACTTTCGACCAAGCCTTTTGAGGAATCTACTTTTGAAAAAACATCAGGGGCAAAAGTCGTAGAATAAAAAAAAGTCCTTTCCGAAATTTCGGAAAGGACTTTTTTTATGTAGAAGGAATCAGAGATTAATACTGAATTCCTAAAGCTTTCAATGTTTCGTAATCCAATTGACCAACAGGAAGACCGTTGTCTTTTTGGAATTTAGTCAAAGCAGCTTTTGTACGAGTACCCATGATATTATCTGATGGGCCTGCGTCATAACCACGCTGAGTTAAAGCAGCTTGGATTTGACGTACAGTGTAGCTAGTTACTTTGTTACCACAAAGTACTTCTCTCCACTCAGTAAAACCACCTGGCTTAACCAAACGACGCTTCGTAATAGTTGAATATTCAGCAGGAATATCAATAGTACGAGTAGAAGCAGGTGACTTTAATACTTGACGAGTTTCAGTAGAATACTCAGCAGGAATAGCTTCTTGACGAGTAGAAGCAGGAGTTTTTACAATTCGCTTCGTAATAGTTTTATACTCAGCAGGAATAACCTCCTCACGAGTAGAAGCAGGAGTTTTTACAACTCTTCTTGTTACTGTTTTATACTCAGCAGGAATAACTTCCTCACGAGTAGTTGCAGGAGTTTTGATTACTTGCTTTGTAATAGTTGTGTACTCAGCAGGAATAACTTCTTCACGAGAAGTTGCAGGAGTTTTTACAACTCTTCTTGTTACCGTAGAATACTCAGCAGGAATAACTTCCTCACGAGTCGTCGCAGGAGTTTTTACAACTCTCTTAGTACGAGTACCATACTGCGCAGGTACATCAACAGTTTTGATACAGTCATCACCATTGTCAGTGTAACCAGAATCACAACCCATACGAACTTGCTTAGTAACAGTTTTGAATTCAGCAGGAACTTCTACTAAACACCAAACTAAACAATCGTTAGGGTCATCAGACAAACAGTTACGGTCACCAGGACGCTTGACCCACTTAGTAGAAGCAGGCTTCACTTCGATAGTTTCTGTTTCAGTAGTATATTTAGCAGGTACTCTTTCGATACGAGTAGAAGCTTCTTTTACTACATACTGCTCAGACATTGTTTCGTACTCAGCAGGTACAGTAATCAATCTTTTTGATTCAGGCTTAACTAAAACTTGCTCAGTTACAGTTTCGTACTCAGCAGGTACAGCAATCAAACGCTTAGATTCAGCCTTAGCCATAACTTGTTCAGTTACAGTTTCATAAGTAGCAGGCACAGGAATCAAACGCTTCGTTTCAGGCTTAACCATAACTTGCTCAGTTACAGTTTCGTACTCAGCAGGTACAGCAATCAAACGCTTAGATTCAGCCTTAGCCATAACTTGCTCAGTAACAGTTTCGTACTCAGCAGGTACAGCAATCAAACGGCTAGATTCAGCTTTAGATAAAACTTGATCGGATACTGTTTCATAAACAGCAGGTACAACTTCTACTCTTGAAGAAGCTGGACGAACCAAAACTTGTTCAGTAACGGTTTCATATTCGTCAGGAATTAAACACTTAGCATAGCACTTACCTGGATCAGCATTAGGTGGTACATCTTGAGCACTTACTAAAGATGCAACCAAAAGGCATGCAATTGCAAGAACTAGGTTCAATCTTTTCATAGTTGAATAAATTGGTTTTGAATTAATAAATTTTTAAATCTAGTATAATAAGCTCTCAACGGAGCGAATCATCATATTTCCGCAAATTTATAAGATATTTTTCGGATAACATAAATAATATTTGGTTATTATTTTTGTTCTGATTTCGTAATCCGAAACAGATGAAAGAGGTAAGACTTCCCCATGCTTCATCAATACTAATATCTCATTATTGTTTTTGGAGTAAATTCTATTTGTTTCCTTTCCTTGTATCAGCAATTTATTGGAGTCATTAAACGGAAAAGAACTTACAATTCTTTGACGTAAGTTTTTTCGATAGTCACTTGTAAAAGCATGGTTGGAAAGTTCAATTCTAAACAGCTTTCTATTGATAAGACAATCTGACAGGAAAGATAGTACTTTGTTTTTACAATTCATAGTTTTTTTTAATACATTGATAATGTCATAATCATCAATTTGAGCAAAGTGATACACCAAATCCTCTTTTGAACAGGCTTCATTGCTTCTTTGTGACTTGCCAAATAGAAACGCAAGACTCTCATTCATATCTAATTTCATACCACTTTGATATGCCCGTTTAATTTCACGCAATGTGAGTATCAACATTTGTTCAGCAGAAAGAACAGCTTTATGCAAATAAACCTGCCAATACATTAAGCGTCTTGCTACTAAGAATTTTTCTACGGAGTAAATGCCCTTTTGTTCTATTACTATTTGGTCATTTTTTACATCAAGCATTTTTATGATACGGTCATAGCCAATTACACCTTCCGAAACCCCTGTAAAATAACTATCTCTATTTAAGTAATCCATTCTGTCCATATCCAATTGGCTAGAAACCAATTGGTAAAGGAATTTTTTTGGATATTCATTTTTAAAAATTTGTATTGCTAAATCTAGTTGACCATTAAATTTTTTATTTAGCATTTCCATAAAATAAATAGACATATCTTCATGATGTACATCTACTATAGTGTGTTCTAGTGCGTGCGAAAAAGGAGCATGGCCAATATCGTGCAATAAAATGGCAACGCATACGCCTTCGGCCTCTGCTTCAGAAATAGTTACACCTTTAGAACGTAAAACTTCTATAGCCTGCTGCATCAAGTGTAAAGCTCCTATTGCATGATGGAATCGAGTATGCAAAGCACCAGGATAAACATAGTCGGTCAAACCCAATTGCTTAATACGGCGCAAGCGTTGAAAATAAGGATGTTCAATCAAATCAAACAATATTCCATACGGTACACTCGTAAAGCCATAAACGGGATCATTAAATATTTTTTGTTTCGCCATATAATAAATGTGTTCACCTATCTACTTGTTCAAGTGTTCAATAATAAAACACTTTAATAAAGGAATGCGTACATACTTTTATAAAGAAGATGTCGTTATAGAAACATTCCTACACAAAAACATTTTCGTACCTGAAATCACTTCTACGACAACCTTTCTTAGAGCATCAAATTTAGTCATATTTATATGAAGTAATTTTATTATATACTCTTTTAGAATGGTTTTTGTTATATCTTGCAAATATAAAAGTATCCACGTGTTCACGTATCTACGTGTTCATGTTAAGTTAAATTTATTACGTGAGCACGTGAATACGTGAACACGTGAACACAAAAAGTAATAAATGGACAAAATTAAAATCCTTTGGGCTGACGATGAGATTGATTTGTTGAAACCCCAACTCATGTTTTTAGAAAAAAAAGGCTACGATGTAACCACCGTAACCAATGGACACGATGCACTTGAAGAATGCGAAGACAACAACGACTTTGACGTTGTTTTTTTGGATGAAAGTATGCCAGGGTTGACGGGTTTAGAAACCTTGTCCAGAATAAAAACAAACAGCCCCAATCTTCCTGTGGTCATGATTACCAAGAATGAGGCTGAAAATGTAATGGAAGAGGCTTTAGGTTCTCAAATATCAGATTATTTAATCAAGCCAGTTAATCCAAACCAAATTCTTTTGACTCTCAAAAGAATTATGGATGGAAAACAGTTGGTTCGAGAAAAAACTTCTTCTGATTATCAACAAGAATTTCGACAAATTCTGATGGAAATTAATAGCGGTTTGGGAGTAGAATCTTGGGCCGAAACGTATAAAAAAATCATCAATTGGGAACTCAAACTGGATGCTTCTAGTACGACAGATATGGGCGATATTTTGTCCATGCAAAAGACTGAAGCTAATCAAGCTTTCTCAAAATTTGTAGAAAAAAATTACCTCGATTGGCTCGACGAAGGAAACGAAGATAGTCCAACGATGTCCTATAATTTGATGCGTAAAAAGATTTTTACAGAGCTAAAAAACGATGTTCCAACCATCGTCTTGTTACTGGATAATTTACGCTACGACCAATGGAAAGTTATAGAACCTATTATTACAGAATTGTATAGAATAGAGGACGAAGATTTCTTTTACAGTATTTTGCCCACTACCACTCAATATAGCCGCAATGCTATATTTTCGGGAATGATGCCTGGCGACATGGCACAATATTACCCGACTTGGTGGAAAAATGATATTGACGAAGGAGGTAAAAACAATCACGAACACGACTTCTTGCGAGAGCAAATTGGACGTACATTTCGCAAACCCGTCAAGTTTGATTATGTCAAAGTGACTAATGTTCAAAAAGGTAAACAAATGTTGGATAATTGCCTCAATTATCTCAACAACGATATGACGGTGATTGTCTATAATTTCATAGATATGCTTTCGCACGCACGTACCGAGATGGAAGTGCTCAAAGAATTGGCAAGCGACGAAACTGCTTATCGTTCCTTGACCAAATCGTGGTTTTTGCACTCTCCTGTTTGGACGGCCTTGCAACGATTTGCTGAGCGAGGCATTCAATTAGTTATAACAACCGATCATGGAACTATCCGAGTCAAACAGCCTTCAAGAGTGGTCGGCGACCGAGATACCACAACCAATCTCCGCTACAAAGTCGGTCGCAATTTGAAATATGAAAATAAGGATGTACTCGGTGTTCGTGACCCTAAAAAAGCAGGTTTGCCACGACCCAATGTTAGTTCTACTTTCATTTTTGCGAAGGAAGATAAGTATTTCCTTTATCCCAACAACTACAACTACTATAATAACTATTACCGCAACACGTTTCAGCACGGAGGCATTTCTTTAGAAGAGGTGATTTGTCCGATAATTCGCTTGCGCTCTAAATAAAAAAGGAGTCAGGTGTCAGGGTTTTCGCTTTGCGAAAAGAGGTGTCAGCTTTCTTGGTTAGCAAAACTGACACCTCTAGTTCTGCAAAGCAGAACTTCCTGACACCTGACCCCTTTTTTATTAACGAAGTAAATCCTTTACCACATTCGGATATTGATCTATAAAATACTGCAAGCGATAGCGACTAGCCACAAAGGTCATTTTTTTACCAAAGTTGCCGCTTTTTTTTAGATGAATATGAATGGTTTTGAATAAGCTGTAATCTTTTTCGGTTATTTTTTCGATGTTGTGGTAGGGATAACGGTAGGTTTTAAAATAATTGGTCACATAAACGAAATGTTCGTCCATCTCGACACGTTTGAGCCGCATAAATGCCCAGTACAAAAGCAAGAAACCCAGCAAGAAAAAAGCGGGGGCAATAGTCTTTAGACTAATGACCGAAAGTGTGCCAAAATTCGTTTCGCCCGAAAACCATATTGCTAGGGTAAATGTTCCAAAAAATACCAACCAAATCGTCGGAAAAATGATTTTTAAAAACAATGTCCAATTGGTCGAAACACGTTGTGTCTTCATAGTAATAGTTAAAAAAATC
>JAHDEQ010000072.1:0-17203 GCA_020628755.1 Saprospiraceae bacterium
GATAAATTTCTACAGAAAGCTGCGTGGCAATCTACTTTTTAGCTTTTATTAGCTATCAATTGCGCTACTTCTCGTAATTCATTTATGGCAATTTCTAAATGTTTTTCTTCTACATAAGTCTGAGCAATAACCATTCGTAGGACATATTGACCATTGATTTTGGTATGCGATAAAAATACCTTTCCTCTTTGATTGAGCATTTGTAAAAATTCTTCATTCAGCTTGTTTAAGCTGTCCAAATTACTTTCATTTTTAGGTTTAAACCGAAAACAAGAAAAACACAGAAAAGGTGGCAAAATCAATTCAAAATCCTTTGAATTTTGAATAAAATCGGCAAATGTAGTGTTGAGTTGGATATGAAAACGCAATTTTTCTTGCATGGCTTCCACTCCCATACCTCGAAACACAAACCACAATTTTAAGGCTCGAAATCGTCGCCCCAGTTGAATCCCCCAATCTCTATAATCATTAACCTGCCCACGTGTTTTGGTTTTGAGATATTCAGGCAATATCTCAAAGGTGTTGATGAGTAAATCTGCATTTTTGACCATATAAATACTACAATCAAAATTGGTAAACAGCCATTTATGTGGATTGAAGGTAAAACTATCGGACAATTCGATTCCTTCTAAAAAATGATGATATTCGGGTAAAATAAAGGCAGAACCCACAAAAGCAGCATCAATATGTAACCATATTTGATGGCGTTGGCATAAGGCGGCCACTTCTTTTAAGGGATCCATCGCAACCGTACCAGTTGTACCAAGTGCTACGACGACACAAGTCGGAATTTTATCATTGGCGAGGTCTTCTTCGATGGCTTTTTCAAGCAAATCTACTCGCATAGCAAAATGCTCATCAACATCTATTTTGACGACATTTCGGCTGCCCATTCCAGCTATTTTTACTCCTTTTTCAATAGAAGAATGCGTTTGCGTAGAACAATAAACCCTTAAATTATTGGGAACTCCATATTCATTGGACTTGAAATCTGTTTTCCACTCACGGGCTGTCAAAATCGCTACCAAGGTCGAAGTCGAAGCCGTATCTTGAATTGTCCCCTCCCACTCTCTTGGGATATTCATCAAATCTTTAAACCAATCCATCATTCGCTCCTCTAATTCCGCAGCAGCAGGCGAGGTTTCCCAAATCATACATTGTGCAGCAATAGCCGAGGTGATAAACTCTCCATATAAAGACTCGATAGAACTATTGGCCGTAAAATAAGCATGATAATTGGGATGTTGCCAATGCGTAATTCCAGGTAAAATAGTGTCTGTCAAGTCATTTAAAATGACCTGCCATTCTTCGGCGGTTTTTGGTGCAGTTGTTGGTATTTCATCATAGATTTCTTTGGGTTTGACTTGTGATTTTACGGGGAGGTTTTCGATATTTTGAAAATAAAAGTCTATCCAATCCAAAATGGGTTGAACATTTTTTTTAAAGTCTTGGCGTTCAATCATGCTTTATTTATTTTCATTAATTTTGCAATCCTTTTTGATAATCTATCGTTATTATAATAGTTCTAAAATAGCAAACAAAAGTTTGCTCTACCAAAGCACAAATTTAAACTATTTATTCTATGCAATATTCTTTTTTTAAAAATGTAAGTTTGTTTTTCTTGTTCATGGTACTTGCGGCGCAAGTACAAGCGGCATATATGCTTCTTCCGATGGACGAAAAACAAAAAAACCATCTCAAAGCCTATGGACTCACCTACTGGGCGCTTGATGCTGGTTCGGAGTGTTTTTGGCTACTCAATTATAGAGGTGGTTCTTTTGCATTTAAACACAATAAAGTTTTTGAAAAAGAATCCATTATTCGTGATGTAAGTTTTGAAATCATACCTGATGCTGCTTTCGCACAAATTCAGCGTGAAATTGGCAACCCAGAGGTCAATCAAGATGTAATTAAATTAGAGGTTGCTCCAAAAATTGCGGTTTATACACCCGATTTTAATGCGAGAGGCGAAAAAGTACAACCCTGGGACGATGCCGTTACGATGGTTTTGACTTATGCCGAAATCCCTTATGATGTCGTTTATGACAATGAGGTTTTGGATGATAAATTGACCGAATATGATTGGTTGCACTTGCACCATGAAGATTTTACGGGGCAGTTTGGGCGTTTTTATCGCTCGCATCACAATACTTCTTGGTATAAGGAGTATGTGCGTCGCTTAGAGGCTTTGGCTACCGAAAATGGTTTTGCAAAAGTATCTCAACTCAAACTAGCCGTTGTCAAAAAAATACAAGAATACGTCGTGGGCGGAGGTTTTATGTTTGCGATGTGTTCGGCTACCGATACCTATGATATTGCACTCGCCGCAGATGGTACGGATATTTGCGACCATATGTATGATGGCGACCCACCAAATCCAAATGCACAACAAAACCTCGATTTTTCAAAAACCTTTGCGTTTAAAGATTTTGAATTGATGAAAAATCCAATGGTTTACGAATATTCTACCATTGACCATAGTTTGACTCGAAAAGTCAATGCAGAAAGGGATTATTTTACCTTATTCGATTTCTCGGCCAAGTGGGATCCTGTTCCTTCGATGTTGACTCAGTGCCACACTCGCACGGTCAAAGGTTTTATGGGACAAACGACAGCTTTCCTAAAAACGCATATCAAATCGAATATTCTTATCATGGGCGAAAATAAGCCTGCGGGCGAAGCTCGATATATTCATAGTCCAATGGGACAGGGTTTCTTTACCTTTTATGGTGGTCATGACCCCGAAGATTATCGTCATTTTGTAAATGATCCTGAAACGGATTTGAATTTACATCCAAATTCACCTGGCTATCGTTTGATTTTGAATAATGTATTGTTTCCTGCTGCTAAGAAAAAGAAAAGAAAAACATAGAAAGTTCAGTTGTAGATCCCAAACGCTAGCTCAATTTTGCTTATGGCAATAGCTCTACATCCTTGGTGATTTTTTCTTGTTTCACCAATTTCTCTACTTTAACAAAAAAGGACTTGGAAGATTTCCAAGTCCTTTTTTTATTATCGAATCACAACTTTTTCGATGAGTTCTTCACCGAGTTCTTTGTTGAGAATTTCTTTTATTTTGTCTTTGCTGTAAGTCAATTCGTTGCGGAGCGGAGCAGAGGAAATGCTAATATAGACTGTCTTTTTTCGTAGATAAATAGAAGTAGTATAGGTGACAATAGTTTTGCCCATTTGCTTATCCCAAGCCGAGCGAATACGGGTTTGGTGAAGGCGACCTTTATTTTTCATTTGGTCAACCATGTTTTTTAAAACGTCTCCTATTTTTTGGTCATTGTGTCTGCTCATGTTTGCAAGATACATCAATCTTTTTGATTAATCCACAAAAAAATGCACTTACCCAAAAAAGGTAAGTGCATTTTTATAATTCTATTTTTTAGAATCGTCTAGATAATCAAATATCAATCTTTATTCTAACAAAAGCATTTTCTTGGTAGCAGAATTTGAATCGGTAGTCAATTCATAGTACAATAATCCGTTGACACCTAATTCTTTGGTGGTCAACTGAACTTGATTATAACCTTTTGCAAAATCACCGTTGATTATTTTTAGGAGTTTACCATTGCTATCAAAGACTTTTAGTGTAGCCGCTGATGCTTGTGGTAAAGTGAAGCCTATCATCGTTTCTCCATTAAATGGATTCGGTTGATTTTGATGCAATTCAAAAACTTGCTCAGCTACTTGGATGCCATTTTCGCTTTGTACTTCCAATATTACATCAAGCATTCCTGTATTATTATAGGCTTCTGCTTTGGTATAACGACTGTTAATAGCAATAGCGTTTTCCAAGTCTTGATTGGCTTTTGATTTGAAAACCAAGACAAATAATGCGGTCTCGGCATCAAATGATTTGGCTTCGCTACTATTCCAAGAGCTTGTTAAAATCCCTTCTTCGATATAAGTCGTGCCCACATGAGCATCGCTCATGTGAATCGCTCGAGGTTTAACACCTTCAAATTCCATTGCATTAGCATCAAAATGTAAAGTATATTGGAAGCCTGTAATATTATCAAAATTACTTGCTTTTACAGGAATTTCAATGCTTTGTCCTTGTTCAAGATTTGTGTTTTCAATTCTAAAATTAAGTGTACCATTCAGATTTCGTTCTTCTACTTGATTGGCATTGGTTAGGGCATCGCCTGTAACATCTCCAATTTTGATAGCTATAAAATCCGTTGCTAACTCATCTTGATCAAGAGAAGCAAAATTGACAACTTCAGGGAATGCCTCTACCCAAGGATTTTGTGGATTCGGGAACATATAGTCTTTATCAACAAAACGCCATGAGCTATTTTCAGGAAAATCCTGTAAGATAAATAGTATCAACTGTCGAGTCTGTACAACATCGAATGTCGTAATATGACCATCATTATTCACATCGGCTGCTATCATTTGATAAGGCGATGTTAGATAATTGACTCCCAAAATATGCTGGCTCATCACGACCAAATCAAAAGTAGAAACTCCATTGGTTGGTTCGTGGTTCTTTTCTGGTGTAATGGTGTAATTTTGATACATATTCAAACTAGGGAAACTGTATGTTCCATCAAGTGTAGTCGGCAAGAAGGTACTACTACCTCCTGCAACTTCCATCATTACATCTTCCACCATATTGCCTTGTTCTGTCTCAACACTTCCTCCAATGATTGCTCTGGAAAGGTCTTGCGGACAGTTATTTAAGTTGTCTTGTACATCTATATAAGTTACACAAAAATCAACATTTCCTGCCTCATCTTCTACATAGATTTCTACTGGAATAATTCCTAAGTCATCGCAACAAAGTGTTACCGAATTGCTTGGTGAACCTGCAAAATTGGTTCGCTTAATTTTAACGGTATTTTCTACAAACTCATCTGAACTACAGTTGTCAAAAGCATACTCTAATAATGCTGTGGCTGGTACTTCGACACAACCTGTTTGCATATTTTCGATAGTGATACCATTTAAGCAAACTGGCGTTGGATTTTTACAATCTTCGATGGTAAATAAGTAGCTGCACTCGCTTGTGTTACCGCAACCATCCTCAACAATCCATTTGATAAGGTGTGTTCCGTAAGGATAAACATTGGTCGCATCATTGCCTGTTTCTACAATATCAAAAGAACCATCATTGAAAGCATCAATTTTGTAAGTATATTCCAAAACATCAGCAGGAGAACAGCCATCTTCAACTTCTATCGTAAGTTGCGCCTCGCCTTCGCAATCTTCTGTCAAATCACAGAAGGTTTGGTCTCCAGGACAAGTGATAACAGGTGCTTCACTATCTAAAACTTTGATGATTTGAGTGTATTGGAAGTAGCCATCATCATCCTGATAAGTATTTGGTAATGGTTGAGGAATACCCAAATCTGTAACATCCGTATTTTCATTATCATAGATACACCAGTTAATAACCGTCCAAGTACGTTCAATTTTATAGCAAGCATCATCAACAATTGTAAGTATCAAATCATCGTAATTGATGGCTAATAACTCACAGTCGTCATCTGATATTGTAGGTTCGCCAGACAAGCCCAAATCATCAGGACAAGTATTAACAGTAGCATCAGGTGGAAACTGTACTATAAAGTCACTTACATGATTGACCGTAACTCTTTGTGTACAAGAAGCATCTTGTGATTTATCAGAATTATCACTAGCAGTCCAACGACGTGTAATAGTACCAGCTTTGCATTGGTCACGGTCGTCAGTTTCGCTATATTCTAAGTTTACTGAACAATTATCATCAGCGATTGGGTCGCCAAAATCCATTGAATGTAGGGCAACTGCACTACAATCTACGGTTACATTATCAGGGCAAGTAATGGTTGGTGCAATGGCATCTTCAACCAAAACGGTTTGCCAACAAATATTACTATTGCCTGCATTATCTGTTACTCTCAATTCAATCGTTACATCTTGATTTAGGTCACAACAATCTAATGGTGCAGCATCTGACCAAGCACTACTTCCTAAGCAGCCTCCAACTCGGCGCACCTCGATGGATGCGATACCGCAGTTGTCCCAACTACCTTCATCTATGTCCTCTGCATATACCCAAGCCTGTCCATCAGAACCTAAAGAAACGTGTAAGTTGTCGTCGCAGACGGCAACGGGTGCTGTATTATCTTCTATTGTAATGCTAACTAATTCTTCTGTTACATTCAAACAAGCATCTTTAGCAATTACCATGATTTGAGTTACACCTAATGGTAAATTATCTAGTGTTCCTCCATTGGTAACATCTACAATAACAAGGTCATCCGAGCCATATGCGCCTCCGCCTAGAGTATAGCGCACTTCGATAGATTCGACACCTGAACAGCCATCAGTCACCGCTTCGTTGAAAGATAAGTCTGCTTGACATTCATAAACAGCCGTATTAGAAACAATATCATCTACATTAATAGTAGGGCCTGTTGTATCATCTACTTTTATTACTTGCTCTTCGTATTTAGTCACGCCTGAGCACCAATTGATATAAGTCCAAGTTCTAATGATTTTATAGCCTTGACCACAAGTTGGTAATACTAAATCTTCATAGGTGTAAGAAATATCGCAAAGACCATGATGGTCTGTTTGATTCATTGCAAAACAATCAAAACCTGGCCTACCTGAAGTTTCTGGTGTGATACTTTCAGGACTTTGGCCTGTACATTCTAAAGTAAGGTCACCTGGTTTTCTGATTTGATCCATTGTTGGAGCTTTGAGGTTAACCGTTTGAGTACATTTTGAACTATTGCCAAAAGCATCAACGGCTTCCCAAACTCTGATGATTTGAGCACCATTCCAATCAACTTGGTTACAGTTGGTTTCTACAATTTCTTCAGAAAGTAAACTCACACCTGCCAAGGTACAATCATACGCACCATAAGGGAATGGGAATCCACAAGACAAGGTAATAGAAGCTGCTGTAACTTCGCCACCGCCATAAGGTTCAGGTGGGTTATCAAATATATGTTCGTTATTATCAATGATTTGGATGTACCAAGTACCTCCAACATTGTCAGGCACATTATTAGTACCACTATTTTCAGTAATAAAGTCTTCTGGACTTGTACTAGCTGTAATGCTGCATGGCAAACCAGCTAAAGCTCCTACAGAAAAGGTGTTGCTTTCTTCTACCTGACCATTGCCCGCAAGGGTAATGGCTGGAAGATTCACAGCAGAAGGAGCGTGTAAAATAATAATTATATCTTCAATGTTAGTATGTGTTAAATCTACTGCTACTTCTAATCCTTGTATAACCTCACCAAAAGGACCACAAGGTAAATTTATTGGTATAAATGTATTGGAAACAAGTCCTGGCGTACCTCCTGCAATGTTTGCAGGTAGCTCCATACTTGGTGTATAAGTGTTGGTTTGAGAATAGAACTCATCCAAAGCATTTGGATGCGTACAGGCCAATTCATAGTCTTCGCAAACAATCGTTGGATTGTATTTGTCTTCTACTAAGATTTCCCCCCAACATTTATTGTCGCTATAAATGTGTTCTACTACATAAGTCAAGGTTTGACCTGCTTGTGCTGCACTCACAAAATTGTGAGCTGGTGTAGAAGATTGATTGCCTGGGAAAATTGAGAAACCTGCTTCATCTAATGGGAATCCATCTACATCATAAACGACTAAAGGTTGTTGGTTTTCATCTAAAATAACAACTTTATATTCGTCATTGCAGAATGTTGGCATTTCGAGTACCATATCAGGTGTGATTTCGATAACACATTCACCCAAATCATCAAGGAATGGATTTCCTGTTTGGTTATCATCATCATTCCATTCTGGAGTTCCCAAACTGATGTGAACTAAATCATTGCACGTCAAATTAGGATCAACTTGATTTACAATAATCAAATCAGTAGTACATTTTGTGATGATACCATCGCAATAAGTTGTTACTTGTACTACTTCATGATGACCAACTGGCAATCCAGCAACAGCTACTGTACCTACTCCATTGGTATATGAAAATGGACCATTTGCTACACTCAATGGCGCATTTGGATCGCCATTGACCAGTACTATTAACTCCTCTCCTACACAACCTGCTGGTAAAGCATGGTTGCAGTTTGGATAACATACATAAGGTTCATTCACGGGTATATCTCCTGACCAAACACAAGTCGCAGCATCTGCTCCATCCAAAAGGATGGGTGCATCATAGCAATTTTGGCAAGGTAAGGTAAAGTCTATTCGTTCTTCATCTATAAAGGCTGCATCAGCTGGACCAGACAAAACCAAAGAATTACCATAGAATGCATCATCCGTATCTGTGATTTCTGTTCCATAAGAAATATTTGATGTAATCAATTCCCAAGAACCTCCATTCCAACTATCGTTGAAACCATCAAATGCAACAAAGGTATAAGTTTTGCATTTTTCTAATTGAATATCATGTGTCATTACGGTACCTGGAGCTAAACCTGCATAAGTATTGGCAGTTATGCCAAATACTTGTGGCCCTTGAGCAACTGTATCTGCAGCACCTTCATATATTTCCCAAGATTGTTCTTCTGGGAAATCGCCCATTCTTATACGTACTGTATAGTCTTCAAACTCATTGATACAACAAGCAGGACAATTCGCTTTGATGCGCTGAGGCGTTACACTTGGTGTAGTATTATTGCAATTATTCGCATCATAACCTGATGCATAAATCGTATCTTTAGCATGATTGAGAACAGCATAAGCGTGTTCTAATTCAAATGCGCCATTCCAATAAGCTATATCTATAGTACCGCCATCGTTAACTTGTACAGGTACTACCATATAATTTCCAAAGCCATTGCAATCGCTTGGTTGTAGTTTATAATTGGTTGCAGGCCATGCTTCATTTACAGAAACATCAATGCTTGCACCGTCCCAACCATTGCAACCTTCATCTTCTAATACTAGAAAATAAGTACAACCATCTTCGCAAGAAACTTCGCAATCCAATACTTGGAAACTTGCCTTAGTTCGGAAACTTGGACAAACTTCAGTATCGCAAAAACATTGTGCATAAAAAGTATAACATCCTTCTTGATTATCAGGTACAATTCCTGCACCAACAGGGTGGAAAAATGGTCCTGTTCCAACAAGATTACCTCCGAATTCTGCGTCGTACCATTCTACAGTTGATGTACCTCCCGCATCACAACTTGCGCAAATAGCTTCTAAACCTTCATTCATACTAACTTCTTTGCCAATGCAATGGAAGGCATTGCGTGTTTTTGGTGATTCAACACTTGAATTGACAAAGACATTGGCTTGACAAGAACTATTATTTCCACAAGCATCAGTAGCGGTTAAAACGACGGGAGTATCTCCTAAAACTGAACAACTGAAAGTGCTTATATCTAAAGAAAGTGTAACTGCGGAGCAGTTATCAGTACTTCCATTATCAATGTCATTTGGTGTAATAGTTACCATACCCGTTGCAGGATCTGGTGAAACTGTTATATCTTGACAAATAACTGTAGGAGGCGTTGTATCTTCTACTGTGATTAATTGCGTATGTGTAGCTGAATTGCCGCAAAGATCTATTGCTTCCCAAGTACGAACAACTTGAGAACTGCCATCACAAGTACCAGGATTAGTTTGCTCGACAAAGCTAACCGTAATATCTGGAGTACAATTGTCTGTTGCAGTTACCGTAGGTGGTGTTGGAATAGCATCACACTCTACTGTAATATTAGCAGGTGTTTCAGATAAAACAGGAACTGTTGTATCCACTACCGTCAAAGTTTGAGATTCAGAAACAACATTTCCACAATCATCTGTTACTGTCCAAGAACGCGTGATGGTAAAGGCATCATCACAACTTCCTGGGACAATATTTTCTACAAAATCTATATTTGGATTTAGCGTACAATTATCTGTAATAGTCGGTGTGGGAGCAGGTGGTACTTGGTCACATTCTACAAGTCCACTCGCTGGTACTCCAGTAATTACAGGAGGTGTATTATCCTCTACTGTAATAAGTTGAACGTGTGCAGCTAAGTTACCACAACGGTCAGTAGCCTCCCAAGTTCTTGTGATTTGGAAGCCATCTGCACAAGCTCCAGCATTCATTTGTTCACTAAAAATAACTGGAACATTAGGGTCACAATTATCGGTAGCAGTTAAAGTTTCAGCAGGAGGCACTTGATCGCATTCTACAACTGTATTTGCTGGAAAAGCAGATAATACAGGACTTGTATTATCACTCACTGTAATAAATTGTGTAGATACTGCTGAATTTCCACAATCATCCGTTGCTGTCCAAGTTCTATTTAAGGTAAAAGTATCATCACAACTACCTGGTGTCGTTGTTTCTTCAAAAGAAATACTAACACTCTGATCGCAATTGTCGGTAGCTGTAGGTGAAGTAGATGTTGGTATATTTTCACAAGATGCAGTAGTACTTGCAGGAACACCATTTAATACAGGTAAAGTTGAATCCTGTATGGTTATGGTTTGTGTACATTCGGTTGTATTCCCTGCAGTATCTGTAATGGTATAAGTACGACTGACAACAGTCGGACAAGTTCCGTTTTGTGTATCAATATAAGTTATAGTTGCTATTCCACAGTCGTCAGAGGCTACTCCCCCAATTGCTGTAAAATTAGTCACAGGAGTCACTGCTGTAGAAAATGCTAAATCAGGTGTTCCAATATCGTTTGTATCACAACCTTGGTATATTCTACTAGGAGGACAAGTATTGATAACAGGGTTTTGAATATCCGCTCCACCAGCAACATTTACTGATGCTTCATCCATACATCCACTTGCAGCATCCGTAACTGTTAAAGTATAAGTACCTGGTACATTGACTGTTGCCGTGTTAGTGGTAGCACCACTAACTATACCTGGACCTGACCATAAGAAAGTAGAACCCATTGAAGCAGAGCCATCTAATACTACCGCTTGTCCTGCACATCCTATCATTCCTGCAGGAGCTATATTTGCTTGTGCATCAGAAGAAACAGTAATAGTAATATCTTTTGTAACCGTATTACAAGCACTTGTCCCTGTAAGCATATATGTCTGTGAACTAGCAGTTACAATATCAAATTCAGTTGCTGAAGTCATAGTTACACCTGTAGTTGGCGAAATAGACCATGTTAAAGCATCTCCATTGGTAATTTCTAGCTCTACTAATTCGCTAGAGCAGGTTTCTGCTTCGCAGGAAACAGAAATGTCTTCGCCATTGGCTAAGTAACCAACTGAAACCAGAGAATTTTCTTCGATAAATACACCACTATCGTAAATACAGTCTCCTCCATCTCCAACACCCAATTTGAGGGTATAAGTTTGGCAAGGAACAACATTTGCGGTAACAGGTAATACAACAGTAAAACCGTCATATTCTACTGTGTTTTGATTGTTATCCATATAAAGGTTGCTGTTATTTACTCCATTACATGTTCCTGGGCCAACATTATTGATAGCTACAGGTGTTGTAGAACCAGGAATCAATGCTATATTCTGAGCATTGTACGTTCCTCCTGAAGGGTTGGGTCCTGTAATAAAGAAACCAAATACATCATTGAAACTACCACAGAAAAACTCAGGATATTCTTCTGATGCAAATACATAATTAAATGTAATTGTGTTTCCTAGAGGTACAAAATCGAATTGCAATACACAAGCATCGCAATCGTGCTCTGGCTCTAAACTCTGTAAATCAGGGTCAAGTGCACCAAAGCCATTTGTACCAGTACTTCCAGAATTATTAGGGCCTGGAGCATCATTAACCGAACCAGAAGTTAATAAAACACCACTACCCAAACCTATATTGGAGGTAGAACCATCAAAAGTACCTGCTCCATCATTGGGACATACCAAAGTAGCGTTTGTAATAGAAACTCCTTGTCCTGCAAGATTAGTAGCCAAAGCCGTAGCGGTACTATTGGCCGTTACGCTCAACTGGGCATTAGTGAAGTTTGAAAGGAATAATAAAAATGTAAGTATGGAAAAAAACTTGTAAAATTTCATTTTCATGG
The DNA here is from genome assembly GCA_020628755.1 of Saprospiraceae bacterium. GTDB lineage: Bacteria > Bacteroidota > Bacteroidia > Chitinophagales > Saprospiraceae > JAHDES01. The sequence goes on from JAHDEQ010000072.1 coordinate 11,961, forward strand.
GAACCAAATTAAAATTGTTCTAATTGATTAATAAGTTAGGGGAAGAATCTCTCATATCTACTCTAAGTAGATATTCATGACATGAGTCAATCTTTCTGCTGCATGAGCACTCTTATCAGAAACTCCCCTAAAATGGTCAACAACCGTTAACCAATCATTACGATTAGCTACATTGGCTATGCATTTTGGTTTTATTTCATCCGTCGTCAATGAAGTATTGTGAGCTTCATTGTACAAATCGGCCAACTCTCGTAATGAGCGATTCATATAATCAGGAAGTTCTATACTTTCATCGCCTGTTTTAATGTAGTTCATCCAAGGGTTTTCGTTAGACTGTGCCTTTAATGTATTTCCCACACTAAGCGAACACAATACAACCAATACCACAAAAGACAATTGGACTAATTTTTTCATTGTTAAATAAATTAGGATTAAACAAGAATATCAAGTACAATAACAACATGTACTTGAAAGTCAAATGATTTCAAATTTCAAACTTGATCGGGAATATGGGAAATTGTAAAAGGTATGGGAAACAGACAATTAAAGTTATCTGTTTTTATTAGTTACAAAGATATAGTATTTACTCTTCCTAAAGTATAACCTGAAAAGGGTATTTAATACATTTAATTTTTACGAATATAATAAAATCAGGGCATATAGTTTTCACCATATGCCCTGAAAATGTGACAATATTTTTTAACTTATTAGTCTAAAATTATCATCTTTTTTGTTGCAGAATTATTAGCTGTACTCAACTCATAGTAAAGTACGCCTGTTGCTTGTAAATCTGCTTTGTTTACGTCTATTTGGTGATAACCTTTGTTATATTCGCCAGAAACCAGCTTCAAAACACGGCCATTCACATCAAATATTTTAAGACTTGCTTTGCTTGCTTGTGGCAAGTTGAATCCAATAGTTGTGACATCATTAAATGGATTTGGTTGGTTTTGGAACAATTCAAATGCTCCGCTAGTAACAACTAAACCATTATCTGTATCAAATACAAGGGCGACATCTAACAAACCAGTTTGGTTGTATGCCTCTGCACGTGTATAACGACTATTGATTCCAATTGCATCACTCAAACGAATCGCTTTAGTAGCTTTAAATTCTAATGAGAAAAGTACTTCATTGTCAGCAACTTTTTGAGCTTGCGCTTCATTCCATGATGCTGTGATTACGCCTTCTTGTACAAAGTTGAAACCAAAGTTGGCATTAGCGACAGCTAATGCGCCCGCCTTAGCATCAACAAATTCCATTGCATCCGCATCAAAATTTAATGTAAATTGATAACCATTGATAGCATCAAAATCTTTTGCCAAAAAGTCAACCACTACTCTATCGCCGTTGGTGTATTGTTGGTCTTCAATCAAGAAATTCAATGTACCATTGATATTTCTTTCTTCAGCACCTAATAACGAGTTTGTCACTGCATCTTGACTTACATCACCAATTTTGATAGCTACAAAATCTGCCAACAATTCGTCTTGTGTCAATGGCTCGATGTCTATTCTTTCAGGGAAAGTGGTCATCCAAGGGTTTTGAGGATTCGGGAAAGCAAAATCGCTATCCACAAATCTCCAAGAAGTACTGGATGGGAAGTCATTGATAACATATAAAATCAATTGACGAGTTTGAACAATATCAAAGGTCGTAATGATACCATCATTATTAACATCAGCAGCAATCATTTTGTAAGGCGAATCAAGGTTGTTGATTCCCAAAATATGCTGACTCATCAATACAATATCAAATGTACTTACACCATTGAGTGGGTCATTGTCTTTAAGCGGAATTACACTGTAGTCTTCGTTCGTCACCAAATTTTGGAATGCAAACGAACCATTGTTTCCAGTAGTAGCTATGTTCTCGCCTTGGCTCAAACCAACTTCTACATCTTCTACTTGCTCGCCGTATTCAGTTTCGATAGTACCTGCAATAGTTGCACGTGACTCATCAGCAGGACAGTCGCCATTATTGTCTTGTAAGACAACATAAGTTGTACAATAGTCAGAATTTCCTGCTTCATCTTCTACCCAAATTTCAACTAAGGTTGTACCTAAGTCCTTGCAACAGAACTCCATAGAAGTCGTAAGTGGCATAAGGCTACCTGCCAAACGCATTTTAACAGATGCTTCTACATATTCGCTGTTTGAACAATTATCGAAAGCATACTCTAATAAATCAGAAGCCCAAACATCAACACATTCATTGTTTTGCATATTAGGAATAGTGATTCCATGTAAACAAACTGGTGTTGGGTTTTTGCAATCTTCAATCGTAAACAAGTACTGGCAAGTACTTGTGTTGCCACATCCATCTTCTACAATCCACTTGATTAAGTGTGTTCCATAAGGATAAACACCACTTGCATCGTTTCCTGTGTCAACAATATCAAAAGTTCCATCATTATTAGCATCAATCTTATAGGTGTATTCCAAAGCAGCATCGCCCGAACAAGCATCTGTAGCTTCAAGCACTAAGTCCGCTGGACCTTCGCAACCGTCAGTAAGGTCGCAGAACGTTTGGTCGCCAGGACAAGTAATTTCTGGGCCTTCGCTATCCAATACTTTGATGATTTGTGTGTATTGGAAATAACCATCATCATCTTGATAAGTACGTGGAAGCGGTTGTGGAATACCTAAATCTGTATTATCTGCATTGTCATTATCATAAATACACCAGTTAACAACTGTCCATGTACGCTCAATTTTATAGCAAGCATCATCAACAATAGTCAAAATCAAATCTTCATGGCTGATAGCCACCAACTCACAATCGTCGTTGGTTACAATCGGCGCACCTGAATCTTGAATAGCACAATTCGTCAAAGTCATGTCATCAGGGAATTGTACGATAAAGTCAGAAACGTGCTCTACTGTGATGGTTTGAGAACAAGTAACATCTTGAGACTTGTCACTTCCGTCAGTTGCAGTATAAGTTCTTCTGAGTGTACCAGCTTGACATTGGTTAAGCTCTCCGCTTTCTACAAATGTGATGGTAGCATTACAGTTGTCAGTAGCCACTGGTTTGCTAAATGGATCGTGGATAGCTGGGTCGTTGCAATCAATCGTTTTGTCTGGAGCACAAGTGATAACTGGTGCTATCGCATCTTCAACGAAAACGGTTTGCCAACAAATATTGCTATTACCAGCATTGTCAGTAACTCTTAATTCAATAACAACCTCTTGTCCCAAATCGCAACAAGCTACTGGCGCAGCTTCTGCCCACACTGATTCGCCCAAACATCCGTCAGCACGGCGAACTTCGATAGAAGCAACTCCACAATTATCCCAACTACCTTCATCTACATCTTCGGCATAAATCCAAGCCTCTCCTTCTGAACCTAAAGATACGTGAAAGTTGTCGTCACAAACGGCAACTGGTGCAGTGTTATCTTCGATAGTTACACTAACCAATTCTTCAGTTGTATTCAAACATCCATCTTGAGCTTTCACCAAGATTTCAGTTACACCTACGGGTAAGTCACTTAATGTACCGCCATTGGTAACATCTATAATCACTAAATTGTCAGCAGCATAAGCTCCTCCTCCAAGTGTATAACTTACAGAAATAGATTCTACTCCTGAACAAGCATCACTTACTGCTTCGTTGAACTGGATATTAGCACTACACTCATAAACAGCAGAGTTAGAAACAATGTCGTCTATATTAATAGTAGGTCCAGTTGTATCTTCAACTTTGATAAGTTGCTCCATCGTCTTGGTTACACCAGAACACCAGTTGATAAATGTCCAAGTACGAATAATTTTGTAGCCTTGTCCGCAAGTAGGTAATACTAAGTCGTCAAATGTGTAAGAAATATCGCATAAGCCATGATGTGCATCGTCATTAAGTTCAAAACAATCAACGCTAGGCCCACCAGCTTCGGCTGCTGTGATGCTTTCGGCTGTTTGTCCTGTACATTCTAAAACAACATCGCTAGGTTTAATAATTTCGTCCATTGTAGGAGCTTTCAAACCAACAGTTTGAGTACAAGTAGAAGTACGTCCAAAGGCATCGCTTGCTTCCCAAATACGGATGATTTTTGAACCATTCCACTCGCTTTGGTCGCAGTGTGTTTCTACGATTTCTTCTGACAATAAAGTAACTCCCGCCAATGTACAATCATAAGCTGCATAAGGAAATTCAAATCCGCAAGTCAAAGAGATAGAAGCTGCTGTAACTTCTCCTCCACCATAAGGTTCTGCTGGTACATCAAATATATGTTCATTGTTATCAATGATTTGGATATACCAAGTACCACCTACATTGTCAGGTACATTAGCTCCACTGTTTTCAGTAATAAAATCTTCAGGGCTTGTACTTGCAGTAAGTCCACATGGCAATCCTAAGAAGGCATTTAAAGCACCTCCACTGAAGGTATTACTCTCTGCTACGTCGCCATTGCCTGCTAGTGTAATTGCAGGAATACCTGTAGCTGTAGGAGCATGTAAGATGATAGATACATCTTCAATATTAGTATGTGTAACATCAACCGATACAGAAATACCTTGTACCATTTCTCCCAATGCCCCACATGGCAAATTGACAGGGATAAAAGTATTAGAAACAGCACCAGGAGTACCACCAGCTATGTTAGCAGGTATTTCCATGCTAGGAGCATAGGTTTCTGTATTTGAATAAAATTCATCTAAAGCATTAGGGTTAGTACAAGCTACATCATAGTCAAAACAAGTAATGCTAGGAGCATATTTATCTTCAACTAATAGCTCTCCCCAACATTTGTTTTCGCTTTCGATGTGTTCGATAACATAAGTCAAGGTTTGACCTGCTTGCTCGGCACTTACCAAATTGTTTGCTACGATAGAAGATTGATTACCTTCTGGAATTGGCAAACCTGCTTCATCCAATGGCAAGCCATCAACATCATAAACAACCAAAGGCTGTCCGTCAGCACCCAAGATGGTTACTTTGTACTCGTCTTCACAAACATTTGGCATTTCTAAGACCATATCAGGTGTTACCAATACAACGCATTCTCCTAAGTCGTCTTGGTAAGGATTACCTGTTTGATTGTCGTCGTCATCCCATTCTGGTGTACCTAAAATAATGTGTACTAAATCGTTGCAAGTCATTGTAGGATTTACATCTCTAACAATATCTAATGCAGTTGTACATTTAGAAATGATACCATCGCAATAAGTAGTTGATTGTACCAATAAGTGGTCGCCCGCAGGAAGACCTGCCACGCTTACTACACCTTCTCCATCAACATA
>JAHDEQ010000072.1:17303-19102 GCA_020628755.1 Saprospiraceae bacterium
CCACTCAATACTAAAGAATTACCATATAAAGCATCACCTGTATCTGTGATTTCTGTACCATAAGAAATATTTGCTGTAATAATTTCCCAAGTACCTCCGCCCCAACTATCGTTGAAACCATCGAAAGCTGCAAAAGTATAAGTTTCGCATTTATCTAATTGAATATCATAAGTTATTTCAGTACCAGGAGCTTGACCTGCATAAGTATTGGCATTGATGCCAAATACTTTTGGCCCTTGCGCTACACCTGTACCTGTGTAAATTTCCCAAGATTGTTCTTCAGGAAAATCACCTAAGGTAATTCTTACAGTATAATCTTCTAATTCGTCATCACAACAAGTAGGACAAGCTGCTTTTTCTCTATGTGTAGGAATATTTGGTACGACTGTGTTGCAAGCCAAAGCATCATAGCCAGTTGCTACAACAATGTTGTAGCTTGCGTCGAGCAATTTCCATGCGTGTTCCACTTCATACGCTCCTGTCCAATAAGCCAAATCAATAGTTGCTCCATCCGTTACAGATAATGGAATAACTTTATAAGCAGATTCACAGTCTGTATTGTTTAATTTATAATTGGTAGCTGGCCATGCTTCGTCAATAGAAACATCAATACTTGCTCCGTCCCAACCATTAGCACCAGCGTCTTCCAATACTAAGTAGTATTCGCAACCATCCGTACAATCCGTATCGCAATTGATAACTTCAAAATAAGCTGGCACACGGTCACTTACGCAACCTACAGCATACTCACATTGTGCATAAAAAGCATAACAACCTGGAACAGTTGGGTCAAATACTCCACTTGCCGTTGGGTCAAATGCTTCTCCGATAGCTAATTGAGTACCACCAGTTGCCGCTGTCCACCAAGAAACGGTTGGAGCAGGCGCACCATTGCAAGTATCTTCGCACTTAGCCGTAAGGAAGTTTGCAGCATTTGATGCTTTTTCTGCACAGAAAAAGTTGTTGGTAGTAGTTGGTGCTGCTATATCTACAATGATAGTTACAACTGCTTGACAAGTAGTTGCATTTCCACAACCATCAGCTACCGTCAATGTAACTGTATTATCGCCTTCATCAGCACAAGTAAAAGTATCTATATCAAGAGTCAAAATCAAGTCTCCTTGAGCTGTACAATCGTCACTTGAACCATTGTCAATATCAGCAGTAGTAATTGTTAAAGAACCAATGCATTCATCAATTTCTAAGGTCAAATTGGTACACAAAGCAGTTGGTGCTGTTACATCTTGAACTGTGATAAGTTGTGTATGGAAAGCTCCATTTCCACAAGCATCAATAGAAGACCAAGAACGGAATATTTGGTAATCTCCTGCACATGCACCAGGAGTAATTGTTTCTGTAAAATCTAAACTAGGAGCTGGGTCGCAGTTGTCGCTAGTTGTAATAACTGGTACTGCTGGTACAGCCGTACAATCTACTGTTTCATCAGCAGGCTGCGCCGAAAGTACAGGAGGTGTTGTATCTATAATTTCTAAAATTTGATCACAAGTTGTTGCATTACCACAGGCATCTGTTGCTGTCCATGTACGGGTGATTGTAGCAGCTTGCGGACAAGCTCCCACAACTACTGCATCAGCGAAAGTAACTACTGGTGCAGCATCGCAATTATCCGTTGCGGTAGCCGTACCTGTATCAGCAGTTGCAGTTGACTCTGTACATTCTAAAGTCAAACTTGCTGGGCAAGTGATTACAGGTGCTGTACTGTCTTCTACTGTTATAACTTGGTCACATGTTGCTATATTTCCACAAGCGTCTGTCGCTGTCCATGTTCGGGTAATTAC
>JAHDEQ010000323.1 GCA_020628755.1 Saprospiraceae bacterium
TTTCTAAAAATCCCATCCATAATTTCAACATACTTATTGATTTGTCGAAATTTCTTTTGACCTGATTTTAGAATTTCTCCTTGTTGATTGGTAACGCCCATTTTGACCAAGTACATCGCTGTTTTAGGGTCAATCCATTTCTTTTTAGACTTATCATGTGCAGTATCGGCTTGTTCAGAATGAGTCGCAGGTTTTTCGAAAAGTCGAGCTTTGCGTTTTTTATTGAGTTGTAAAGACCAATCGGACTCCGTCGTCAACAAGTCGGCATTGAGAAATGCCGATCCGATCCAAGCATCAATTTGTTCGATTCCTTCTTCTATAGTAAAATTTTTGACTTCATCTTTCGTCCTAAAACGATACGTAAACGATAACATTTTTTGACCTTTGATTTCTACCAAACGTCCATAGATATTTTTCAACGATTTATCTGAACCGACTGCTTTACTCAATGTTATTTTTACAAACCAATTTTGGGCAATATTTGTCCGTAAAACCTCAAAAAAACGAATCCTATCATTGGTTTGCATAAAATATCTTATTTTGGAAGCCAAATTTATAAAAAAATTGTAACAGCGACTTTAGTCGCTCTAATTAAAGTTTGCGGTTAAGGCCGCATTTGCAATTATGAAACGAATTACCTTACTCCTAGCATTTTGCTGTTGCCAAATGCTAGCCCTCGCTCAGCAAACTTTTCCTTTTAATGGAGTTGCCGATAGTCGGGATGGTTTGTATGCATTTACCAATGCGACCATTCATACCTCGTACAACGAAACCATTGAAAATGCAACTTTGCTAATCAAAAAAGGCAAAATTGAAGCCGTCGGAAAATCGGTTCGTGTTCCTGACGAAGCGGTTGTTTTAGACCTTAAAGGCAAACACATTTATCCTTCCTTTATTGAGATTTATTCCGATTATGGAATGCCCGAAATCAAAAAAGGTGGCGGTGGTGATTGGCGAAAATACCAAGTTACGTCTAACAAAGAAGGTGCATTTAGTTGGAATGAAGCTCTAAAAACAGAATTTCAAGCACACCAACATTTCAAAGTAGATACTAAAACTGCCAAAAGCCTTCAAAAAATCGGCTTTGGCGCAGCCAATGTTCATCATAACGATGGTATTTCAAGAGGAACATCTACACTTGTGTGTTTAGGAGAAGAACGTGCTCACAAAATGATTGTCAAGGAAAAAGCAGCACATCATTTTTCCTTCCGTAAAGGAACTTCTTCGCAGTCTTATCCTGGTTCTTTAATGGGCGGAATTGCTTTACTTCGCCAAACTTACCTAGACGGAATGTGGTACAAAAATCATGGTTATAAAGAAGAGGTTAACAACTCTTTGCAAGCCTGGAACGATATGCAAGACCTTCCTCAAATTTTTGAGGTAGGTAACAAACAAGAAGCACTTCGTGCAGCCAAAGTTGCCAAAGAATTTAATAAAAACTATATCCTTGTCGGAAAAGGAGACGAATACCAACGCCTTGATGAAATCAAAGCAACAGGCATGCCTGTCGTAGTAACATTTAATTATCCAAAGGCCTTCGATGTAGAAGACCCGCTAGACGCACAAGAGATCGTTTTGGGTGACCTTAAACATTGGGAGCTCGCTCCAACTAACGCTGGCTCTTTGGAAAAAATAGGTGTCGAAATTGCTTTTTCTGCCTTTCGATTGGAGAAAAAAGCGGACTTGATGGCGAACATTCGTAAAGGTATCAAACACGGACTAAGCGAAGAAACTGCCCTCAAAGCATTGACACATACACCTGCCAAATTGCTCAAAGCAAGTGACAAAATCGGAAGTTTAGCCAAAGGGAAAATTGCCAATTTCATCATTACTTCGGGAAAAATTTTTGAAGAAAAAACAAAAATCCATCACAACTGGGTTTTAGGTAAACCGAATGTTTTAAAAGATTTGGATGCTGTTGACTTAGCTGGAACTTATGATTTAAAGGTTGGAAAAGGAACGTATCATTTAAAAGTAAAAGGCGAAGCTGATAAACAAGAATTTTCTATTATTGTAAATGATAGTACGACGACCAAAGTCAAACATTCTTATCAAAATGGTCTGCTCTCGCTTTCCTTTGTTCCTGATGGAAAGAAGAGGATGCTACGCCTTTCAGGCGCAGTAGAGTCGAAGGGCTGGGCAGGCACAGGTCAACTAGGAAATGGGCGATGGGTTAAATGGACTGCCAAACCCAAAAATATCGAAGAGAAGAAAGACGATTCTCAAAAAGAAGAAAAGAAGGATAAAAAAGAAAAAGACCCTAAAATAGGCGAAGTCACTTATCCATTAATGGCTTTTGGTTGGAGCAAAAAGCCAGAACAGGAAACCGTCCTCTTCAAAAATGCAACTGTTTGGACCAATGAATCCGATGGTATTTTGGAAGAAACAGATGTCCTTATTCAAAATGGAAAAATTGCTCAAATCGGCCAAAATCTTAGTGCAGGTGGTGCAACCGAAATTGATGCTATAGGCAAGCACCTCACTTGCGGAATTATAGATGAGCATTCGCACATTGCGATTTCTCGTGGTGTCAACGAATGCACCCAAGAAAGTACTGCCGAAGTTCGCATTGGTGATGTTGTTGATGCCGATGATATTGATATTTATCGTCAATTGTCGGGCGGCGTTACGACTTCTCAACTCTTACATGGTTCTTGTAATCCGATTGGTGGACAGTCTGCCCTTATCAAATTGCGTTGGGGCTATGCCCCCGAAGCCATGAAATTTGAGGGAGCTGCTGGCTTTATCAAGTTTGCTTTGGGTGAAAATGTAAAACGTTCACGCGCACAAGGCAACAATCGCTTTCCTGATACTCGTATGGGAGTCGAGCAAGTTTATGTCGATTATTTTACAAGAGCCAAAGAATACCAAAAACGCCAACGTGCCAATGACCCAACGCTTCGCCGAGATTTGGATTTAGAAACTATTGCTGAAATTTTAGACAGTAAACGTTTTATCACTTGCCACTCTTATGTACAATCCGAAATCAATATGCTCATGCACGTTGCAGATGATTTTGATTTTAAAGTCAATACATTTACGCATATTTTGGAAGG
>JAHDEQ010000324.1 GCA_020628755.1 Saprospiraceae bacterium
ATTCAGCATTCCTAAATCAAACTCATTTTTTCCCATTTTTAAAACTTAAAATTTATAAAAACATGAAGAATTTCCTTTTTTGTTTAGTAGCATTGCTATGCCTCAGCGTATTCACAGCTTGTAATAAAGACCAAGACGAAAACTTATTAGAAGAACCAACACTCGAAATGAGACTTGGACTTGAAGAAGAAGCCGAAACAAGAATTGGCGAGCGTTTTCGCAAAAGCTGTTTTAAAATAGTGACACCAATTACAGTTGTAATGCCCGACGGCACAACTATCACAGGCGATGACCGACAAGCACTAAAAGAAGAAATAAAAGCATGGTACGAAGCCAATCCTGATTCGCAAGAAAAACCTACTTTGCAATATCCAATTGATGTAGAATTAGGCGATGGCGAAGTCGTAACAGTCATGAGCCGAGCTGAATTGATAGAACTAAAAAAATGGTGTATCAAAGACCGTTTTGACAAAAAATGCTTTGACATTGTTTTTCCACTTTCTTTGACCATGCCTGACGGCTCAACGATTTCTGGAGAATCAAAAGAAGAATTGCGCAATGCCATGAAAGATTGGTACATCGCCAATCCTGACACTCAAGACAAACCTAGCCTCAACTTCCCAATCGAAGTTGTTTACGATGATGAAACCACAGCATCTGCCAATTCAAAAGAAGAACTTTTCGCTTTGCGCAAAGCCTGCTTCGAAAACTAAGCTGAAATAAGCAACAGGGGAATATCGAACTTTCGATATTCCCCTGTTGCTTATTCGATATTCCTTTTATCTTTGCGCCCATGACAAAAATCATTTTAAGAAAGCGCAAAGATCAGCCCGTCCGACGATTTCATCCTTGGGTATTTTCTGGAGCGATTTATAAGATTGACGGCGATGTTGCTGACGGCGATGTGGTAGAAGTTTATGCAGCCAACGGCGATTTTTTAGCATTAGGACATTACCACGACGGAAGTATTGCAGTACGGATATTTTCTTTTGAAAAGAAAGTACTCCATCAAGATTTTTGGAATTATAAACTCGATAGAGCTTTAGAATATCGGTTTCGATTAGGACTAACCCAAAACCCAAGCACCAATTGCTATCGCTTGGTGCATGCCGAAGGCGACGGTTTACCAGGTTTAATCATTGATATTTACGACAAAAATGCAGTCATACAATGTCATTCGATAGGGATGCATCGACAACGTTTGGAGATTGCGCGGGCTTTGCAACATATTTATAATGACCAACTCGAAAGTATCTATGACAAAAGCGAAAATGTCTTGCCCAAACAATATGCAGCCAATATACACAATGACTTTTTATTAAGAGATACCGAAAGCTGTATTGTACATGAAAACAATCATCGTTTTCAAGTCAATTGGGTAGAAGGACAAAAAACGGGTTTTTTCCTTGACCAGCGTTTTAACCGACAATTTATCACACCTTATGTAAAGGACAAAACCGTTTTAAATGCCTTTTGCTATTCGGGTGGATTTTCGATTTATGCCTTACAAGCAGGCGCAAAAGAAGTTCATTCGGTAGATATTTCAGAAAAAGCAATTGCACTTACCGATCAAAATGTTGAACTCAACGGAAATTTTAAAGGTAAACACAAATCCTATGCAGCCGATGTTCTCCAATTTTTAAAGGACAATACTAAGCAATACGAAGTGATGATTGTTGACCCTCCAGCTTTCGCTAAAAATCTAAAAAAGCGACACAATGCCGTTCAAGGTTATAAACGACTCAACAAATTGGCCTTAGAGCAAATCAGTTCGGGCGGTATTTTATTTACTTTTTCCTGTTCGCAAGTTGTGGACGACCGTTTGTTTTATAATACCATTGTAGCTGCGGCAATTGAGGCAAAACGCAATGTTCGAGTATTGCAAAAACTCTCACAAGCACCCGACCATCCTGTGAGTTTATACCATCCCGAAGGTTCATATCTCAAAGGTTTGGTGGTTTATGTAGAGTAGTGGCGCACACTTTAGTTTGCGCAGAAAAAATTGCCAGAAGAACTCAAAGTTTAATGTATGTTTCTAACTGCTAAGTTGACAGACAAAATTACTTATAATTCATTTCGTTCTTACTAAATTGACTAAGAGCATGATTTTCAATCATAAATGCAGGAAATTTTGTGAGAACTTAGCAGAAATTAATTATTAATTTTTCTGTCTTACTACTTATGTATATTATTTTTTCAAACTAATTTCTGGAAAGGAAACAGCAGAATATTTTTTGTCTTCTCCTCGAACTTCGGCCAACCAATACGTGATTCCATCTTTTTTATCAAAATCTTGTTCGATGTCAAGATGTTCTTTTAAAATTTCAAAAGGTATGATGGTTTGGCGGCCATGCAATTCAATTTTCTTTGCATGATAAATGCAAAGGGCTTTCTTTTTATGTTCCTTATCTTTAAAATATTCATTGATTTTAAAAAGATAGAGTTCGACATTTTTACAATATTCAAAAATAGAATCACTATAGAATTGGATTTCCGCTTGGACGGACCTTGCATCAATTTGCTTGATGCAATTGACATAAAGTGAGGACTCTCCGTACTTTTTTTGATTTCTAAAATAAGCATCCGCATTGGTCAAATAGAGAAGCGTTCCAATAAATCCTCCAAAAAGTAAAGTCCCTAAAAATCCCCAAATTGCTCCATCCAAGAACCATTCGTTCGTAAAAATATAAAGAAGAGAACAAACAATATTCAGCCAATTGAGCCACCGAAACCAATTGCCACGATAGATTTTTTTAGGATTATAAACATTCGGATTTTTAGGCCGCAAATCATACTTTAGAAAGTTCTTTAAAATAGCATAAGAAACATAAACCAAAGAAAAAGCAAAGGTAGAAAGAGGCGAAATCAAAACCCAAATTATCGGAACACCAGTTTCAAGTTTTGAAACAAACTCCGAAAAAATAAAAAAACATCCTACCAATAATAGCACGATACTGATAAATACCCCACAGGCATCCACATAATATTTGGGTTTATACACCAAATATTTATTCAATCGTTCTGGCAAAAAAGGCTTCTCTAAATATCGTTT
>JAHDEQ010000325.1 GCA_020628755.1 Saprospiraceae bacterium
TCTTGGCACAAAATCTCTATTTCTAACTTGTTCATCTTATTTTTTCGTCGTTACTAAAATAAAATTTGATAACGTACATCTGGGAAAAATCCTCGTTGATATGTAGTTCTAATACGATTGGTGTTGTTATCAAAACGCTTTGTAAATTCGTTGTTGCGACCAATAAAGTTTTGTAAATCTACAGAGAAGGTTTGTGAGAATTTTTTGGCATTGTGCCGAAAACCAATTTTGATGTCGGGTCGAATATAAGGTGCATATTGAGCTTCGTAAACTCGCTCCATATCACGAATCTCTCGACCTGCTGCGATAGATTGTTCCAAATCAATCGGCGTGTAACGGCGACCACCTGCATAATTGAATCTTCCATCAATAGTCAAGGCAAACTTATCGTTGAGATTAAATTCTTTTCCTACCAAAAGATTAAATACATAATTGGAATTGAAAAAAGTATTGCGTTCTACTTCATCAAAACCTTTGTACTTGCTATCAAAAATAGAAGCAGTCATCAGGTAATAAAATCCTTTGTTGAGAAATTGCTCTAGCGTTAGCTCCAATCCGAGATTGGAGCCTGTACCATCATTGGTTAACCCGACCCGATTGGGAAAACCAAAATTTGCCCCAAAATTGGCCATTGAAAAATCACCATCTTCTGGGTCAACAGCTAAATCTGTAAGATTTTGATAATAAGCCTCTGTTTTGATACGCATATTTGGGGTCAATAAATAGTCCCAAGAAGCTACAAAGTGGTCACTTTTGATTAAGTCGAGATTTTTATTTGCATTATTTTGTATTTCTGTGGCGTTACTATTTTTACTAAAGTATATCGGAAGCGGTTGCAATTGCGAGTGGCGGCCATAACCTAAACCAAAAGTGCTTCGGTCATTGGCTTTATACGATAATCCAATACGAGGTTCGACAGAATAAGAATCATTCAAATCCAACAAAGCACCATGAACACCTGCATTGAGGGTTAATTTGTCATTGAATTTGTGCTGCCATTGCGCAAATGCACGATACAAAGCCATATTGCCCTGAAAGTCAACTTCGGTAAACCAAAACGAATCATCAATCAATACAGAATCTTTGACATTAATAGAATAGTAATCATAGATGAGTGCAGCTTTGACTCGGTTTTTAGCATTTATTTTTTTGTTGAGCGTCCAATTTATACCTACTTTCTCTTGTGTGTTTAAAGAAGAAAAAGTACGGTCAAAGATATTTGTATTCGGATTGATGATTTCGTCAATAGTAACAAAACTTTCAGCTGAAGAAAGAGTCAAATTTAACTTTGAAGAGGTGTTTTCGTCAAAGAAATATAAGTGAGAAAAACCTACAATGCCTGTAGTTGCACCTGTTTCCAAATCTTCATCGCTTTCGCTAAAAAGATTATCTTCATCTGGTTCAGGTTTAAAATTGATGTCGCTAATTCCACCCAAGCCCCAAAAGCTAAAACGACCTGCTTTTTCGGTTGGAATATTGATTTTGAAATTAACATCTTGGTATTGTGGTACTGCTCCACCTGTCCCAAAATCAATGCCTAAGGCATTGAATACTCCCAAAGTAGAGTAACGATAATTGGCTATAAAAGAAGCGTTTTTACCAATACTCAAAGGCCCTTCTATACCAGCTTCAAATCCATTGAAACCAATTTGCCCCAGAAATTCATATTTATCGGTATTGCCATTTTTGAGTTGTAAATCAAATACCGCACCCGTACCATTGCCATATTCGGCAGGGAAAGCACTCGTCAAAAAGTCACTCGATCGCATAGAATTGGTATTGAGCATAGAAATTGGGCCACCAGTAGAACCCAAGGTTGCCCAGTGATTAGGGGAGGGAATATCTACTCCTTCCAATCGCCAAACAACTGCCGAAGGCGAATTGCCTCGTACAATAATATCGTTGCGGTTATCAGAAGCACCGCTTACTCCAGCGTAGTTTTGAGCCATACGAGCCAAATCACCCAAAGCTCCTGAAAATCGTGTCACTTCTTCCATCGTGAACGAGCGCGCGCTCAAAGTAGTCATATCATTGACTGCTTTACGGCGGTCTTTGGTCGCAGTTACTACAACTTCAGAAAGCTCTGTTAGGTCTTCTTCCATTTGAATGTCTAGGACAATTTCTTTGGCAGAATTGACCAAGATATTTGGAATAGTAACAGTCTCATAACCAATGTAAGAAAACTGTACGACCTGTCGTCCAAGAGGAACATTCTCAAGTTTGAAAGTCCCATCAAAGTCCGTTGTTGTACCAATAGAAGTTTCAGCACCAATCAAAACCACATTGACACCAATAAGCGGATATTCGGCTTCTTTGTCTAGTACTGTACCTTTGATGGTTTGCGTCATTTGGTCTTGTGCAAAGACCAAAAGGGGAAGTAAGAATAGTAATAGTAATGAGCTTGATTTTTTCATTTTCGATATTTATTTCATAATTGATAATTCAAAAATGCTGAAAATATATACTTAACAGTAGTCGTTTTTAGTGAATTGTCGAAATAGCAGGGTGAATTGTAAATTATAGCGTATGCTTTTGCTTGCATCAAGAAATTATAGGTAATTTTATCAAAAACAGAAATAGATGTACACCTTTCCTCTAGCTTGGGTTATTTTGGCGATTGCCTATCTTTTTATAAAATCAACTGACAAGAAAGAACATTTTTTGAATGCTCATAAGATTATTTTTGCTGTTTATAGTTTTACTTGGATTTTTGAGATTTTTTTGTGTTTGTATTGGGATTTATTCTTTGATTTTATCATGCTTCAGATATATGTAGAAAGAATGCTGTTCAGGGGATTAGGAGTTTTAGGCTTCCTATTTTGGATTAAATTTTTTCGAAGCAATATCCATTACTTTCGATTGATTTTGTTTTACATAGGCTTAATTTTTACAATTCAGATTGGTCTAAAAGGATTCCGTTTTTTTAAAACAAGTGTATCCGTTATATCAGGTTGGCATACATCTGATTTTTCCAATATTCAGTATAAATGGCTTTTGGTTTTATTGCCATTATTAGTGGCTGTGAACAT
>JAHDEQ010000073.1:0-2296 GCA_020628755.1 Saprospiraceae bacterium
GGACGATTGAGTTCCAATAATCCGAACTTACAAAATATTCCTATCCGAACGCCCGAAGGTGCAAAGGTTCGAGAAGCCTTTATTCCTCGTGGCGAAGACTATATCTTATTGGCAGCCGATTATTCACAAATCGAGTTGCGTTTAATTGCCGAAATTAGTGGCGACGAAGCGATGCTCGAAGCCTTCCAAAAAGGCTTGGACATTCACAGCGCAACGGCTGCTCGCATTTTTGGAGTTGGCTTTGAAAATGTAACAAAAGAACAACGTTATAAAGCCAAAACGGTTAACTTTAGCATCATTTATGGTGCAGGGGCGACCAATTTATCCAAACAATTGGGTATCAAAAGAGCCGAAGCCAGCGAATTAATTAAGGAATATTTTAAACAATACAGTGGACTAAAGACTTATATGGATACGACAGTCGAAAAGGCTCGCAAAGACGGCTATGTGACAACTCTCATGGGACGCCGTCGTTATTTACGTGATATAAACTCTCGAAATGGTATCATTCGTTCGCACTCCGAGCGAAATGCTATCAACACTCCGATACAAGGTACGGCAGCCGATATGATAAAAATTGCAATGGTCAATGTACACCAAGCTTTGCAAGAAGGCGGCTACCAAACCAAAATGATTCTACAAGTACACGATGAACTCGTATTCGATGCCCACAAAGAAGAGCTTGACCAAGTAAAACCCTTGATTGAAGACAAGATGAAAAACGCCATTCCTAACCTTCGAGTCCCCATCCTAGTCAGTATGGATACAGGACAAAACTGGTTGGAGGCGCATTAGTAAGTTGTGCCGATGTGTTTGAGTGTTTATGTGCCTATGGTCGCAAACACGCAAACACATAGACACGCAAACACATACTTTTCAATGGAAAAAGAAATCAAAAAACAGTTAAAAAACTGGTCAAAACTCGTTCGCAAGTATCAGAAACCTGACACTCGAAAAGCTGTATTTCAGTTACTCAATACTTTTGTACCCTTTATTGCTTTGTGGGTTTTGATGTATTGGAGCTTGTCCTGGTCTTATTGGATTACGATTGGCCTAGCAATGGTAAACGCTGGATTTTTAGTACGCATTTTCATTATTCAGCACGATTGTGGACATCAATCTTTTTTGAAGTCAAGAGCTTGGAACAATACGATAGGATTTTTGTGTAGTTTTTTTAGTACAATTCCGTATAAATATTGGGCCGCTGTCCACAACCACCATCATACCCATACGGGCATTCTGGAGCATCGCGACATCGGAGATATTGATTTTTTGACGGTAGAGGAATATCGTAAACGTAGCAAATGGGGGAAATTCAAATATCGAGTGTTTAGAAATCCAGTTATTCTATTTGGATTTGTACCTGTGATATATTTGGCAATTTCTAACCGTATTCCAGCCTTACTTTCTATTAAAAAAATAAAAGATGTTGCTTGGAATCAGGTTTTCAATAATTTGGCGATGGCAGGTGTCTATATTGGTTTGTGTTATTGGCTGGGTTGGAAAGCATTTGTCGCAGTACAAGTACCAATTGTGGTAGCTTTTATGATTATCGCTTTTTGGTTCTTTTATGTTCAACATCAACACGAAGAAACTTATATGCGTTGGCAAAAAAATTGGGATTATGTCCTAGCGGCAATTCGTGGAGCGACTTATTATAAATTACCCAAAGTATTGCAATGGTTTACAGGCAATATTGGTTTTCATCATATTCATCATTTGAGTTCGCAAATACCAAATTATAATTTGGCGCAATGCCAAAAAGACAATCCTATTTTGGAGAAGTTTGTAACGGTGATTACCTTAAGAGATAGTTTTAAAATTGCCCTTAATAAATTGTGGGACGAAGAAACAAAGCGCATGATTACCTTTGCCGAATATCATCGCCTGATGAAATTGCGTTATTCGTAACGCAATTTTAGAGCTAGTGCATTCCAAATTGTCAATCTTCGATGCTCTCATATTCCTTATATGGTTCAAAATCGAAAAAATCACGACAATTTGAGATGCACTTTTAGCGATGCCTTCTTCCTTTATTCTTTTTATAATCCATAAAGATAAATTCGCCCAAACCCTGAAGGCTACTATAGTACGCCTTCCCATTGTTTGCCTTTGTAAATTGGTCAACAAAGCGAACCAAATAAGGGTCACGTGCAATCATAAAAGTCGTAATAGGGATTTGCATTTTCCGACATTTAGTCGCCAAACCTAAAGTACGATTGATGATTTTTCGGTCTAAGCCAAAGCTATTTTGATAGTATTTTTTTCCTCGTTTGAGGCAAGTTGGTTTGCCATC
>JAHDEQ010000073.1:2396-7447 GCA_020628755.1 Saprospiraceae bacterium
GTCAATTGAAAATTGTCAATTCCGTGATTGATTTGAGCATTGCGCAGCGACTCAGAGATAGCGAGATTATCGAGGCTATCGCCAAACTCATAAGGTCGGCGGTCGGCCGTAAACTCATCGCCTTTTCCTCCAAATTTAGTACTATGATTTCCTCGTTTTGACTTTTTCAAAACACCAAAAATATCTTCCAAAGACTTCTTACGTAAAGCAATTTCCATCTTTGCCGAAGGCACAAAATTAGGATTATCCGCATCTTGTGGTCTGATATAACCCTTATCAATGAGTTCTTGAATAAAATCCGCCATCCCATAATCTTTGCTCGTAAGCCCATGCTCCTTATCGAGTTGAGTCATCCAACTCAAAGCCTCGCTCACGTCGCCTGATGTATGAATCAACAACTCTTGAAACAGTTTGAGTAACCGCTCAAAAATATTGCCCGCATTGGGGTCTGGAATGTATTCAGAAAAACGCCAACCTATCATTGTAATTGTGTTTGTGTGTCTAGGTGATTGTGTGTTTACGAATGAGCATAAATACACAATCACTTAAACACATAGGTACAAAATATTAAACGTAAAAACGAGGTGCTTAGTTCTTTGGAAAAGTATTTAAAATAAGTTCTACTAGAGCTTTTTCGGAAGGCTCTTTGGCAATATAAACTTTTGGGATTCCTAAATTAGAAAGGGCTTTTGCCGTCGTGTAGCCAATGGCCAACACTTTTTGGCTAGAGAGGAGTGGATATTTCCCAAAATAAGTTTGTGCATTGACAGGACTTGTAAATACTAAGATATCCGTAGTCGGAATTTCAAACTCTGTCTTTGGATTATTTTCATAAATAACCAAATCATCAACTGAAATATTTCGGGGCAAAAATTCTTGAATGGATTGTCGAGAATTATTCGCTCTCAAAAATAGAATGGATTCCTCATTTATTACCGTTGAAAGTCGCTCGGCAGTTTTTTTAGGTTTTGAAGAACCGACAAAATTTGGATTTATCCCATTTTCCTGTAAAACACTTGCTGTCCCTTTACCCATTGTGGCTAGTTTTCGCTGATGAATGGCTTTATTTAACCTCTCATTTTTTAAAGCATATCGAACTGCATTTTTGCTATAAAAAAATAACCAATCGCTGTCGGGCACTTTATCTATTTCTACCCCTTTAAAATCAATCAGAGATAAGCCAAAAACTTGATATTGTGCTTCGGGCAAGTCCTTGTAAAAAGGACTATCTGCTTTTAGGATTCGACTGACAAATATTTTTACCACGAATACACCAATTTTTGACGAATAAACTCCATATTCTAAAACACTTCAATTGCTTCAATATCAAGCAAATGGAAAAACATAACAGCGACCGTTGCGACATCTGCATAAGCATTGTTGGCATCTGCATAATGCTTGCCATCATAGAGTTTTTCGTGAATGTCCATGAGTTTAGGCCACTTGTAGCCACCGCCAGGTTTTTTAATTTTACAAAACCAAGTAGCTTCTTGCATGAGGCAATATTGTTCGCTGCTAAACATTCGATGTTCCAAACCTTTGCGGTAAAACTCGGCTGCTAATACGTGCGAGTTGTACTTCATATTGTAAGCAATGAGATACTCCGCTTTGTCCACTGCTGCCGAAAAGGCTTTGAGTGATTCTTTCAGGTTTACCCCTTCTTCGTGAATCGCAACAGGATCAATTTTATTGATACGTTCGGTATCAACAGAAATTTCAAAACCTTCGGGCTTGATGAGTTCATTGCGAGAATCTATCAATTCTCTGTTTTCGTCATACATGAGCCAAGCCAAATGTACTAGGCGAGGCCAATTGAAGGCATCTGTTGGTGCAGCTTTCCAATTTTTGGGTTTTCCTTCGGCGGAAACATCGAAAAATAAGTACATAATTCTATGTGTTGGTGTGCCTATGTGTTGACGTGTTTGTGTATAAAAATCGTTGTAGGTAAATGTATGTCTTAGGCACATAAACACACAAACACCTCGGCACAAATATAAACCTACTTATGAGTTCATCAAAAATTCTTATTCTTTTTTTCTTCGTCTCGAATAACAGATTTCACCATATTGATTTTGGAGAGTGCGCCATTGGATAAAATTCGTAAAAACCACGATTCTTTTAATTGTAGTTCTTTCATAATTTGACTAGCTGATTTACCTTTTTGATATAGATTGGAAACTTTTTGATAAAAATCTTCAAAGAAAAGGACTTTCTTTTGCATTTTCTCTTTTCCATCTGAAAGCTGAGGATTGTGCCCACAAAAAATCACCTCAAAATCAAGCTCCAATACTCGTTTGAGTGAGTCAATTTGTGTCAAAACACTTTCTCCCTTTAAAAAATAATTGATGTAATAATAAACATATAAATCGGCACTAAATAACCACTTTTTAGTGGGTTCATATAGTCCGATCATGTCTTTGGAATGGCCAGGAATGGGTATGATTTGAAAGGTATAATTTTGGGTTTGAATGGTTTTTCCTACTTTTTGAAAATTAATATAGGAAGGGCGGCTACCCCAAAATATCTTTTGGGGCATGGAAATGGAAGGAGGGTTTTTCATAATATCAATACACTTCTGCGAAGCAAAAACAGGGCAATCAAAATGCTTTTGTAACATTTCTACATTTCCAGTATGGTCTTCGTGAAAGTGCGTGATAAAGATTTGCTGAACAGGCAAATCTTTTAGTTTTTGAAATACGTCCTTTCGCATTTGGCTTTGACCAGTATCAATCAATAAGCCATCTATGTAATAAATATGTGCAAACAAAAATGGTTTTCCGAAAGGATGATACCCGAATTTATAACCTTTTACACCCTCAAAATCAAAGGAACTCGTGTGTCTCAAAATAGAATGATTTTTATGCGACAAAGCTAGTCAAAAAGTGGAACTAATGCACCAGTCCATCTGTTTAAATAATAGATAAATTGAATAGCAAGTAAAAGCATATGAAAACCAATATTTACATTTTCTTTTCTTTATTTTTTCTCTTTCTGCGTGGTGCAATTGCACAGCCCAAAGTAGATGACTTTAAGCAGGTTTTTCGCACTAATATTTTTAAAACTTCCGAAGAAATTAAGGTTGATGGCAAACTCGACGAAGCCGTTTGGCAAACGGATGAATATGCTGGCAATTTTTGGCAAAAAACGCCTTTTTTTGAAGAAAATGCTGACCCGAAAACAGAAGTTCGTCTCACTTATGACGAAGATTACCTTTATGTTGGAGCAAAATGTTTTCAGACACAAGATATTGTCGTTCAGTCGAATAAACGGGACCAATACTGGGACAATGATGGAATTGCCATCATTTTAGATCCTTTGAATACTCGAACCAATGCTTTCCTTTTTGGCGTAACGGCTGTTGGCGCACAATGGGACGCTTTGCGCTCCGAAACCTCGGGAATCAACTCCGATTGGAGCAATCGCTGGTTTGCAGAAGTGCAAGTGACCGACGAATATTGGTCTGTCGAAATGGCAATTCCTTTTCGGGTTTTACGCTATAGCGAGAATGTAGAAGAGTGGGGGATGAACTTTGTGCGTAACTTGATTGGGCTCAACGAATATCATAATTGGACGGCCGTGCCTGAGTCGTTTTGGCCGCCCAATCCTGCCTTTGCGGGCAGTTTGGTTTGGGATACGCCGCCCACCAAAAAGAAAGGCAATTTTAATATTATTCCGTATGTAACTGGAGGTATCGAAAAACAAGCTGGCGAAGATCCAAATTTTACTTGGGGAGTGGGTGCAGATGCCAAAGTAGCTGTCTCATCTTCGCTTAATTTGGACTTAACGGTCAATCCTGATTTTTCGCAAATTGAGGTAGATGAGTTGGTAACAAATTTGACTCGTTTTAATATTTTCTTGCCCGAAAAACGGACTTTTTTCTTAGAAAATAGCGATTTATTTGCTGATTTTGGTTTTGGACAGGCGAGACCTTTCTTTTCAAGGCGGATTGGCTTGGACGAGAATCGCCAAGCCGTACCTATTATTTATGGTGCAAGATTGACAGGAAATGTCAATAAAGATTTGCGTATAGGTTTGATGAATATTCATTCGGGTTCAAACGATGATTCCTATGGTCAAAATCAGTCTGCCGTTTCGTTTCAGCAAAAGTTTGGGCGGTCGTTTGTACAAGGTATGTTTTTGAATCGGCAAGCCTTTGACCAAACCGAAATGGTGGAGCAAGATTTTGGTCGAAATGTGAGTTTGGAGAATGTTTACATCTCTAATGATGGTCGCTTTTTGGGTGCGATAGGTTTGCATCAATCCTTTAAACCCAATGTAGATGAACGAACAGGTTTTTATAATGCTGTTTTTCAATTTAGGAATCAAAACTGGGAATTTTTGAACGATTTTGTCTTTATGCAAGACAATTATTTTGCGGATATGGGCTTCTTGGCACGCATCGAAAATTACGATGCGGCGCGAGATACGGTGGTGCGTTTGGGCTATTTTCAAAATTACACTTCAGGAGAATACATTATTCGTCCTAAGGATAAAGATGGCAAAATTGCACAACATCGTTTTGGGATTGAAAATCTATTAATTTTCAATCCTGATGGTAGTTTTAATGAACGCTATAATCGTTTACGCTACTTTTTGGTGTTTAGAAATCGGCAAGAAATTCAGATTCGTTTGAATAATAATGCATTGGATTTGCTCTATCCATTTTCTTTTACAGGAGGCGAGCCTTTGCCAACGGAACGCTATAATTTTTCGGATATAAATTTGGTGTATCGTTCCGACGAACGCAAGGATTTTTCTTATTCTTTGACGGGGCAATATGGTGGGTTTTATAATGGGACATTGACGCAATTTAAGATTGATGCCAATTATCGGATTCAGCCTTGGGGCAATTTTTCGGTTGGTTATCAATGGAATAATATTGACTTGCCTTATCCTTATGGGGAAAGACAAATTGCGGCTTTGGTTTCAAAAATTGAGATTGGTTTTAATCGAAATTTATTGTGGACGACTTTGTTTCAATACGTTGCTCAATCGGATTTTATGGGTATCAACAGCCGTTTACAATGGCGCTTCGCGCCAATGTCTGACCT
>JAHDEQ010000073.1:7547-18827 GCA_020628755.1 Saprospiraceae bacterium
ATAAATTATGTTCTGGAAGAAAAAACCTAAATACGAAACGACGCAAGTTACCGATGATAATTTCAACGAGTTGGTTGGAAAATCAGAAATTCCTGTTTTATTAGATTTTTACGCCAATTGGTGTGGGCCATGCAAGGTTTTGGGACCAATTATTGATGAGTTGGCACAAGAGTACGAAGGTAGAGCTTTGGTTGCCAAAGTCAATACCGAAGTCAATCCAAAACTAAGTGCTTACTTCAAAATCAAATCGATTCCAACGCTTATGTTTATCCATAATGGACAATTAGTGGAGCGTTTTCAGGGTTTGATTCCGAAACCCAATTTGGCAGAAATCTTGGACGAATATATCAATCTTGACCTTGCGGACTCGGATAATAATTCGTAGTATTGGCTTCGATTACTTTTTTTAGGTTTTCGATATTTTCGACTTCTTGACTCGTAAACGAACCACCTAATCTTTCCATTAGGGCAAACATAGAGCGCATAAATAATCCTTTGCCCGACACTTTGGAGTCGGTCGAAATGCTTGTTTTTCCATTTTCTTCTTTAAAAGAAGTCCTTTGGTCAAAAACCATCATGTCACTATCAAAAGACAAGCGAATATGGTCAAATTCTTTGATGGATTTGATAGTTTCGATCATCACAAATTCGTCATCTTCTTCGCTCGGTTTGACAACAACTTTGTATTGACTTCCTACTTTTCCTTTTTCACCACTTATCAAATCAATGCTTTGGAAACCTTTGAGCCATTGCTTGTATTTGCTGGCATCTTGATGTACGGCCCAGGCCTCTTGGATGGGTTTATTGACCCTTATGGTATGTCCGTATTGTACAGTTGGATGCAATAAGCCAGCTAGAAAAAAAAGAATAAGTAGTCCAAGTAAGAAAAATAAAAGGTATTTTAGGATTTTCATAGATTGATGTTTTTTGTATTGAGATGGTCTCAGTTTCTAACTACTTTGTAACTTATAAGTATGGAGTGAAGTCTAAAATAAAGTTACCTAAATTTTTACCTAAAAATATTATTTTAGAGGATATTAAAAATCGATTATGGACATTTTAACTCAAATCTTATCTAACTGGTTTCCGACGGTTTTGACAGCCGCCTTGTTTTATGGACTTTATCTTGCTGCCAAAAAACTGCTAGAGCGACAAGCCAAAGGACAAACCGACAAAGCTCTTATCAAATCCATCATTCTCTTTACAATTGGCTTTATTGGTATCATTAGTGTGATACTTGCCTTGCCAATGAGTCCCGAACAAAAAGGGCAGGTAACAAGCCTGATAGGGATTGTTTTGTCGGCGGTTTTGGGTTTGAGTTCAACTACTTTTATTGGAAATGCTTTGGCAGGTATTTCTTTAAAATTGAGAAATAGTTTTAAACCTGGTGACTTTATAGAAGTGGATGATATTTTTGGTCGTGTAACGGAACAAGGACTTTTTCATACTGAAATTCAAACGGTTGATAGAGACCTCACTACTTTGCCCAATATGACTTTGGCGACGAATGCCGTCAAAGTGACCCGACATTCGGGAACAATTGTAAGTGTGGAATGTTCACTGGGTTACGATGTTAATCGCCTCAAAATTGAGGAAGCTCTCCTCAAAGCCGCCAAAAATTGTGATTTAAAAGATCCTTTTGTACATATTATTTCGTTGGGAGATTTTTCGATTGTGTATAAAATTCATGGTTTGCTCGAAAATGTAAAATCTATTGTGAGTGCCAAGTCAAGATTGACGGCGCACGTCATAGATGCTTTACATGATGCCAATATCGAAATTGTATCGCCTAATTTTATGAACCAAAAACAAGTTGGCGATACCGTATTTATTCCTAAAAAATATCATACAAAAGATGCTGCGGTACTAGAAGAAACTGCTGCCGAAAATGTCATTTTCGACAAAGCCGATGAAGCCGAAGACATCGAAAAGAAAAAAGTACTCCTTGCCGAAGTTGAAGAAAAAATCAAGAAAAGCAACGAAGAACTAAAAGCAGTTGCAAATGAAAGTCAGAAAAAGAAAATTGAAGAAAAAATCGAACGCACCAAAGAACTCAAAGAAAAAATTGCCAATAAAATTGATGCAAAAGTAGATGAGTTGGATAAGAAAACGTAAAATATCCTAGTTAAAAACTAGGATATACAATCGTTCTGCCTCGGCGGTTTCTACGTGAAAAATTCATTTTATAGTGCGCTGCAAATTCCATTGCGCCATAGCCACTTGTAGCTCGACGAATACCCGACACACTTGCATCATAGCTAAAACTAAGTCCAAAGTTTTGGAAGTCATAGCGGGCTATCAGAATAAGGGCATCCCTAAAACGATACAGCGCACCTAGCATAAATGCGGCTGATTCGTGGCGGTTGCGAGAACGTTCCATATTGAATTTGATGAGACTGCCTGCGGTCAATTCGGTAGCAGGACCTTGTTGCAAATAAAATGTACGTGGCATCAGCGAAACTAAATAATTGAGGCGAAATTCGAGTCCTGCATAAACAGTATATTTTCGATATAACAACTCCGTATCATCGTCCATAAAGCTCACTTTGGGTTCGTTGATATGAAAAATACTAGCTCCCAAGTAATAAGCCTGTGATTTCTCAGGCTTATAGGCCCAACTTACACCTGCCGAAACGTCCCAATAATCGAGTCCTTGTAGCAAATTGACCTCGCCACTCGAAAGCGATGTATTAAGTACATTTCCTTCAATTTGATTATCAAAAGTTAGATTTTGAAAATTAATATTTTGATTGCCATAACCCATTTGTCCGCCAATACTTAGGTAGTTATTGCCTTGTCCATTGAGCGATTTACTAAAGGCGAGATTGAGCTGAACTTGGGTTTGACTGAGTTCACTCAAACCTGCTTTGTCTCGCATAATATACATTCCAACGCCCAAAATATCGTCCGTATTAAATGCATAGCGCAAGGGCGAAAAGTCTATCGCCATTGCCATTGTCTGAAACGGAGTTGACACACTCGCCCATTGCGAACGATAATTTATCATGACACGGGCATCGCTATTCATAACACCCGTAAGCGCAGGATTGAGCAGTACAGGTGCGTTGATGATTTGTGAAAAATGAGGATCTTGGGCTTGAAGTTTTAAAAAACTCAATCCCATAATCAAGCTAAGTATGTAAATTTTCAATTTCACTATTATCGTATTAAAGTTACATCACCAGTTTTGATAATGGTCTCGCCATTGCTACTGCAATTCGCTTCGATATAATAAACAAAAACCCCTCGATTCAAAATTTGTCCTTTGTATGTACCATCCCAGCCTTGGCTAGGATTAGTGGTTTCAAAAACTTTTTCGCCCCAACGATTAAATACTTGAAACAGACTCATCTCGGCAGTGCCTCGTACATAAAAAAAGTCATTTTCGCCGTCTTGATTTGGGGTGAATGCCGATGGAACGACAATAGAGCTTTCTTGGCAAATATTAGTTACTTGTATTTGTATTTCTAAACTATTACTACATCCATTTTCGTCCACAACAGTTAGTTCGTACAAGGCATTTTCGGTTGGTGTAGCGATGGGGTTTGGACAATCCCAGCACGAAAGACTTGGGTCGGGAGTCCAAGTATAGGCTATTTCGCCATTGCCAATTATTTGAGGTTGCAACACCAGTTCTGAACCTGCTTGAATTGGAATAAATTGGTCTTGTTGTATTTCGGGTGAAAAATTGACTTCTACTAAAACATTGGCTGTATCGGGCGGACAAGTTCCAGCCGTACCAACAACGGTGAAAACCGTTGTTTGAGAAGGTTGCGCAATGGGATTTGCAGTTTGGGTTTCGTTCAAAAATGGAGAGGCAAACCATTCAAAATCAGTTGCATAGCCTCCAACCGATAACATGATTTCTTCGCCTTCGCAAATTTCATAATTGTCTGCCCAAACTTCGGAGTTTTCAAATACTTGTACTGCTAGTTGGTCGGTATATTGACAATTTTCATTAATGACATTGAGCGTATAAACTGCATCTTGACTAGGCGAAACAGCAATAGCAGTTTCGTTTGTGCCAATGAGATTGCCGTTTTGTGTCCATATAATTTCTGCATCATAATTGGCTTGCAAAAGGAGGGAGTCGCCAAGGCAAATAACTTGGTCTTCGCCCGCATCAATTTCGATATTCTCGATGACATCAATCGCAATAGTATCACTAATGATACAATTATCGTCACTCGTGATTTGAACAATATATTCTGTATCTTCTTGCGCTTGGGCATTTGGATTGGGACAATCCAAACAGCTTAGATCGGGGTTGTTTTCCCAAACGGGATTATTACCATTCAAGACATTTAAAACCAAAGCATCGCCTTCGCACAATTGTTGGTCGTCTTCCAAAATAGGCAAATCAAAAACCAATACTTCTACAGTTACGGAGTCGGTACTTACACAACCTTCGTCATTGGCAATTGATACTGAATAGGTTGTTGTTTCGCTAGGATTGGCCATTGGATTGGCACAATTTTGATAACAATCGAGTCCTAGAGCATTGCTATCCCATTGAAAATTCGTATTGGTTTCGTTGCTGCTGGCTTGTAGTTGTATTTCATCGCCAGCACAGATAGTCGTATTTTCTGAAAGTACCAAGTCGGGTAGGGGAGATTCGCTTACCTTGACCTGTATCGAGTCCATTGCTTGGCAGCCATCGGAAGTCAAGACCATCAAACGATAATTGGTAGATTGACTAGGACTTGCAATTGGCATTTGGCAAGAGGTACAATTCAAACCCTTAGCGGGCGACCATTGATACAATATTTCATTGTTATTGGATATGGTTGGAATCAATTGAATTTGTTGGTTTTGACAAAGTAGTTCTTCATCTTCGAGTTCGACTTGGATGCCTCCAAAAACTTGAATGGCTTGTGTGTTGGTATTGCTACATCCATTTTCGACGGATTCTAAACTCAATTCGTACCAACCACTTTGTGCAAAAGTATGGTCAAAATCAAAGGTTGAATCAATGGCGGAGTCATTGATTTTCCAAGTATATTGGGTCGAATCTGTATTGGTACTTGTATTGATAAACTCTAAGTTATTACCCGAACAAAGGGTAGTCGAGGGCAGCTCAAATGTAGCTTGAGGTTGCGCTTGTATAACTATAAAATCTTCTTTAAGAATCTCTTGTGTACAAGTACTTGACTCGACCAGGACACTTACAGCGTAAGTGCCAGGCTCGTCATATAGGATGTTGTTTGGATTGATAGCATAACTAATGGGTGTGTTTGACCCAGGAAAATGCCATTCAATATAGTTTATATCATTAAGATCATTGGCAATCGTAAAAAAGCTGATGGGTAAATTATCATTTACACAAAAATGAGTATTGGAAGCTGTAAAATCAATGCCACTATCTATAACCTCTACGGCATTTTCGGAGGTAATACTGGCACTGCAACCAAGCGAATCTGTCAAGGTCAACGTTGGTGTAAATACACCTGCACTTGTATAAGTGTAAAGCAGACTATCTTCGACAATATTGCCCATGCCAGCAATACTTTCGCCATTACCAAAATCTAGTATGTAGCTGTCTGTATTTGTTGTTTCGATATTGAAATTGGCATCCAAATTTGGGCAGCCACTTTCAGAAAAAGACATCAATTGTCCACTTGGACCACCAATTTTTACATAAGCCCTTTCACAGAAGGTATCTCTACAGCCAAACTGACTTTCGGTATATAGACAAACTGAATAAATACCAGCTTGTGGATATAAGTAACTAGGATGTTCTTCATTAGAAATATCGCCAGTACCAAAATCCCATTTCCATGCACTTGCTCCAGGAGCTATGCTTGTAAAGTTTATTTCTAGCGAATCACTTACACAAGCAATATTAGCTTGGTCGGAAGTAAAACTGGGGTCGCCTAAAAATAACTGTAAATCTCTGCAAAAAACAGCTTCACAATTGGCATTGTTCGCAATCAGGCACACCGTATAATTTCCTTCTTGTGTAAAGGTATATTGTGGATGTTCCTCATTAGAAGTATCTCCATTGCCAAAGTCCCAAGAGTAATCTAAAGCATCGGCACTTTGGGTCAAATTCGTAAATTGAAATTCTAAACTAGAACAATCATTTTGTATAATCTCAAAATCAGGATTTAAATCATTGGCATCTAATTCGATTAAACGTGTAGTTGCGGTGGAGCAACCTGCATCGTTTTTGATGGTTAAAATAACATTGTAGCCACCACTTTCAGTAAACACATGACTAGGATTAGGCGTAGTAGCTATTGTTCCATCGTCAAAGTTCCAAAAATAACTAATAACTTCGCCAGGTTCGCTTGTCGCAAGTTCATTAAACTGTATTTCGACAGGAAAACAAGGAGAGATGAGTTCATAATTAAAATCAGATTCCAAATCGCTAACAACTATCGTGTCAGCAAGCATAATGGTATCTCGACAATTGTCACTATCAGAAGCGATAAGTCCAAAATTGGTATAACTACCAGCATAAGGGAAGCTGAATTCGGGTCGAATATTGCTTGTATCACTATCACTATATGAGACTTGAACATTATTGTCATCAAAAATCCATTCATATTGAATAGCATCTACAGAATTGTTGATGACTTCTATGCTATTACTGGGGCATAAGACATCATCGTTGACCAATTCAAAATTTGCCTCTACATCGGTAACGGGTATAATTAACCTTTTTTCATCCAAACAGATATTACCTCCATTATAGGCCGTCAATTTGACAAAGAACGTGTCAAAAGTAGCATAAGTATGTACAGGATTTTCTTCATTGGAACTTGTTCCATCGCCAAATTCCCAGAGATAGGTATCAGCGGCAATCGAATTATTAATAAAGTTTATGCTTGTTGAATTACAGTCTTTTTCGTACTCAAATTCTGCAATTGGCGGTAAAATATGAATGGCATCTTCTATTGTTAGCGAATCGGCGCAGCCGTTTTCGCTGGCCACCAAAGTTACATCCATGTAGCCTACATCTGTATAAAAGTGAAATGGATTTTCATCCGTTGAAGTTTCGCCATCTCCAAACTTCCAAAGAAAATCGTTTGCATTAGCACTCGAATTATTTGTAAAAAATACAGGGGCAGCAGCACAGGTTTCCATGGTTGATAAACTAAAATCTACACTTGGTGCAATTCCTACTTTTATAAAGTCATTTAGGAGCAAAGTTTCTTCACAACCATTGGTAGTAGTTATGGTCAAGCTCACAGCAAATAAACCTATATTGTTATAAGAAATACTTGGATTTTCTAAGGTAGATGTCGTAAAACCAAAATCCCAAAAGTAGGATTGTATTGGATAATCTATTGTTGAAGTATTCTGAAAATTGACCTCCAAGCCTGTACAACCCGAAGTAACATCTGCTTCAAAAGCAACGTGCAAAGGCTCAATGACCACTGTAGTATCTACTACACTTTGAATACAGCCATTCGGAAAAAATGCAGTAAAAGATACAGGAAATTCACCGACTTGGTCAAAGGTGAAAGTTGGATTTTGCTCATTAGAAAAGCCCAAAGCCCCAAAGCCCCAATTGTATTCAACGGCACCTGGGGCATTGGCATAAAACTGAACTTCTAAAGGATTATTTGGATTGCAAGTGCGCAATGCGCCCTGCGTTGTGTAGGATATTGGAAGGGATGCTTCTGCCTCAATACATTCATTAGCCGTCAAAGTGACGGCACAGGCACTTTCAGGATTGAGGATGACACTTGGCGTAAAACAACCCGTTGTAGTGTATTCATAGCTAGGGTTCAACTGAGTTGAACTATTACCGCCTTGCTCTCCAAAGTCCCACAAAACAGAACTTACATTTGTCAAATTGTCTAGTGAAAATTCAACTTCTGTATTATCACAAGCACCAATGAATAAGGTTTGAAAAGATAACTCTGCACTAGGAATACCAATTTTTATATAATCAGTTTCAACCAAAGTATCTGTACAAGCAGTTTCATTGTCAACAACAATCAATTTCACATCAAAACTACCTTCAGACGTATATTGATGAATGGGTGCAACCGCATTGGAGGTGCTTCCATCACCAAAATCCCATTCAAAGCTATAGTCTGCGCCAGCAGGTATATTTGGACTAAAGAGTACTTGCAAAGGAATAGTACAAGAAGTATTGGTGTTTACCTCAAAAACTGCTTGTGGAGGAGGAGCAATTTCAATAAATTCGCAGTATTCATCCGTAAAACCATCCTCATCCGTAATAGCTAAACAAACCTGATAAGTGCTTGCAAAACTAAAGTCAAGTATAGGATTTGCAAGGGTCGAAACAGGAGAATCCTCTATTATCCACGAATAACTGGCAATTTCTCCAGTCGAAGTATTGCTAAATTGTACTTGAGTAGGCGCACAACCGTCGAGTATTTCATACTCAAAACTAGCATTGCTTTGTGCAGCACAAATAATACTTAAAAAGAGAAATATAGACCCCCAAAAATATTTTAAAGTAGCTATATTATAGAACATCCAAACAGAAGATGCTGTTGGAATAGCCAATTTTTTAGGTAAACCGTCATTGTGAGAAAATTGGTGACTTAGGAAAGTTTTATTTTTTAAAAGCAATTTGTTTTCAATTAAGGTTGAGTATTTGTTCTGTTAAAAAAAAAGAAATAGACAAAACGAAAGAAGTATTCGTAAATTCGTATTTATTACGCTTATTTTTGTTTCTAAATCTTTTGAACTGTGACACGCTTTACAAAAAGTGCGACTTTACAGCGATTGAGAAGTGGGGAAGGTTGATTTGTCAGTAATTTATACTGACTTAACATTTAATCATAAAAAATTATGCCAACTGATTTAGCTAATCTATTAGATGGGGCGTCTGGGCAGCATCGAATCCGCCCTGAGCGAAAAGATATTTGGAAGATAGTAGTCGGTACTATCTTTTTTATTGGCTCTATGATTTTATATGCCCTCGAATTTCCACAGTATAGCCGTACTTTTGAGGTAGAATCCTTGATTAAATGGGCTATGATTTTTGGAGGAATAGTAGGATTATTTGTAGGACATCGTTTCGCTAGGTCAGTAAAAGATAGTTTAGAAAAAATAAAAATATATTTAATCTTTTTCGCACTTGGTGTCTGTTTTATGCCGCTTTGGACAAGTCTAAGCAATCGCTTGCTTAGTCCACATCCGATTCAGCAAGAACAAGTTGAGTTTGTAGAGTTGCAAGCCTTTAAGCAAAGTCGTTTTGGTCTTACCAAAGAAGACCTTGAAAAAGGATTGCAACCATCTGGCTATTACTTATTTTTTGTACGAAATGACCGCATTGAACGTACGCAAGTCAAAACGCCCGTTTTTGAAGATAAAAAACGCAGCGAAATGATTGACCTTCCCATCAAAAAAGGTTTGTGGGGCTATGACATTATTGTTTTATGATAAAAATTGAAAAATATACATCCCTTAAAAAGTTCAATACCTTTGGTATTGATGCCTCTGCACAGCAATTTGGCCTTGTAGAGTCAGTTGAGGATTTACAAAACTTTATTCATCAAAAACAGCAAACTTTCTTTATACTTGGAGGTGGTAGCAACATTTTACTGACCCAAGATATACAAGGACTTGTACTAAAAAACGAAATCAAAGGCATCGAACTTGTCGAAGAACACAAGGAGTCTTGCACGGTAGCTGTAGGAAGTGGCGAAAATTGGCATCAATTTGTACTATGGACCATCGAACATAATTTAGGCGGCATCGAAAACCTTTCGCTTATACCAGGTACTGTTGGTGCTGCGCCCATTCAAAATATTGGAGCTTATGGAGTCGAATTAAAAGATGTGTTTGAACGGCTCGAAGCTGTTCACCTGCAAACAGGCGAATTGCATACCTTTGACTTGAATGATTGCCAGTTTGACTATAGAATGAGTGTGTTTAAAAAGAAATACAAAGGACTATTTTTTATCACCAAAGTATTTGTAAAACTCAGCAAAAAAGGTTTTCATCAAATCAACATCAACTACGGAGCAATTCAAAAAATACTACAAGAGAAAAATATTCAAAATCCTACTATAAAAAATGTAAGCGATGCCATCATCGCCATTCGTTCGGCCAAATTGCCCGACCCCAAGGTTTTGGGCAATTCGGGGAGTTTTTTTAAAAACCCAATTATCGAACAAAATCACTTTTTAAAACTTCAAAAAGCATTTCCCGATATTGTCTTTTATAAAGTGAGCGAAGACCAAGTCAAAATTCCTGCGGGCTGGCTCATTGAACAATGTGGTTGGAAAGGCAAAACGATAGGCGAGGTGGCTTGCTACGAAAAGCAAGCCCTAGTCATCGTCAATTTGGGCGAAGCCACAGGATTTGAAGTCCAAAACCACGCCCAAAAGGTGATGGATTCTGTTTTTCAAAAATTTGGAATAGTGTTAGAACCTGAGGTTAATATTATTTGATTTGAAAATTGCTTTCCTAAACTTGCATGAGTAGAATATTAAGTTTAGTAAAGCTAAAACATATTTAAAAGTATTTTGGACTGGCGAGTTTATTTAGGCGAATTGTTGACCATCAAAAATTATTGGCAAAAATCCAATAATCAACGCTATTTCTTTGTACACATTCCCAAAACAGGAGGTACAACTTTTCGTTATTTATTGTACCAACAATTTCAGCAACACCAGATTTTTCCCAACAAAGAAATCATCAAAAATAATAAAGGAGAGTATCTGAGTTTTCATGATTACAAAAGATTGTCAGAAGAAGAACAGCAAAAAATAAACCTCATTTTTGGTCATTTTTATGCAGGATTTTACGACCAATTGTACAATACTCAAATGCTCACTTTTATACGAGAACCTGTAGCACGTGTGATTTCTAATTTGCGACATATGCAAGTCAAAACCAATGTTTACGAGGGCAAAACAGTGGAAGAAATATACGAATTGCGAAAAGGTAGAATGCCCAACTTGCAAATCCGCTATTTTTCGCCAGGCAAATGGATTCGCAACATCACACAAAAAGACCTTGACGAAGCCAAGAAAAATCTCGAAAAATGCGCTTTTGTCGGAGTCATGGAGCGATTTGAAGAATCGCTCCAAATCGCCGAAAAATTATTCGATTGGAACTTTACACGACTCGGTAAACTCAATACTATTGATACCAAACCCGAATTATTCAAGCCTCAATTTTTAGATTATATCGAAGAAACCAATCAGTTAGACATAGAGTTTTATCAATTTGGTGTACAACTTTTCGAAGAAAAATTGCGTTCATTGCATTAAGTAGCACCAAGTTAAAACCGTGTTAAAGTGCTGAAACTAGCCTAGTTTCTAAATATATTTGTAAAAATGTACC
>JAHDEQ010000074.1:0-3244 GCA_020628755.1 Saprospiraceae bacterium
TGGCTATTCTTTGTATCCAACCGCAAGTTTAGGAAAGTTATACTGTCAAATTAAGTATTCAGAAAATGTTATCCCATTATCGTAAACTAATTAGAAATTAGTTTAAAAAATCGATTCGTATTATCAGAAAAATACTCCAAATCATATTATTGTTTCTTTGTATTTCTACAGCAAATGCACAAGAATGTGGCTGTCTCAATTGTCCTGCTACAATTATTGATGCTACACCTGGAGCCAATCCTAATTTTGACCCTCCTATACCTGGTGTTATCAATGTAGAATACAAAATTAATGGTGCAACCTTCAATGATTTGTCAGCAACGGATCAAGGCGTTCGGGCAGTTTTTGTACGATTTCGGCACGACTATATGCCCGATTTGGAAATGACCTTGTACTCTCCAAACGACAATTTTTTTGTTAAATTAATTGGCCCACAAGCGGAGTCTTCAACTACGATGTCAACGACTTTTGATGTCTCATTTGTTCGTTGTGATTTGGGTGATTTAGATCCTTTGGAATCTTGCAACGACCCCGTCAATCCCGATCCTGGCATTGATGCACAGTGGGATAATGATAATTCAAACTGGACAGACTTTGGTTTTTATTCGGGTGCATATATTCCTTTTGGAAATTGTTTGCAGAGTTTTAATAGTGGAACGGTAAACGGGACTTGGCGATTAGAGGTAAGCGATGGAAGTCCTTGGTTTGATGGAACAATTCTTGATTTTTCGGTGCTTTTTTGTCGAATGGATGGTATCGAATGTTGCCAAGCCAATGCAGGCAACATCAGCAATGCTGCTGATGTAACCGCTTGTGCAGGAAGTAATAATTTAGCTTTGGATTTGCAAGTTTCTTTTGGTGGTTCTGCTCCTGGAGATGAATATGATTACACCTATATTATTTCTCAAAATGGCCAAATCATCGCTTACGAAGCGCAAGCTGATTTGAGCAATTATCCTATTGGGACTTATGAAGTATGTGGACTCTCCTACTTAGCAACTGACCTTGCCAATTTGCCCAATGCAGATGGTTCAGTTGCACTGGCTGATTTTCAACAGTCGCTTAATGATGGTACAGCTAGTTTTTGTGCAGATATAACAAACGAATGTGTCTCGGTTTCGATAAATCCCCCTCCTAGCCCCACCAATTTGATAGAAAATATTTGCTTGGGGGCATTTTATAATTTTGGTAATGATTTTTTGTTTGATACTGGAATTTATAGAGACACATTGCCTAATGTTGAAGGTTGTGATAGTATTATTATTTTGGATTTGACTGTACATGCACCTGATACGACTTACTTGACAAATAGCTCTTGCGTTCCGCAAGATACAGGTGTTTTTGAAATGGTCTTGCCGAGTCAATATCTTTGCGATAGTCTCATCATTGAAACCATAACTTTATTGGAAAGCGATACGACTTATCTCGAAGAAATTACTTGTAATCCGAATGAAGCAACTCAATTTGAGACCTTACTTATGAATAGTGATAATTGCGATAGTTTGATTATCACGACGGTTATTTACAATCTTCCCGACACTACTTATAATGAATCTTTCTCTTGTAATCCAAATAATATTGGCGTTTTTGAGAGCAGCGTAGCCAATCAATTTGGCTGCGATAGTGTTTTGGTCGAAACGGTTCTTTTGCTCGAAAGCGATACCACTTATCTCGAAGAAACAACGTGCAACAACAATGAAGCGGGCGTTTTTGAAGAAAGTTTATTCAATATTGACAATTGCGATAGCCTCATTATTACTACGATTACCTATGTGCCGCCAGATACAACTTTCTTAAATAGCTCCTCTTGCAATCCGCTTGATACGGGCGTATTTAGTATTTCTCTTTCCAATCAGTTTAACTGTGATAGTATCATTATTGAAACGGTATTGCTCCTAGAAAGCGATACCACTTATTTAGATTTGACCACTTGCAATCCTAATGAAGTCGGTGTCTTTGAAGAACTTTTGATGAATAGCGAAACTTGCGATAGTCTTATCATTAGTACTGTTTCAATTATTCTTAGCGATACCACTTACTTAGATTTGACCACTTGCAATCCTAATGAAGTCGGTGTCTTTGAAGAACTTTTGATGAATAGTCAAACTTGCGACAGCCTTATCATTAGTACTGTTTCGCTCAATCCTAGCGATACGACTTATTTGGATTTGACCACTTGTAATCCTGATGAAGTCGGTGTCTTTGAACAACTTTTGATGAATAGCGAAACTTGCGACAGCCTTATCATTAGTACTGTTTCGCTCAACCCTAGCGATACGACATACTTAGAAAGCAGCTCTTGCAATACACTTGATACAGGCGTATTTACGACAATATTAAGCAATCAATTTACTTGTGATAGTTTGATTATTGAGACTATTTCTTTTTTTGAAATTGATACCACTTTCGTGGAATTAAACTCCTGCAATCCTCTCGACACGGGTGTATTTAACAATACACTCGTCACTGCTTTCGGTTGTGATAGCACAATTGTAACTATTGTAAATTTTAACGAAAGTGATAGTATCTTTATCAATGATTTTACTTGCAATCCGCAAGACATTGGAGTATTTATACAAGAAGATACCAACCAATTTGGCTGCGATAGTATTACGACTATTCAGATAGATTTATTGGAAAGTGATACATTATTCGTAGAGTCGTATTCCTGCAATCCACAAGATACGGGCGTTTTTACGACAATTATCCCCAACGAAGAAGGTTGTGAAGACACTCAAATTGAAACGGTTTTACTCGCCGAAGACAATCTAATTGAAACCAATTTGACGACCTGCAATCCAAATGATACGGTGACTATCATCCAAAATTTAGTCAATCAATTTGGTTGTGACAGTATCGTCATTGAGACCATTTCTTTGCTGCCTTCTGATACCATTTATCAAGAAACTACGACTTGCGACCCAGCACAAGCTGGACAAGACACACTCTTCTTACAAAATCAATTTGCTTGTGATAGCTTAGTTATTATTACTTCTATTTTACAAGCAAGTAACTCACTTACCATCAATTTATCTTCGTGTAATCCACAAGATACGGGTACATTTATTGTGAATTTGGAGAACCAATTTGGCTGCGATAGCATCGTCACAACCTTTATAGAATTTGCTTTGAGTGATTCTATTTTTATTAGCGAAGCATCTTGCAATCCACAAGACACAGGTACATTTGTTGTAGCAGATACCAACCAATTTGGTTGCGACAGCATTACAACAACTCAAATTAT
>JAHDEQ010000074.1:3344-18824 GCA_020628755.1 Saprospiraceae bacterium
TTCTGATACTATTTTTCAAGAAAACACAAGTACAAATCCTAACGAAATTGGCTTAGATACTTTGTTTTTAGAAAATCAATTGGGCTGTGATAGTCTTATCATTACTAATACGATTTTGCTTAGTACAGATACAACGTATTTGGAATTTGCTTCTTGCAATCCCTTAGATACAGGATTAATTATCAACACTTTAGAAAGCCAAAATGGAAACGACAGTGTAGTTATTGAAATAACTACACTCCTACCAAGCGATAGCACCTACCTCAATCTTAGCTCTTGCAACGAACAAGATACTGGATTTTTTATTGAAATCTTAGAAAACCAATTTGGCTGTGATAGTACCATTTTTACACAAATAGAATTTGCTTTAAGTGATAGTGTTTTCATCAATCAATTGACCTGTTTTGAAGAAGAAATTGGAATCGAAATATTAGAAGCGACCAATCAATTTGGTTGCGATAGCATCACGACCATTACAACTACACTAGAACAGACAGACACTCTTTATTTGCAATCATTTTCTTGCAATCCCCTAGATACAGGAATTTTTCAAAGCACTTTGCCCAATCCTGATGCTTGTCCAATAATACAAATTGAAACGATTAGTCTTGCAGAAGATGATTTTCTACTAATAGAAAATCTATCTTGCAATCCTAACGATACAGCAACTGTCACTTTAAATTTGACCAATCAATTTGGTTGTGATAGTACGATTGTTATACAAACTGCATTGCTTCCTTCTGATACAATTTATCAAGAAGCGAATAGTAACAACCCAAATGATGTTGGCCTTGATACACTTGCATTTCAAAACCAATTTGGCTGCGATAGTTTGATTATTACCAATACAATTTTTATTGCCAATGATACCACTTTGCTCGAACAATACACCTGCAATATAGCCGATACAGGAACAGTCATCACCGTTTTAGAAAACACGCAGGGCAATGACAGTATTGTCATTGAACAAAGCATTTTACTACCAGCAGATTCTACTTTTTTGGAATTTCAAACTTGTATTTCTCAAGATACGGGGCTTGTTTTGGAGCAATATGAAAATCAACTGGGTTGTGATAGTCTTGTTTTTATTCAAACTAATCTTATCGAAAATAATTTGAATTTTGAAATAAATCGTTCTGACCTAACTTGTTTTGAATCAAATGATGGAAGTATCCAAATTTTAACGAACGAAACCTTAAGCATTGAATGGAGCGATAACAACAATGACTTTGAACGTAATAATTTATCGGCTGGTCTATATTCCTTTACAATCAATGATGGCAACTGCTCTAGTACTGAAACTATAGAAATCTTAGAACCTTTGCCCCTTAATTTAGAACTCATTGGGCTAACCGATTGTGTCGAAAACGGTGGAGCTATAGTAGCTTCGGTTTTGGGAGGTACAGCACCTTATGCTTACAATTGGAGCAATGGAGCAAATACATCTGATATTGAAAATCTGATAGATGGCACTTATACTTTGACTATCACTGACAGTAATGATTGCATTGAAATGACTACGATTGTATTAGAAACAATCGCAGGAATTTCAAATCTTGAAGTTGAGCGAACAAACATTTCTTGTTGGGGCGAAACCGATGGTCAACTATCTGTTGTGCCGATAGGCGGCACAGCTCCTTACACGTATAATTGGAGCAATGGAGCAACTACTTCCACCATCGAAAATCTAGCGACTGGCAATTATCAACTATTTGTTACAGACAGTAATGACTGTGATATATTTGGTACTTTTTCGATAAATGAACCTGCACTTTTAGAAGCTGAAATTGTAACGGTCAATCCTAGTTCTGTTTCAAATGATGGCGTTTTAGAAGCCATTGTACAAGGTGGCACGCCACCTTATACCTATGCTTGGAGTACAGGCGAACAAAGTCCTATTATTGAAGATTTGTCCTTAGGAAATTACATCGTTACTATTACCGATGCTAATGATTGTATGACAATAGATGAACATTTGCTCGCAACTACAAGCACCAATCAATTGTATGCTGATATTGAATTTAAAGTATTTCCAAACCCTAATCGAGGACAATTTCAAATACAGATAGATTTACCTTCGATTACAAAAGGGCAATTGCGATTAATCGATATACATGGCAAAGTTGTAGAATTGTACTCCACTCAGGGCAAAAATATCCATTATCAGTTGGATGAGCCGATAGATGCAGGCGCATATATCGTGCAGTGGATTGGAGAAGACTATACCATTAGTCAAAAAGTTATCGTTTTAGAATAGTATTTGTAGTGAAAAAATTTATCGTTCTGCAAGTTCCATTAATTGTAAAGAATTTGTAATTTGCGGTTAGTAATAAATCACACCAATTACAGCAATAGAATTACGTCCCATTTTACTTAAAACATACTAATTACCGTGTAAAAAAATTATTTAAAAAAACGTAGGGGCTGCTTTAGTTGCCATCCTAGATTTTCAGCGACTAAAGTCGCTGTTACAGACAATTTTAAATTTAAACTTATTTTCGTTCTACGGTACTAATATTTATAGTAAAAAATCGTATCGGACAAACTATACATTTTATGACTCTGCAACTTATTTTTAGCCGCTTGGCTAAAAAACTTCTTTT
This sequence comes from Saprospiraceae bacterium, assembly GCA_020628755.1. Classification (GTDB taxonomy): domain Bacteria; phylum Bacteroidota; class Bacteroidia; order Chitinophagales; family Saprospiraceae; genus JAHDES01. The sequence continues at coordinate 5,948 of JAHDEQ010000074.1, forward strand.
TGTATTAGAAAATTTCAATCCTAAAATCGTAAGTGATTATAGATTTCTCTATAAACCTTCATTTCCTCTTAATCTTATGAAGGGGAACTCCAACCCAAACGTTACTTATAAAATAAGTAAAATCAGCTCATTTGTACCCGATGGCAGCGAAATGAGCATTAGTTGGGTCTATAGAGGTAGAAAGAAAATGATAGCTCAAAGACAGTTTGAGCTTAGATTTCACCAAATTAGGAGATATTTTTGTGAATATTATAGAATGCCTTACTTTTGATGACTAAAAAGCCCTCAGTTTACTACTTGAAAACGAACTACAACTCATCAGTCTCATTTCTCTTGTTGAGTACAATTTAAAAATAACACAATCAAGATATATTTCTTTACATAATTGAATCATACCGTCATGAAGAAAAGTGTACTACTTTTAGTATTAGTTATTTTTTCAAGTTTGGCATATTTACATGCCCAACCCTCTATCTCTACCTCTCTTTGTGGAACACCACTACAAGCAAATGATTGTGCTGATGCTCCTAATCCATCTATTTGCGAATTAGATGGATTTACTGGTAATACTTCGGGGTTTGGCTCAGGTCCCGCAGATCCTTTTTTAAATGGGTTTTGTGGACCAGGTACTGGGACACAAAATAGTATGTGGATTGGTTTTACCGCAGCCACACCACAAATAAATATTTTCTTTGACGTTTCTAATTGCGTTGCAGGTACAGGAATTCAGGCAGCTATCATAGAAACCGATTGTACTTCTTTTGCCAATTCACTCGGATGTATTGGTGCTGTTCCCTTTGGTGCAACAGGCCCATTTACTTTGGCCGCTTCGGGGCTTACAGTAGGCGATCCATATTATATTGTCATTGATGGTTATGCAGGTGATGCTTGTGATTTTGGCCTTACAGTATTAGAAGGGCTTCCAGATGTATCTTTTAGTGCAACAATTTTTGACCCTCCACCTATTTGTGAGCCAGGTGATGAAACCACGCTTACGGCTTCTCCTTCAGGAAGTGGTTATATCTATGAGTGGTTTGGTCCAGGTGGAAATTTGATACCTGGTGAAAATTCTTCTACTTTAACAGTAGATCAAATTGGAGATTACTCCGTACAAGTACACGAAACAACAAACTGCTGTTTTGCAGAAAGCACAGCATCTGTTACTATTACAACAGATGCACCCGAAGCAATGTCCTTAGTAGGAACAACCGTACAGTTGGATTGTACCAACTCAACTGCAACTTTGGAGGCAGATTTTTCCCCAGAAGTAAGCGGACATACCTACCAACTCAATTGGAATGCCCCCAATGGTACAACTCTCAACCAAGATTCATACACACTTGAGGTAGATCAAATGATGGATGAAGGTGAATATACTTTTCAAGTTTGGGATCAAACAACGAATTGTATTGATAATATTGTTATAGACTTGGTTATCAATAACGAAACTCCTATCGTAGATGCAGGTGGCAATGGTATGATAGAATGTTCTTCTGATTTTATATTAGATGGTTCTGGAACAACTGGAATGGGTAATTTGGAATATGTCTGGACATACGGTACAAACCAAACTGTTGTCAATACCGACTTTACCGATCCCATGCACACCACTTCCATACCAGGTACTTATACCTTAACTGTAACCAACCTAGATAGTGGCTGTTCCGATACCGACATGGCTGAAGTTGAATTAAACAATACTTTCCCTTCCGTTAATCTTGGAGATGATGTCTCTTTAAGTTGTGGTAGTGGAACGGGTGATATTACTTTATCCGCAACTGTGACAAATGTTGCCCTTACAGATATGCTACAATATTCTTGGCGAGATGATAGCAATACGGAAGTTTCAATGGCTGAAACTTTTACTACAGATATGCCCGGTGAATATACTTTAGTTGTAACCAATCTGACCAATAATTGCTTAGGTCAGGATAATGTTGTCATAGCTGATGAGACAGAAGAGCCTACTGCAATGGCTGGGGGTGATGTTGCGCTTGATTGTGAGCAGAATACTGCTACAATCACTGGTATGGGAGCCGCTCCTAGCGGAGAAACGGTAAGTTATGAATGGTTTAACTCAGCCAATGAATCCGTAGCAACTGGAGCAAATCTAACAGTTACGACGGATGATGCCGATACTTATACACTCGTCGTTACTAATACAGCTACCAATTGTAGTAATTCAGACGATGTGGTAGTTACATCCGATGGTGAATTGCCCACTATAGAACCTGTAGATGCTATGATGCTCAATTGTGACCTTGCCCCTGTAACATTAACTGCCAATGCCAGCAATGGCACAAATCTAAACTATGAATGGTTTAACTCAACTATGGTTTCGCAAGGTACGGGCAACACACTAACGACTAGCGTTGCTGATACTTATACGGTTGTCGTTTCCAATGGCGATAATGGTTGTTCTTCCTCAGCAATGGCGATGGTTACACTTACTACAAACGCAACTACTGCTTCGGCAGGAAATAATACAAGTTTGACTTGTGATAATGGTCTAACGGCTATGCTAATGGGTTCAGGCACTGGAACGGGTACTTTAAGCTATGAATGGTTTAACTCGGCCGATGTTTCGCAAGGTACTGGTGCTAACCTCAGTGTAACAACTGCTGATACTTATACCCTCGTCGTTACCGACGATGCCAATAATTGTACGAGTACAAGTGATGTAACTGTAACTTTAAATGACTCTGCTCCTACTCCTGATATGGGAACGGATGCCCTTTTAAATTGCTTGAATAACCAAGAAGTGATGCTTACGGGTTCAGCAACTGGAGTCACTAATATAGGCTATCAATGGCAAGACCCAATGGGCAACTCATTGGGTACGAATGCTACACAAATGGTTACCACACCTGGATTATATACTCTTGTTTTTGAAAATACAGACAATGGTTGTACTTCTAGTACCACATTCAACGTAACCTTAGATGATACAACCCCTGAAAATGTAACTGCGGATGATGGTATGATTACGTGCAATCAGGACAATTTCCAGCTTACAGGTTCTACCACATCAAGCAATGTTTCTATTATGTGGTCTGGGCCTGGAGGTTATACTTCTACTGAGGCAAGCCCAACCATTACTGCCCCTGGAGACTATACTTTTGAGGTAACGGATATGACAAGTGGGTGTAGTGCAACGGCTGTATCCGTCATTTCGAGTGATGATGATACACCGAACGGGCCTACATTTATGACCGATGCTGATTTCTCCATATTGACTTGTGCCACTACAAGTTTCAATCTTATGGGTTTGCACGACGACATCAATAATGTTACCCTATCTTGGGTATTGCCCAATGGCGATACCATACCCAATGCTGATATTGTAGTAACCGAACCTGGTAATTATATAATTTTTGCAACTTCATTGAGTGGATGCGAATCTTCTCCATCCAATATCATAGTCAATCAGGACAATGAAGACCCAGTTATAGAAACTATAATTGGTGGAACAATCAACTGCGAAGACGAAACTATTGAGTTATCCTTAACAACAATGGACAATGTAAATGTTGATTACAACTGGGACGGGCCAGGTTTAGCTGATTTTCCGTCTTCTCCCACACCCAATGTTGATGCTGGTGGTATGTATAATGTAACTGTTACAGACACCCAAAACGGATGTACTGCTACAAGTTCTGTAGAAGTAATGGCCGATACCCTTGCGCCCACAGTGACTGTGGCCTCTCCTAATACAGAAATCACTTGTAACAATCCAATGCTAAGCCTAAATGCTGATACGCCTGACAGTGGTCTCAATTATTCATGGTCAACAGGAGAAACCTCTAGCTCTATTATGGTAGCAGATGATGGCGTTTATACAGTAACCGTTACCAATCCAAACAATCAATGTACCGATACTTCGGACTTGTTAATAATGGAAAACAATACCGATCCAGATGCAGTAGCAGATGGTACAACCATCTCCTGCCAAAATACCGAAACTGAATTGACGGCCACAACTGATATTGACATTATGAACGCCAATTTTGAATGGTCTGGCCCCAATGGTTTTACTTCAATGGAGCAAAATCCAACAAGCCCTGAGCCAGGTGTTTATACACTTACGGTTATCAATACCGAAAATGGTTGTTCTAATCAAGCTACTTACGAGGCAATGCCTGATACGATAAGTCCCGATGCTTCTATTTCTAACACAACCGAAATGTTAGAATTAAATTGCGATAATAATACGATTGTTCTCAATGGAAGCTCAACGACAAGTAATGTAGATTTTCTTTGGACAGGCCAAGGTATAACTACGACCAATGAAACCGAAGAAACGCCTACGGTAAGCGAGTCAGGAGATTACACCTTATTAGTAACCAACGTAAATAATGGTTGTTCAACAAGCCAAACTGTTACAGTAACGCAAGATGAGAATATCCCAAGTGCTGATGCAATGGGCGAAGCTATAACTTGTTTCAACCAAGATGATGGCATACAATTACAAGGCTCTGCCTCCGTGATGGATGCAACATACCTCTGGACAGGCCCAGGTATAAGCACGACCAATGAAGCCGAACAAAATCCTACTGTAACTACACCAGGTGACTATACACTTGTTATTACAGATCCTGCCAATGGTTGCGAAGCCGAAGCATCATTTACAGTAGATGACGAGACCATGCCGCCTGCTAATGCAGCGGCTACAGGTGATACCTTACTTTGTACAGAACCAACTGTAGAACTCATGGCTTCAAGTGATGACATGGATGTCACTTATCTTTGGAGTGGTGGTAGTATTGATATGACTAATGAAACCATGCAAAATCCAATGGTAAGCCAAGCTGGTACTTATACAGTCCTTATTACTTCTAACGTAAATGGATGTTCTACAACGACTACTGCCGAGGTCATCAATGATGTCAATGCGCCCGATGCTACGTCTGGAGCTACTGGTTTAGGCGTACTTGCTTGTAATATTTTAGAAACAGAAATCAATGGTTCTTCTACGACTCCAAACACCAGTTTGGAGTGGATTTTCCCTGACGGTACAACAAGTACAGATGCCACTACTATGGTTTCTGATACAGGTAATTATACACTTATCGTTACCGATGATCTCAATGGTTGTACAAGCGAATCTTTTGTTTATATCTTTGGCGACTATGACGAACCTGGTGCAAGTGCGATGGGTGGAGAAATCACCTGTCAAGAAACCTCTTTTATGATAGAAGGTTCTACAGATGTCGCAGGATCTATGTTTGAATGGACAGGGCCAGGTATTGATATGAACAATATGAACTCCTCCTCTCCTAGTGTAAGTGCCAATGGCACTTACAACCTGACTGTAACAGGCCCTAATGGTTGTACTTCTACGGCAATGACGGAAGTCACACTTGATGAAGCTACACCAACTGTTGATGCTACAGGTGTTCCTATCACTTGTTTTAATCAAGATGATGGCATACAATTAGAAGGAACAGCCTCTATCATGAATGCCGAGTTCTTATGGACTGGCCCTGGAATAGATAACTCCAACGAAGCCGAACAAAATCCTACTGTTACTATGCCAGGTGATTATACTCTTTTGATAACTGATCCTAGTAATGGTTGCCAAGTTGATACAACAATTACAGTTGATGATAATACTATGCCGCCTGCTAATGCCTCAGCTACTGGCGATACGATATTCTGTACTGCACCAACTGTCGAACTTAATGCTTTAAGTGATGATATGGATGTAACTTACCTTTGGAGTGGTGGAAGTATTGATATGACGAATGAAAGCATGCAAAATCCAATGGTAACTGTTGCTGGAACTTATAGCGTCACGATTACATCCAATGCAAATGGATGTACGGCTACGACTACTGCCGAAGTCATCAACGGTGTAAATGAGCCCGATGCTACAGCTGGAGCTACTGGTGTAGGTGTACTTTCTTGCGATATCTTAGAAGTAGAAATCAATGGTGCTTCTACCACACCAAACACCAGTTTAGAATGGACTTATCCTGATGGAACAACTAATATGGAAGCCATGCCAATGGTTTCTGATACAGGTAATTATACACTTATCGTTACAGACAATACCAATGGTTGTACTAGCGAAGCCTTTGTTACTATTTTTGGCGACTATGACGAACCTGGTGCAAGTGCAGTGGGTGGAGAAATTACCTGCCAAGAAACTTCCATTTCTATAGAAGGTGCTACAGACGTAGCAGGATCTATGTTTGAATGGTCTGGCCCTGGTATTGATATGAACAATATGAGTTCTACCTCTCCCAATGTTGATGTAGATGGAGCGTACAATCTCGTCGTTACAGGCCCCAATGGTTGTACCTCTACAGCAATGACTGAGGTGACTTTGGATGCAGGCTATCCAACCGCCCAAGTCGTTATGGAGGAACTGACCCTAACTTGTAGTACCGAAATGGTTACGCTTGATGGTTCTAACTCTGATGCCAATATGACTTATGAATGGACAAGTGCTGCTGGTACAACTTTGAGTAATGAGATAACAACAGATGTTTCCGATGCTGGTACTTATATTCTTTATGTTACTGATGATACCAACGGCTGCGAAAGCACCGACACCATCAATGTTTTGCAAAACATTGATTTGCCAACAGCCGAAGCAGGAGAAACCCAAACATTTACCTGTCAAGATACCGAACTTACTCTTAATGGAGGAGCTTCTACAGATGCCACTGGAGGTACAGACCTATCCTACAACTGGGATGGTATTACCAATACTGAAACAGCTACCATCCTAGGGCCAGGTACTTATACACTTATTGTTACCGACAATACCAATGGCTGTACAGACTCTGATATGGTCGAAATAGCTCCTGACGTAAATGCTCCAACAGCATTGGTTTCTTCTTCTAACACGCTTACCTGTTCAGATACAGAGACTACGCTCGACGGTAGCTCGTCTATGAGTATGAGTGGTAGTGACTTAACTTTTGACTGGTCGCTCAATGGCAATTCTGTTGGAACGGATGCAACAGCAACAGTTTCTAGCCCAGGTGTCTATACTTTATTAATTACAGATATGTCTAATGGATGTGTTGATACTGAACAATTTGAAGTTACACAAGACATCGATCCTCCTGCTGTAAATATCGCCGACCCGAACGATTTGACCTGTACCAGCCCAACGATTGCTTTGGACGGTGCTGGCTCGGAAACAAATGGTGCAACTTATCTTTGGACAGCATCCAATGGAGGTATGATCGAGAGTGGTGAAACCACGCTCAATCCTGTTGTCAATAATGCAGGTACTTATACTTTGGAAGTTACCAGTATGAACAATGGCTGTACAAACACCGCTTCGGTGCAAGTTATGCAAGATGCTGATTTTCCAAATGCCATTATAAATATTGAAGATGAGTTTACCTGTAGCAGCAATGAAGTTAACCTAAATGCCAATGGTTCTTCTAGTATAACTACGCATACTTACGCTTGGTCTGGCCCCAATGTCATCTCTGGAGCAGATGCCAATAACGTCGTTATTGGCCAAGCAGGTACTTATGAATTATTAGTTACCAATACGACAACAGGTTGTGTGCAAACAACTTCGGTTGATATTCCTGCCAATACCGATGAAGTTACCGATGCTGCTATCAATATCCTTAATGAATCTTGTACAGGTAGCGAAGATGGTTTGGTTTCGATAGAAGGTGTAACTGGTGGAACAGGGCCTTATATGTATGCACTTGATGATGGATTCTTGGGTCAAACACCTGCCTTTTCTGGTCTTGCACCTGGTACATATAATTTGTTGGTTCAAGATGCCGAGGGTTGCGAATACCCGACTACTGTAACAGTAGAACCTGGAATTGACTTTGTGTTGGAGTTAGGTCAAGACATTACCATCAATATTGGAGATTCTGTTGTGATTAGTCCACAAGTCAATGGCGTTTTAGATACGCTTACTTGGAGCAATCCTAATTTGACAGGTAATAATCCTTCATTCTCTCCTGTCAATACACTCAATTATCAGGCTACTGCTATAGACGAAAATGGTTGTACGGATACGGACAATATTACAATATTTGTGGAGCGTATTCGCAATGTATATATTCCAAATGCTTTTTCTCCTGGCGATGATGGCGGCATCAATGATATATTCTACATCCATGCCGATAATTCGGTAGCACGAATCGTCAACTTTAGAGTATTTGACCGTTGGGGTGAAGTAATGTACGAAGCGGCTGATTTTCAGCCCAACGATGCAACTTATGGCTGGAATGGTTTCCACCGAGATCGCCTTATGCGCCCTGCGGTATTTGTCTATATTGCTGAAATTGAATTTAAAGACGGATTGGTCGAATTCTTTAAAGGTGATGTGACCTTGATGCGATAAATTAGAAAATTTTTTGTGGCAGATTGCATCTGCCACATCATAGGCTCAAAAAAACAAAGCCTATGGCATCGCAGTTTGAAAACTGCTACGAACATTTAGATTGAATATTATACAACGACTAATGAAAACAATGTTTTCATTAGTCGTTTTCTTTTGAGACAGGCAATTGTACAAAAAAAGTAGTCCCCTCTCCTAGTTCAGATTCCAACCATATTTTACCATTTAGGCGTTTGACAATTTTTTGGCAAACAGCAAGGCCTATTCCTGTTCCTTCATACACATCATTTCGGTGCAAACGTCTAAATACTTCAAAAATATGTTGCTGATATTTGGCCTCAATGCCAATACCATTGTCTTTTAGAGAAATGATGATACTTTCTGCTTTTACTTTGGCATCAATATGAATGATTGGAGTGACATCTTTTTTTCTAAACTTAATAGCATTACTCAATAAATTTTGAAATAATTGAATCAATAAAGAAGATTTGGATTCAATAAAAGGCAATTTTTCATACAGAATACGAGCCTGCGCTTCTTGAATAGATACTCGCAAATGCAAACAGCATATATCAAAAATTTCAGTCAAATCAATTGGCTTTGTTTCTTCCTCCTCCTTACCAATCGTTGCATAATACATCAATCCGCTAAGGAGTTGCTCCATACGTTTTGTACCATTGACGATATATTGTAAATACTCTTTTGATTCCGTATCGCTTTGTATAGATTCATATTTTTTGCTCAATAGTTGAGCAAAACTGGTAATCATACGTAAGGGTTCTTTCAAATCATGCGATACGACAGAAGCAAATTGTTTGAGTTCAGCATTGATTTCTTTAAGCTGTTCGTTTTGAGTCTCAATTTGGTCTTTTTGTTGGAGCAAAAGACTTTGATAATCATTCTCTATTTTGAGACGTTCTATTTCTGCTTGCTTTTCTTGGATTCCATATTTGATTTCTAAATCAAGCAGTTGGCGATTGCGTTGTTTTTTGGAAAAACGCTCTTTGGAATCGGCTAATATTTGAAGGTAATTGTAGGCTTGTTCTAAATTACCTTGCTCTTTAAATATTTTGGCTAAATATTCGTAGGCTTTTATTTCGCTTACATCATCTTTCAAGGATTTAGAAGTGACTACACCTTGACTTAGATATTTGATAGCAGCATCAATTTTATTTTGTTGGTAAGCAATTACTCCTAAATTAATAAGATTGATTTGACTCCCATAAACAGTCCCCAAAGATTTTAAAATTTCTTCGGCCTCCAAGGCTTTTTCCGCAGCCTTGGAAAACTGTCCATTGATACGGTATGTACGTGCCAATTGAGCCAAACTCAATGCCTCCATCTCTTGGTAACGACTCATTTTGGCCAAACGATAGGCTTTTTGAAAATAAGATTCGGCTGCTGCATTTTTTTGAATATCAAAATTGATATTACCAATATTATTAAGCAAGACAATTTCTGTACTCGTCTCAATAATAGCATTGTGATTTTGGAGTACTTCTTGGTAATGTTTTTGGGCTTCGGCATAATTAAAAAGGTGCGCATAAATATTGCCCATGTTGATTTTACAACGAGCTATTTGCTTCCGAAAACCGATGGAGTTTGCAATTTGAAGGCCTTCAATCAAATATTCTAATGCTTCTTTGTATTCTGACTTTATACCATGAACAATGGCCAAATTGTTGAGGGCATACAATTCGTTTTCGATGTCTTGTTGTTGGCGACTCCATTCGAGGGCTTGTTTGCTAATTTTGAGTGTTTCAATGATGTCTTGTTTGCGAATTTGAATCCGACCAATTAGGTTATATAAAGTAGCTTTGTGTTCGTTTAGGTTGGAATGATTGTTTAGCAAATCCAAACAATCATTGGTGATTTGTTGGGCTACTTTGAATTCATTGTTTTCGATAGCTCGCTCGCAGAGTAGAAATTGACAACGCAACGTTCCTTCTGTTAGATTATGATTTTGGCATTCATCAAGTGCTTGCTGAATGCTATTTGAAGCCAATTGGTTTTTGTTTTGATGGTAACTGCTTATGGATTGTTGGATGTAAAAATTGACCTTTGATTCAGGTTTCGGATCGATTAACTCTTGAATCTTAGATAAGGCAGCTTGTGCTAAGTTGAAATAGGCTGCTTTTCCTTCATAAATTCCTAAGGTATTATAGATTTGGCTGAGTAATAAATTCGCTTCTACAATTGCATTATTGAGTTGGAGAGAGTGGGCAAACTCTATGGATTGGGTACACTTTTTGAGGGCTTTGTCCAACTTGCGTTGGGCAAAAAGGTATTGTGCTTTTTCAAATACTTTTTGAAATTGATTTTCCATTCTTGTTGTGTCCTCATGTTTTGTGTTTATTTACTGGAATTTGTGGGTACACAGGAAAGAATAAGGAAAAATATTAATTTTTAGCCATTTCGCTGATAACGATTCCTTTCATATATATTTTTTTACGCCCTGCATTGGTTGTTAAGGTAATTGTTGGCTTTTGCTGTCCTAACTTACCTGTACTATCATAAGTAACCCCAATAAATCCTTTTTCGCCTGGAGGAATCGGGACAAAGGGATAAGAAGGTGTCGTACAACCACAAGTAACATCGGCTTTGGTAATAACTAAATCGGCTTCGCCCGTATTGGTAAAATAATATTTGTGCTCAATCACTTCTCCTGGTTTGATAATACCAAATTCGTGTATCTCTTCCTCAAATTTCATTTTAGCTTTTTTCTTTTTGACGGCTTTCTTTTTAGCTGCTGCCTCAGCTTTGGCTTTGGCTGCTTTTTCTTGAGCTGCTTCTTCTGCCTCACGTTTTTTTTGTTCCGCCTCTTCTTTCAGCCTTTTTTCTTCTTCTAGCTTCTTTTGTTCTCGTTCGAGTTCCTCCATCTTTTGAGCATCAGAGACTACATTTTGAGCGAGTGTGGAAGAATTGCTGTATTCGGCAGGTATTGGATTGATAACTTTTTGATAATCTATAGCTTGATCGGTTTCCGCTACGACAGTAGCGGAATCACTTGAACATGATCCCAGCCCCAAAAAAATTAAAAAAACTAAAAATAGTTGAAAAAATCTCATCTTCACATGATTGTTTAGTGTGCGATTTAGACGCAATATTAGTCAGAAAGTCATTATCGTAATAAAGTAACTGTTCCTGTTAACATATTTTCTTCGCCTGAACATTTGTATTGTACTCGGTACAGAAAAACATTTGGATTATATACGTCTCTATCCGTCTCGTTCGTGATGACTCCCGAACTATTAAATTCTCGTTTGACATTTTTGCCCTCCCAACGTGCAAAAGGGTCTGTTGTAGCAAATACTTTGCCGCCCCATTGATCGTAAATTTCAAAGTTAATCAATTCTTCTACAGCAAATGGATTGCTAATACCATAAGTATCGTTTTTACCATCATCATTAGGTGTAAAAGCGGTGGGCAAAAATATTTGATTGCAATCTAAATCTTCGGGGTCAACCACTTTTATACGAATAGAATCGGCCGCAACGCAAGAACCCAAATCAAATTCCAAGGTATAAACAGTAGTTTCGGTTGGAGCGATGGTAGGCATGGCCGAAGTAGTGCTGCTCACACCATCAGTTGGCGACCAAAAAAAAGTGTTGGCACAGGTCTCATTGGCTTCAATATTGAGTGAAGTTCCTAGAAAAATGAGCGTATCTTTTTGGGTCGTAATACGATTGGGTTGTACATATAGACTCAAGGCTTCATTCACAGACAAGGCTCTGTTGAAAACCATAATTTCATCCAAAGCTCCCTTAAAGGGTACGGTACTTGCTGAAAGGCAAGGGCCTCCGCCAAAAATCAATTCGCTATCGTTTTCAATATTTACACGTGTTACGGTAGTTTCTTCACGTCGAAGTATGCCATCAATATAGAGTTTTGAAACATCCGATTCTCGTACAAATACCACATGATGCCAACACACATTCTCATCTAAATTTTCATTGAATAAGAGGCATTTGCTGGCATTTTCACAAAAAAGATATTCGAGTCTATTAGAAGTCGAAATATAGTCAAGCCCCATTGCGTTTTGCGGGTTGCAAAACTCTCGCTTGGCCAAAATGACCTGTGTCGAAAGTGTAGCTTCGGGCTTAAAATAAAAAGATAGCGTAAAGTCTTCTGTTCGCAACACATTGTCCAGACCAAATAAAATTAATTGGTCAGAAGTTCCATTAAAAGAAAGAGCTTGCCCTTTTACGCCACAAGTAAAACTCGGTGTCGTACTGGAAAAAATACCATTTTGTCCATTGCCGCTTTCTTCTATCAAGTCGTTATTGTCGAAAGACAAAAAAGAAACCAAGCCGTCTTGTGCTGTTGCTGAAAAACAAAACAAAAGGAGAAATAAACTGAAAAAATTATTTTTCATTCAATCGTAATCTGTTGTTAATAAAGGATGTGTTTATTTGTAAAACTCAATGGGAACAAAAACAAAAGGAAAAGTACAGGAAATCGCAAATTAATCGCAAAAAAAGTATGCGCCATTAATAATTTGTCTTGTTACCCAATTCTATGTTATTAAATGCCGTGTAACTTAAATAA
>JAHDEQ010000326.1 GCA_020628755.1 Saprospiraceae bacterium
GCTAATAACAAAAAGAAAACCATTGCTCCTTCAAAATGCAGATTTCCACAAATTTCTACTATTATCAGAGGGTTGAGCACATACCACAGCGTGGTATGAAGATTTTGGGAGAACAATTTTATCAATAAAAAAATACTTCCCACTTCGCAAGCCAATAAAAAGAGTTTTATCACAAAAGAACTCCCAAAAATACTCGTAGGAAATAAGCAAGTCGCCAAAGCAAAAACGCCCTGTGCAATCGGTGGATAAATCGTAAAATATTCGGGTGAATTGAGTTGTTCAAACAAGGCTTTATCAATGCCAGAAATGGTTTCGCCTTGATAATCATTGATATAATACGAAGGTAAATATTCAAAGGGATTGATACCTTGATTGATGAGTCGTCCATCCCAAATAAAACGGTAAACATCATCCGATAAATTGGGCAAAGCAAAGAGCAAAACTACTCGTAAAACTATCCCCAAACCAATATAAAAATGAATTTCTTTTTTGGAAAAATCACTCTGACACAGCCATACATACAAGCCAAAGAAAAGCCCATACATTGCTATCATCGGATAAAAATCCGATTGCTGTACGCCATAACCCAAACCTAAAGTAAGGAATAAAAAAAGGAGAGCAATTATCCAGTGTTTGATAAAATTCTTTTCGCAAAAAGATAAAAATCTCTGCGTCTCTCTGTTTTCTCTGTGGTCAAAAATCATTTCACCTTCAAATGCCGAATCGTATAATAAAATATCGTTCCATAACCAAACATCAGCATGGTATGAAAAAAGATAAACGACCAGTTTTGAAGATAAATTCCTGCTAAGATGCCAAAAAGAAAATAAACCGAAAGTACACCTTCCATTATCGTCGTCCACGACAATTTCTTGCCTAAATATTTGCGTTTTTTAAAGGAATCAGAAATGGTATTGATATTGAATTTTGGCGTTCTTACAAAAGGAGATTTTTTGCCCATATAACCTTGCAAAACGGCAATCGAATTATGCAAACTCAAGCCCATAGACAAGGCTAAAAACACTGGAAATAAAAATACAAACTTCAAAATACGTTTAACTTTTCCTTCTTTCACATTGATTTCGGCTTGTACATTGGCCACAAAGTAAATCAAAACTATCGCCGCCAAACCCGACCAAAACAAGGCAAACATTTCAGAACTAAATCCTAGTTTTTGCAATGCAAAAACCAAAGGCACACTAAATAATCCTCCAAAAAAGATAAATAAAAACACACCGCTCGACATCAAATGTACTGTTGCATGAACTTTTTGAATAAAACTCAAATTGGATTTCCAAACGGTCGGTAATAGTTTACGGGCATTTTCTGCGCCGCCTTTCATCCAACGGAATTGTTGAGATTTTAAGCCATTCATTTCGGCAGGTAATTCGGCGGGTGAGCCAAATTTTTCGAGGTACATAATTTCCCAACCCTTCATTTGCGCTCGATAACTCAAATCCAAATCTTCGGTCAAAGTGTCGGCTTCCCAACCGCCTGCATCATTGATGGTTTCAACTCGCCAAACACCAGCCGTTCCATTAAATTGCAGCAAGCAATTGGCAGCTCGTCTGCCCGATTGCTCTACCGTAAAATGCACATTCAACTGCAAAGCCTGTAATTTCGTTATCACCGAATAATCTTGATTGATGTGTTCCCAACGGGTTTGTACTACACCAATTTTTGGATTATTAAAATAAGGAATTGTCGTTCTCAAAAAATCTTTTCGTGGCAAAAAGTCCGCATCAAAAATCGCAATAAACTTGCCTTTGGCATGTTTCATACCTTCCTTCAATGCACCTGCCTTATAGCCACTTCTATCTGTTCGATGAAAAAGCTTAATATTGTAGCCTTTACGTTCATATTCCGCTACTTTTTGCTTAGAAATCTCCAAAGTCTCATCCGTAGAATCATCCAGAACATGAATCTCATATTTGTCTTTTGGATAATCAAATTCAACAATATTATCTATCAATCGCTCCACGACATACATCTCATTAAACACAGGCAATTGTATGGTTACAAAAGGCAAATCTTCATCCTTTTCTGCTTTTAAATAGTTTCCGTCCTGATTTGTCCAATGAAAACGCTTGTAATAAAACAACAGGTGAAACTGCATCAAACAATAAATCGTGATATACGATAAAGCTATCGTATATAGTGCAATAATAATATATGAAGCAATCGCCATTTTATATCAGTTTAAAAATCGTCCACAAAATTTTATGTCCAGCCAAAATTGTCCCTCGTATCGTTCCCGATACTTTTGAAACTCCAATTCTTTTGCGATAGGTCACAGGAACTTCCGTACATTTTAGTCCAAACTTAGCAGCTTTGACCTGCATTTCGACTGTCCACCCAAAATCAGGGTCTTGCATCTCTATTTCCATTAATTTGTCATAACGAATAGCACGAAAAGGACCCAAGTCTGTAAATTCATATTTATAAATCAATCGTATCAATGTAGTAGCCAACCAATTTCCAAAAACCTGCTGTGGCATCATTGCCCCAGCTTGCATATTGCCCAAAGCACGCGAACCAATTACCATATCCATTCCATCCTCCAAAATTGGTCGAACTACCTTAGGTAACTCCTCAGGATGGTCAGAATAATCGCCATCCAAAAAAACGACAATGTCAGGTTTTTTCTCTTGATTTTTGATGTACTCAATTCCTTTCAAACAAGCACTTCCATATCCTTTTTGAGGTTGCAACAAAACTCGACCTCCATTTTTCTGAGCAACTTCGGCCGTATTATCCGTACTTGCATTATTGCAAACCAAAATATCACGCACCCAATCTTTGGGAATGTCTTGCAAGACTTTACCAATCGAATCTTCTTCGTTGTAAGCAGGAATAATAATATCAACAATAGGTTTGGTCACGTATAAATAGTATTTAAAAACAGAAAATCAAAGGTAAGATAATTGTTGAGAATCCATTGTCCGTACCAGAACACAAATAAAGGTTTGTCAAAATCCAACTTTTGTAACCATATCTATTATTTTTGTGTATTGAAATA
>JAHDEQ010000075.1 GCA_020628755.1 Saprospiraceae bacterium
CGAAACGATGGCTCGTTCTTCGTTGAGCAAAGCATTGAGTAGCGTAGATTTCCCTGCGTTGGGGCGGCCAGCAATGACCGTATTGACTCCATTTTTAATGGCATTGCCTAAACGAAAAGAGTCTAACAATTGCTGAATTAAATCCTTTATTTTTTGAACTAGATTTTTCAGATCATCTCGATTGGCAAATTCTACATCCTCTTCTCCAAAGTCTAATTCCAATTCGATGAGACTTGCAAAATGAATCAATTCCTCTCGCAGTTTTTTGATTTCATCCGAAAAACCGCCTCGCATTTGTTGCATAGCAATTTGGTGGGCACTTTCCGAAGAAGATGCGATTAAATCTGCGACCGCCTCGGCTTGGGACAAGTCGAGCTGACCATTTAAAAAGGCTCGGAGCGTAAATTCACCAGGTTTTGCTAACCTCGCTCCTTTTTTTATCAATAATTGTATGATTTCTTGAATGATAAAATTTGAACCATGACAAGAAATTTCAATCACATTTTCCTTTGTATAGGACTTTGGTGTTTTAAATATCGAAACCAACACTTCATCCAAAATGCGTTCTTCGTCTCGAATTGTTCCAAAATGTATCGTATGACTTTCTACTTCTTCTAAGTCTTTACCTTTAAAAACAGCATTCGTTATATTTATCGCATCTTTGCCCGAAAGACGTATCACGCCAATCGCACCCACTCCTGGCGGAGTAGCCAAAGCAACAATCGTATCTTGTAATTCTACCGAAGCGTAAGTCATAATAGTGGCGCAAACCTGCCTCGATATTGAGGTTTTTTTTGCGAGTGAAATTTATAAATATTTGAATTTCCACAAAAGTAAAACTTATGCAACCCTTCTCCAAAAGTTTTGTCTTTGAGATAAATGAAAATCAACTAGCTATGAAAACTTGCCTTCTACTTTTTTCAGTCTTCTTTGCTTCTTTTGTGTATGCCCAAGACGACGATTGGTGTATTTGTATGCTCGACCAACCACCTTATGAGGCATCTTTAGATAATGGTGTCCAAATGGATGATAATCCTTTTTCTAATCTTTTTGAACAAACAAGTGAAGATGAATCTAAACCGCTTATCTTTTTAGAAGAATATGAACCTGTGGAAGATTTTGTTGATGATGAAAAAGAATTAGATGAGCTAGAACCCGACTTGGAACGCTCCAAGTCTGCTCTCCGCAAAAAGAAAAAATACCGAATCCCACGCTGGAACGCTCACAAAAAGCCCAAAAAATACAAAGGAAAGTGTCCTTTTTTTTAGACTGCTGCTTTCCTAAACTTGCGGGAAGAATGTAACGATGCAAAGTTTAGGAAAGCTATTTGTTTTGAAAAGCGATAAAACCACATTCTCTCCAAAAAATCCTTACCTTTGAAGATATTTTCAAACCTATAAAATTAATCTTCAATATGAAATATTTAATATGGGCTATAAGTATCGTTTTTGTCTTGGCTTCTTGCAATTCGGCGAGCACAAACGATAGTAAGGCCAAAGAAACCAAGCAAGCCACAACTGCTGCAAAGCCTGCTGTTCAGAAAACAGCACAAACAACGGCGAGTAAGAGTAAAGTAAATTGGGTAAGCCTCGACGAGGCTCAAAAAATGACTAAAAAGACACCCAAAAAGATGATTGTAGATGTTTATACCAATTGGTGTGGCCCTTGTAAAATGATGGATGCTCGTACTTTTACCAATGATGAAGTCGCCAAATTGATGAACGATAAATTCTATGCAGTAAAATTCAATGGTGAATCTCCTGATGCAGTAAAATTCAATGGCGAAACCTTTAAAAATCCAGGTTATAAGGCAGATATTCCTAAAAATAGAAGAAATGGCAGACATCAATTAGTGTCAAAATTAGGGATTCGAGGCTATCCGAGCTTAGTTGTCATTGACGAAAATATGAAAATTGTCAAAAGCATTGTAGGCTTTAAAACGCCTGAGCAATTGTTACCAGAATTGAATGCACTTTAAAATACTTAGTGAGGTTTGCGAAGCAAACCTCACAACTCTTTTCTTTTGACTTGGTGGCAAAACATAAAAAAACTTTTTCAAGCATCGGAGCAAAGCAGCCCTGTTGTACCTGCTTTCCATGAAGCACTTGAACGGGATGAAATTTTCGTTAACAAATATAATACTTGGAAAAATGGTATCGTCAAAAAACGTTTTTTTACTTGGCTGATTGACCAATACACCATCTACCAAAACCAACCTACCAATATTGACCAAGCCTTTGATTTTCTGGATATTCCTACCTCAAAGGGATTTGCAGTTCATCTTTTTAAGACCAATTATACGAAGCAAGAAGCCCAGTACATCCTCGAATATTTAAGAGAAAAAGCACAGGAATTGCGCTATATCAAGCAGTTGGCAGATGTGCGATCCTACAATCGTCCCAATTGGGTCGAAACCGTAGAACGCTATTATTTGAAACCCAGTCGCCGAATAGAATCTAGTAAAAAAGTCAATCAACTATATGGCAATATTCGCATAGAATTGCTCTTCCGAAACGACAAAGTTTATCAACTCAAATTTAGTGCAACGCACTACCAAGACCACCTCTACGAAGCCCCCAAAGACTTCTCCCAACTCATTCAATATCTTTGTTTTAAAGCTCCGTGACTCTGTGTTTCATACCGCTTTCGCCACTGATAAAATCCCACAAAAGAAAGGATAAAATAGACCACCATCAACCATACATAAACGGTCAAGCCCTTTGTATAGTACAACCAAATTGTCACACCATTTATGACAATCCAATAAATCCAGCCGCCTAGTATTTTATGCGCTTCGAGGTAGGTAGCAATGAGTCCAAAAACCGAGGTTTGTGCATCAATATAGGACTTATCCGCATCGGTATAATGTTTGAAAAAATAGCCTAAACCCAAAGCCAGTACCCCACCTAATATGATGGTGACTGCATGTTTGGGCCTAGCCCAGCGGCTTATTTTCAATGCCGCTGTGTTCGAGGGCTTTTTCCATTTCCACCAACCATAAATTCCAAATAAGACATAAAAAACATAAAGAATCGTTTCCGAATAAAGTTTATTTTCATAAAATAAATAGACACTCAAAGCCGACGAAAGAATCCCAAAAAACCAGCACCAACTATTTTCTCGCATCATCAAAACCAAGAAAATAATCCCCAGCAAAGTCGCTGTCCATTCGACAATAAAAAGTGGGTCAAGCATAATTAAGAAAACATATAAATTGAACGATGGTCGAAGTATTCTACTTCGACAAATGTATTTTGCAAGTTTCTAACTTGCTTCAGCTAGCTTCACACTTGCCTTCGCAATCAAATATTGACTAGCCAAATAAAAAGTCATAATCAACAATCGAGGGTAAGGAATTGGGATTTGATGCGATTTAAATTTATTCAATCCAATAATCGAATCTGAAATCACAAAGAGCAAAACGCCAACGAATAAAACCTGAAAAATAGAATTTTCTAAAATATCTTTCAAATTCAAGCAGGCCACAGCCATACTCACAATCATAGTACTATATATGACGACAGCTATTTGCAAATCACTCGGAACATCGGGCAACAAGAAAAGTGAATTTCCAACCAAGTAAAATAAGAAAAGCACTGCAATCCATTTTTTTTGAACAACAAAACCATTCTGCCTTGCATTGGGATAAGTCCAAAATGCCAGAAAATAACACAAATGAGTAATCAAAAAACTCCCCAAACCTAGCAGAAAAAAATGTGCTTTGTCAGCATCATTTTCGACGAACATCAAAAAAGTGTCTCCAAAAAATGAAAATATAAAGCCTCCAAAAATATATTTCAAATACCGATTGCTCAAGTTTGTTTCTAAATACAAATAGATAGATAGTACAATCATCAATAAAGGCTTGCTCGCATAGATGAGCCATCGACTATCCAGAAATTCTGCAGAGAGATTAATCGCTGTGATGACAAAAAATAGATATAACCAAATGGAGTGTTTGCTTTGCATGATAAGAGATTTTGCTTACTCCACAAAATACAAAAACCCTTTCACATCAAGATGCGAAAGGGTTTTGAGAAAGGGATTTGTATAAATTATTTATTGCTTGTGCGATATGCTCGACAAGAGCATATTCGTCTTATGCGGTATATTCTTTTACAAAAATAGGATTACGTCCGATACTTTCATAATGAATACCCAATTGATTCATTTTTTGTAAATCGTATAAATTACGACCATCAAAAATAGCTTTAGATTTTAAGCTATTTACTACTTGATTGAAATCAGGTGTACGGAAAACTGACCACTCTGTTACGATAGCCAATACGTCAGCACCGTTTAAAGCATCATATTGATTTTCAGCATATACGATTTTGTCACCAAATAACTCTCTTACATTTTCTATCGCTTCAGGGTCAAATACCTGAACTTTAGCACCTGCATCTAATAATTCTTGGATGATATACAAAGCTGGTGCCTCGCGAATATCATCTGTATTTGGTTTGAAAGCCAAGCCCCACATGGCAATCGTTTTGCCTGTAAGATCTTCGCCTAAGTAGGCTTTTATTTTTTTTGCTAAAACCGTTTTCTGAATGGTATTTACATTCATAACAGATTTTAGAATTTTAAAATCGTACTCATGTTCACCCGCTGTTTTGGCCAAAGCCTGTACGTCTTTAGGAAAACAACTACCTCCATAACCTACTCCAGGGAATAAAAAGCGTTTTCCGATACGATTATCACTCCCCATACCAATACGAACCATGTCCACATTAGCACCTGCTTTTTCGCAAAGGTTAGCGATTTCGTTCATAAACGAAATACGAGTTGCCAAGTATGAGTTTGCGGCATATTTAGTCATTTCTGCCGAACGCTCATCCATAAAAATGATTGGATTTCCTTGACGTACAAAAGGATTGTACAATTGTTGCATCAAGTTTTTAGCCTTTTCAGAGCTTGTTCCGATGACTACACGGTCAGGTTTCAAAAAGTCATCTACAGCTACACCTTCACGCAAAAACTCAGGATTTGAAACCACATCAAATAAATCTTCATCTAGGTTTTTAACTAAAGCAGCGTGTACTTTTTCAGAAGTGCCTACAGGAACGGTACTCTTATCTACAATAACTTTATAGTCTTTGATAAGAACAGACAATTGCTTTGCAACGCCTAGAATATAAGACAAATCAGCCGAACCATCCTCGCCAGGAGGTGTTGGAAGAGCCAAAAAGATAATTTGGGCATCATCAATGGCAGCTTTCAAGTCTGTTGTAAATGACAAACGACCTTGTTTTGTATTGCGTTCAAACAACAATTCTAGTCCTGGCTCAAAAATGGGAACTTCCCCATTTTGCATTCGTTTTACTTTGTCTTTATCTATGTCAACACAAATAACATGATTACCTGTTTCTGCGAAGCAGGTACCTGTTACTAGTCCGACGTAACCAGTTCCAACTACAGCTATGTTCATGAATATAATATTTAGTGGTTAATAAATTTAATTATTAAAAATATGAAGTGTCTTTACTAATCGATGGGATGGCAATAATAAGACTACGACTTATTGTCGAAAGTCACTTCAAAAGGAAAAGGGAGTATATAAGCTACAAGAAAAAACTATACCGTTATTTCAAGAAATTATCATAACGGTATAGTTTCCAAGAAAATTTTAATAAAAATTACCTCTATTATCTTCTACATTCGCATCTTTTCGCATCGAACTCATCAACTGCGCACGAACTTGAGATTGTGCACTCGTATTTGCGGTTTTTCTTAGAGCAGGGATATTACTGGCTTGACCAACTTCAGGCTTGTCAGTCATTTGCACAACATAGATACCACTTTGCCCAGCAATAGGTGCTGATATATCGTTAACATTAAGGTTAAATGCAGAAGCCACAACCTTTGGTTCATTACCAACACCAGGTACAAATGAAGCATTAAAACTAACACTTTTCACTGTATCAACTTCGGCAGAATAACTTGAAGCAATAGATGCTAAATTTTTACCTTGTACGGCTGACTGGATAGTTGCAGCTTTTTTCTGATTCAACACGATAGGCTGAATTACATCACGAATATTATCTAAGGAAGGTTTTCCTTCTGCTTGTACAGAACGCAAACCCGCTAAGACATATTTATTATTGTAAAAGTTGACTTGGTCTTGGTAAGTATGTACTTCTGGCGAAACATCTCCTTTATTCGTATCTGAGCTAAAAGCCCAGCGAATCATATCTCTCGATGCTTGCCCCGAACCCAGTGTACCAATAAGATAATCGTTCTTTTTTAGAAGTGGCGAAGATTCAAGTTCTAGGCCAGCGTTAGCAGCTATTTGCTTTAAGTCATCAATAGACTTGGCAGTATTGACGAGGTCATATACTTTGGTGTATTCTGTATCTTGTGTTTCTTCACTAGGTACGACAGCTTGGTTGATGTAAGCCAATTTGACATAAGTTTCATTGCTGCCAGTTGTTCGACCCATTGGTTCGATTAGGTGAATACCATATTGTGTACGTACACTATATAGTTTACCAATATTTCCAGAAAAGAAAATTACATCTCTATATTCAGGTACAAACTGATTGATACCTACATTGTCATATACACCACCATCTTTAGCACTACCTGGGTCTTGACTAAATTTAACTGCCAAAGAGTCAAAACGAGATTGACCTGTAACAATTAGCGTTTTTAAACTGTCAATTGTTTTTTGTGCTTGTGCAAATTGATCTTCTGTAGATGCTGAAATCAAGATATGACGAGATTTTGCCGAATCAGGCAAAACCCTACGGTCAACTATACGAGCCAACTGGTAAGAGCCATTTTCAAGAAAAGGTCCTACTACAGTTCCTACTTCTCTCGAAAAGAAAGCCTTTTTCTTTGAAGAAGTCACTTCACTTTCTTTCAAATAACGGTCTTGGTAAGAACCATTATTGTTAGAGGTGAAATTAGCTAAATCATCGGTAGTAGATTCAGCAAATATAGATTTTAGACCAGCCAATTCTTTACGAATAGCAACTGAGTCAGCTTTTGTAGGTTTTACTTCAAAAGTGACAAACTCCAATTTACGAGTTTCTTCATCATTGGTATATGCCGCTGCGTTTTCGTTGAGGTAGGCATTCAAATCACTATCTGATACCGCCACATCGCCACTCACATTGTCATAAGGTATTTTTACAAAATTGAATCCTACTTTTTGCGATTGTTCGGCATGTGTTTGTTGAACCATCCAAGTTGGCGTGTACATACCTTTGCCAATCATATTGGACAATTTGGTCTGTAAACGATCTTTGATAATTTGTTTTTCTTGCAATGCCCAATATTGACGAGGATAACCAGCTAGTGTATTATCTTCTATCGCTTTCTTGAAATTGTCAAGCTCGGTGCGATTCAATTGATTGGTTTGTGGGTCACGAAAACTTTGCTGTATAATAGGACTTGGGTTTGCACCAAATTGCAAATCCATTAACTCATCTCGGCTTACACTTAAGCCAAGTGCATCCGCTTCATCAGCTACTAATTTATCTTCTACAAAAAAGTTCCACAATGCCTGACGACGTGCATAAGGGTCGCCACTTGCATTTCGGTACAAGATATTTTCAGCATTCTGAAATTCGTTCCAGCTTACTTTTTCTCCATTGATAGTACCTGCATTAAATTGTTGGGAGCCAAAGATACTTTTATCGCCCGAAAACATATCCATCAAGATAAAAGCGGCCAAAGCAAGCCCAATCGTGATGACTAATAACCAACTGTTTTTTCTAATTTCACCTATAAGTGCCATTCGTAATAGTATATTTTGATTCTTAAAATTTTAAATAAAAATCCTACTAACCCCTTATAAACGAGTTAGTTGTAGGTTAATGTTTCAAAAGTGTAAAGTGAATTTTTTGCTATTTGAAAAATAGCTTCTGAAAAATCCATGCAAAGGTAAAGTCTTTCCGCCGTAAAATCAAAAAAATAGAAGTATTTAGCCTTTCTATACAATTGACTTTTAAGGCTTTAACGTTTTGAAATGCTCGGCTGCTGCATCTAATTCTTCATAAAATTCTGCTCCATACTTTCTAATGATAGCGTCTTTTACGAATTTATAGACAGGTAGTTGCTCCTTTTGACCTAATTTGCAGGCGGCACTGCAAATATCCCACTCATCGTAGTTGAGTGCTTTGAAATGATCTTCTTCTTTCGTTCGGATGGGGTAGAGATGGCAAGAGATGGGTTTTTTGTAATCAATAGCTCCTGCCTCATAGGCTTTTTCTATACCACACTTGGCAGTTCCGTTAGGCTCGTAGGTTAAGAAGGTGCAAGCACCATTCGCGAGTAGCGAAGTACCATACTCTTGGGCCTCATCGTAATAGACGTATAAACCTTTTTGTCCAATTACATCAATACCTTCTTTGGTCAAATAAGGTTTTGTGGCTTCGTATATTTTTTCTAAAATGGCGAGTTCTTCTTTTTCCAGTGGCGCACCAAAATCGCCTTCCCAACAACAAGCTCCTTTGCAAGCGTCGAGGTCGCAAATAAATTGTTCTGTTACTACAGCATCACTTACCAATATATCTTGTACAATTAGCATGACTTATTTTGAAAATGTTTTTCTATAATTTCACTAGCGGTTTTTAAGCCGTCTTCGGTTTGTATTTGTTGACTCAATTGTTGGGCTTTTATTGCTAACTCTTCTTGCTGCAATTGCTCAATTCCTTTGAGCAATTTTGGGATAGAAAGTTTGTTTAACGGAATAGGTTTTGCACCAACTCCAATTTTTTTCAACTGTTTGCCCCAAAAATATTGGTCACCTACGGGGTGCAAAACGGGGCAAATCATTTGCGGAATCCCAGCGCGTAGCGCTGTTGCCGTTGTACCTGCTCCACCATGATGTAGCACAAAATTAGCTAAGGGAAACAATAAATCAAAAGGAGCAGTATCAATTGCTTTTATATTTGTGTGCGTATTGATGGAAACACCTTTGAGTCCCCATGCTTTGACTAAAAGAATTTTTAGGTCATATTTTTCTAAAATGGCTTCCACAAAACGATTAATGTCAATATCAGATTTGTAAGGCATACTTCCAAAAGTCATGATAAGTACTTTCTTAGAATCTGACATAAAATCTAAAACATCTTGTGACAGTTTTTGACTAGAATCTCTTTTTGACCAAAATCCTGTGAAATAATGATTGTGCGGATAATCATCAGGACGATTTAGAAAGGAAGGACTGATACCATAAATAATTGGCGTATCAAGTAGCGGAGGACTTTTAGCTAAATTGTACTTTTTCTTAAAGTTATTGATGGGCGTTTTGACCGTACCCATCATGGCATTGGCAAATTTGTAGGTGAGTTTATAAAGAAAATTTGGCAAGGGAAGAAAAGTAAGTATCGGATTTTTAAATGCTTTTGTAGGTGTAAAAGCAGGCACAACATAAGCCTTTAGTAATTTTCGCTGCTGCTCAAAAGCAATACTATCTATCATCGTTTTTGGATGATAGATGACGACATCAGCCCAAGCAGTCACTTCAAAAAAAGTTTCTAAAGAATTTTCAAGAATAGGATATACTTTCTCTTTTAACTTTTTACCAATCGTAAAAGGATTTCTACCAATCGCCTTTTTCATAGCCTCATCATCTAGGAGCGATTCATAATCTCCTTCAAAATAAATATAGTCCACCTCATATTTGGATGCAAGTGTCTGATATAGTTTTGCTGAAGCGACTTTGACTGTATGGCCACGTTGAGCTAAATATTCCCCCAATACCAAAAAAGGTTGAATATCACCTCGTGAACCAATAGAGCAAAGTGCGATTTTCATACTTAATTTAGGTTCTTTGACTTTTTCCGTGAAAATACTTCCATTCAAATCTAAAATCCTTCACTTCCTGC
Organism: Saprospiraceae bacterium; assembly: GCA_020628755.1. Lineage (GTDB taxonomy): Bacteria > Bacteroidota > Bacteroidia > Chitinophagales > Saprospiraceae > JAHDES01. The sequence goes on from JAHDEQ010000075.1 coordinate 9,840, forward strand.
GGTCGTTCTCTCTTTTATTTTGAACGGAACACGGAGTTTGTCAAAGAAGGTTAATTTATAAATAAGATTTTGGTAACAACTGTATTAGGGGCTTCCAGACTATTGCTCGTCGAAAAGACCAAATACACGCCCGAACTGGCTCGACGACCATTGTAATCCGTACCATCCCAAATAGCCTGTCCGCCGAGGGCTTGGGTTTCGTAAATCAGTTGACCACTGACATCGGTAATTTTGACATCAGCATTTTCGGCCAATCCTTTTATGGCAATTGGGCCACGATATTCGGGTCGCACAGGATTGGGGAAAGCATAGGCACTACTACTATTGATAATGCCGCCTCGTGTAGCATCGCCTCTATACGATACGACTCCTTTGTTGGTGGCAATAAAAACTTCTCCATCGGATGAGTTGATGGCTATATCAATAATATTATTATCAATCAAAGGACTATTATCTTCATTGAAAAAAGCAATTTGTTCTTTGCCATCTGCCGAAATTAAGAAGAGACCATTAGTTGTACCAAACCACTTACGGTTCGCTCCGTCAATGGCAATGGCATTGACTTGTTCGCCTTTGAGCAAATATTCGTTTTCGTCATCAATGATATTTTCTTCAAAGATAATTTTGGAAACAGGACAGTCGGACTCTATAGCTACCGAACCGCAATTGACTACTGCCACTCCGTTGGCAGTACCAATCCAAACGCTCCCTTCTTGGTCAACTGCTAAGGAGAAAACATTATTGTCGGGCAATTCTGAATTGCTTGAAGTGATGATACGAAAACGGTCGTCTCCAACTACATCAATCGTACCACCATCGTCAAATATAAGGACTCCTTGTCCAGTGCCGTCAACAGCAGCCCACTTATAGCCCACTTGGTCAATTACCAAATGGCGCAAACCATTATTGGAAGGAACATCAAAACTTTGCCAAGTGCCATCTGCTTTGAACACGGACAAAGGTTGTGGTGCAGCATGATTGGCAATCCACAGGTTGTTGGCATTGTCAAAAGCCAAGCCCGCAACACGCTCGCGTGCTTCGTCGCCGTCAGCTCCTCTTAGCGAAGAGTTGGTTTCATTATAAATTTTATAATTATCGCCATCTTTTTCAATCAATCCGCCCCAAAAAGTTCCAATGTATAGTTTTTTACTATCAGGATGCAGGGCTATTTTGTAATGGTCGAGAATGGCATCTTCATTCTCTATAAGTGGGACGGTCCAACGATTGACGATTTCCCAATTGCCATTTTCATTTAAAATAAATGTACCATCGCTTCTGCCAGCAAAACTCCCGTTTGCCTTAACGCCGCCCGATGCGATATAAATATTGTTGTCGTTGATGAGCAATTGACTAGAATTGTGGGTGAGCGGAGAATTAAATTCTAGCAGTTCGCAACTGCCACCGCCACTAAATGCCCTGCGTAAGCCACGCCATGTATCGCCTAACCAGATTTTGCCTTCTTGATCTTCGATTGCAATAAGCGGACGACTAGAACATTGAAAGCCCATTTCTCTAATCTCGCCTTCGGCTGTAATATATAGTGTCTTGCCTGCACAAGAGTCACCGCAACGGAGTCCTACCAGTAAGCCGTAAGCCTCGTGGGTAAGATAATTGATGTATAAATCATCTTGTGCAGGATAAATTTCTTCGATGCCGCTAGTTATCATTCGATTCAATGCACCATCAATATCAAAATAGAGTTGCTCTTGAAATACTACGATAGCAGTAGAGCTATAAGCTTCTGGAAATCCATCGGTATAGTCTAGCAACGTCCAATTGGAAAAATCTTGAAGGTTAAGCTCATTGGCATTATCGGGGGCGTTATAAATTCCCTCTTCGGTAGCAGCGTATATTTGGTTTTGAAAGGTCGCAACTGCGCTTACTTCTATACCCAAATTGAGCGTAAAATCAAATTCTTCTTCTACAAGATTAAATCGTACAATACCAAAACTTGTCGAAAAGTAAGCAAAATCACCATCAAGATGAATGTGCTTAATTGTACGGTTTGTAAAATTTCCGTCGGTTTTGATGTCTTCAAAGGTTACAATTCTATCATCATAAACGAGGTCAAAAATACTATTGGAATAAGTCGCAATCAGCACTTCGTGTTGTTTGCTATATTTGATAAGCCCCATACCAGCATTGCTCAGTCCGTCAATTTTGGATAAATAGGTTAAGGACATTTCTTCTTTGTCAATTTGTAAAACCGACCATTCTGTAGCACAATATAAGGTCTCATCACTTTGCGTTAAAGAAATGAACTGTCGGTAGGGGAGGTGCTCTCGCCATTGGCCAATGGCGAGTTGGTTTTGGGCAGATGTACTCGTTATTCCAATCAAAAAAGCAAAAAATAAAAGGAGAGGAGTAAAAGGCAAGTTATGTTTTAGCGCATTAAAAGCATAGTGCATCGCAGTTGCAAACGGCAACGAACCTATCTTTAAAAACTTATCTTGTTTATTAAGGGGATTCTCTAAAGACATTGGTTGGATTTTTTCCAATATAATGTAGATTTTGATAGCTTATTGTGATACTAAAGTGATTTATGCGGCTTTAGTCGAATTTATTACATTATTCAATAGGTACGCCGTTTTCGTCCGTTGTTAAAACCGAAGTCATATAATCCAAAAACGGACGCATATCTTTAAAATACGCATTGATTTTATCGGCAAAATCAGCTTTAAAAATTTCACTGTCTTTGAAACGATGGATAACGATGTGTTGCTTGTAGCGCAACAAATCAATATTCGGGTCTTCTTTTGAAAAGCCTTTGGGAGCAGTTTTGACCTGGTCGCCTTCAATCATACCAAAAGATTGTTTGAAAGTTGGGTCGTTAAGTATAGCTCGGTACTCCTCGGCATCTCTAGCTATTTCGGTACGAATGCGCTTCATGTCAGGCGCATTGGGTTTCCAAAAACCTCCTGCCATAAAAGTATTACCTGGCTCAATATGAAAGTAGTAACCCCCTCGACGAAATTTGGTTGCACGCACAAATGAGCCGCTAAAACTCGATTTGTAAGGCGTTTTATTTTTTGAAAAACGCACATCACGATAGATTCGGAAAAGTTTGTGCGATTCGATTTCGTCATGCTCACTCATTTTATCCAAAAGAGCAGCTTGAAAATTTTTGACATTTTCGTGGGCAGCTTGATAAAGTGCTTTGTTTTCAGCAAACCACTCTCGATTATTATTATCTCGAATATCTTTTAAAAACTGTAAGGTTGATTTTTGGATAGTGGAGGCCATAAAATTTAGATTTTAAGCATCAAAAATACAAATTCTTTTAAGCGGGCTTGCACCAAAAGGAATAAAATGTACATCTTTACAAAAGTTAACTCTTTTGTATGCGTTTAGTTTTTTCATTTTTATTGGTTCATTTTTCCTTATTGCTTTCTGCACAAGCTGGCGAGTGGGAAGGCCATCTGACTCAAGATGGGGTAAAGTATGATATTCATGTTGTTTTTGAAAAAGAAGGAAAAAACATGATTGGTTATACCACTGTAGTAGTGGGTGATACCTTGACAGGAGGTAAGATATTTGGTCGAGTAAACTCAGACTATTCTATGAACCTTTGGGATCATCAGGAAAACCCTCAAATTTTTCCTGATTCCTTGCCTATTGTCATGCGTCGTCGTTATCAGTTGTTGTACCGTCGTTCGGTATGGGGTGATACGATAAAAGGTCATTGGCAACAAGTACATAAAGCTCCAGAGGATAAGTACAAGAAAGGATTAATTGAATTGACCCGCCGCAAAAAAGACCCGAAAGCTTAAGGAATGCAAGAATGTGGGAATGCAGAAATGCAAGAATGACTATGTTGAAGATGTAAACATTCATGCATTAAAAAAGCATTGGTGGTTCGGGAACGACTTCGTGGAGTTCGGGGATGTTGTGTTTTGGGGAGTTGACTTTTTCAGAAACACGATAAATATCAAGTAGCTCATCATCTAAAGTTCGAAGAATTGCCAATTGTGCATTGAGGTCTTTGGCTAAGAGCCAGACTTTTCTTTTTTCGGGAGTATCTAATATCACAGGCATTCGATTGTGGACACTTCGCATTTCAGCATTGGGAGGAGTCGTTATGATAGAAAAGGTTTTGAGTATGTGATTTCCGTCCGTCCAAATATCCCAGATTGCAGCAAAAAATAAGAGCGATTTGTCTTTTGGTAAAATTCGATATGGGATTTTGCGACCTCCTTCTTTTTTCCATTCATAAAAACTATCCGCAGGAACCAAGCATCGCCTTTGGCGAAGCGGCATTCGGAAAGAAGGTTTGCTAGAAATTCCTTCTTTACGAGCATTGATGAGACTGCCACTGAGTTCGCCCGTTCGAGACCAATGTGGAACTAAACCCCAATACATTTGTTGGAGCTGGTTGGGTAGGTCATTGGCAATGACATAAGCCTTTTGCGTTGGGGCGATATTAAAACTCAAACTTAAATCAGCATCAATGTTGACTTCGATTTGAGCTTTAATTTTTTCTTTGGATGTTGAGAGCGAAAAACGACCACACATAACTGATTTTAGATTTCAGATTGATGAATTTTGATTTCAGATTTGAATCAAATTTTGAAAAATTAGTATCAGTTATGTGGACAATAAATATTTACAAAATTATTCCTTTATCACCTTTAAACTCAAATCCTTGCTTTGCGCAGAATGCGTCAAAGCACCCACAGAGATATAATTAACACCTGATTTTGCAATGGCACGAACTGTATGAATATTTACTCCGCCCGAAGCCTCTGTCTCAAATCGTCCATCAATAATAGCAACTGCTTCTTTCAAAATAGGGACATCAAAATTATCCAACATGATTCGGGTAACTTTTCCTTCAGACATTTCTAGAACTTTATAAAGTTCTACTAAGTTACGAACTTCGACAGTAACATTGAGATTGAAACCATTATCAGCCTGATATTGAGCCACTCTATCAATGGCTTGTTGGATGCCTCCACAAGCATCAATATGATTGTCTTTTATCATAATCCAATCGTACAAACCAATACGATAATTGGTACAACCTCCAATTTTGACTGCCCATTTTTCAAGAAAACGAATCAGCGGTGTTGTCTTACGAGTATCCAAAATTTTAACGGGCAAATCTTCTACCTCAAACATAAAGCGATTGCTCAAGGTTGCAATTCCACTCATACGTTGCATTGCATTAAGCACTAAGCGTTCAGCACGCAAAAGAGCTTGTGCATTGCATTCCACATGAAATGCAATGTCGCCATAATTTACAGCAGCACCGTCGCCTTTGAAAACTTCAATAGTTGACGTTTGGTCAACTCGTTCAAATATCTGTTTTGCCAATTCGACACCTGCTAGTACACAGTCGTCTTTGACCAAAAGTTTGGCTTTGTTACGAGCATCTTTTGGAATACAGGCTAACGAAGTATGGTCGCCATTGCCGACATCTTCGGCCATTGCTTGGTCTATAAAATTATTGATTTGTGCTTCGGTGATTGTTAATGTTTCTTCCATGAATTTTGTGTTCATGTGTTCATGTGTTCACGTGTTCACGTCTCATTAATAACGTGAATGCGTGGATACTTGAACACGTGTTAAACGAGAATTTCCTCTACATTTTCTTGCAATTTTTGAAGCGTTTCACGTGCTTCTTTCAAGGAGCGAACGCCGTCTTTTATCATAATAAAATGACGATGCGATTGCTTAAAGGTCAAGCCTTTACGCTCGCCTTTGGTAGAGACATATTGTACAATATTATTAAATAATTTAGTTTCGTAAAAAGGAGATTGCGGGTCGCTCACAAAATAGCAACGCATTTTGCGATTTTTGAGATGTAAGCGTTCAAAACCCAATTGTTTGCAGGTCCAACGCAAGCGCAGTCCATCAAAAAGTTCGTGTATTTGTTTCGGAATTTTACCAAAACGGTCTTGTATTTCTTTAGAGAACGCCTCAATTTCTTCTTCTGTATTGAGTGCATCCAATCTTGTATAAAGTGCCAATCTTTCCTGAATGTTTTTGACATATTTATCAGGAATAAGCATTTCAATATCGGTTTCAACTTGCACATCGAGAACATAACTACGCTCTTTTTCGAGGTCTTCTTTAAAGATTTCTCGGAACTCATTGGCTTTGAGTTCTTGGATAGCTTCGTCTAATATTTTTTGATAGGTTTGAAAACCAATATCCGTAATAAATCCACTTTGCTCGCCACCCAGCATATTACCAGCACCTCGAATATCGAGGTCCTTCATGGCAATATTAAATCCACTACCTAAATCCGAAAATTCCTCTAAAGTTTTGAGTCGTTTACGAGCATCCGAAGTCAAGGTAGAAATCGGCGGACTAAACAAATAACAAAATGCCTTTCTGTTGGAGCGCCCTACACGACCACGCAATTGATGCAGGTCGCTCATCCCAAATTGATTGGCATTGTTTATAATAATTGTATTGGCATTGGCAATATCCAAACCTGTTTCGATGATATTGGTACAAACCAAAACATCGTATTTTCTATCTATAAAATCTAAAAGCGTTCTTTCTAAATCTTTAGATTCCATTTGTCCGTGCGCCATTGCGATATCGACATCGGGGCACATTCGGCGAATCATCGCTGTAATGTCGGGCAGACTTTTGACACGATTGTGTACAAAGAAAACTTGTCCACCTCGATATACTTCGTAATAAATGGACTCTTTGACCAGTTCTTCACTAAAAACTCTTGTTTCGGTATGAATTGGCTGACGATTTGGGGGAGGAGTGCGAATAACCGAAAGGTCACGCGCCGACATTAAAGAGAATTGTAAAGTCCTTGGAATTGGCGTTGCCGTCAATGTGAGCGTATCCACATTGACTTTGAGATTGCGGAGTTTTTCTTTTGCAGCAACACCAAATTTTTGTTCCTCATCAATCACTAAAAGTCCTAAATCTTTAAAACCAACATCTTTATTTAGTAAACCATGTGTGCCAATAACAATATCAATTTTACCTTCTTTGAGTTTTTGAAAAATATTCTTTTTTTCCTTGGTCGTTCTAAAGCGATTGATGTAATCAACGGTCACACCAAATTCATCCAATCGAGCTGTAAAAGTTTTATGATGTTGAAGTGCTAAAATCGTTGTTGGAACTAAAATGGCAACTTGTTTGCCACCAACAACAGCTTTGAATGCTGCTCGGACGGCAATTTCGGTTTTACCAAAACCGACATCTCCACAAATTAATCTATCCATCGGATATTCCTTCATCATATCCTCTTTTACAGACTGCGTTGCCGTAAATTGGTCGGGTGTATCTTCAAACATAAAGGAAGATTCCAACTCATTTTGCAGGTAACCATCAGGCGGAAAAGCATGACCTTTAGAAGCTCGACGTTTGGCGTAGAGCTTAATCAATTCGCCCGCAATATCTTTGACTTTTCGTTTTGTTTTGCGTTTAAGAGCTTGCCAAGCGTCCGAGCCCAGCTTGCTGAGGCGCGGGGGCGTACCTTCCTTTCCGACGTGCTTTGAAATTTTATGCAAGGAGTTTATACTCACATACAACACGTCATTATTTTTATAAAAAATACGAAGACTTTCTTGAACATGGCCATTAATATCCAGTTTTTCCAAACCCGAATATCGACCTACTCCGTGGTCAATATGCGTCACAAAATCGCCTGGAGTTAGTTCCCGTAAAAGACGAAGATTGAGGGCTTTATCTTTAGTAAAACCTTTGCGTAATTTATATTTATGGAAGCGTTCAAAAATTTGATGGTCAGTATAACAAGCAACTTTCAAATCCTTGTCAACAAAGCCTTGATGAACAGCTTTGGTCACAGGATGAAATTGGACATTGGCTTCTAAATCCTCAAAAATGGCATAAAATCGTTCGATTTGACGAGGATTTCCAGTGAAAATATAATTTTCAATTCCTTGTTTTCGATTGCCATTTAAGTCGTCAATCAACAAAGAAAAATTCTTATTGAAATTGGGTTGAGGAACACAGTTGAAAATGATTTTTGTATCAACAGGAAAAGGCGTTTTGCTATTGTTCATAAACAATAGCGGGTAGGATTGTATATCTTCCACGACTTCGGCGGGTCGAATAAATGCTCTATCTCGAAAAATCTCTGCCAACTCACTTTCGTCTAAAGCAGAAATGCTTTCGGCAAATTTTTCGGCCTTTTCAAAACACTGTTGAAGTTTATCAACTGTAAATTCATAATCTCGAATCCAGATGGCCGTGTTTTCGGGCAATACCCGAAACAGCGATGCCTTTTGCTCTTGCGAAAACTTGGTATTGATATTCGGAACTATCGAAACTTTAGCAATATTGCGTTGCGACAATTGCGTGGTTGGGTCGAAAGTGCGAACACTTTCGACTTCGTCGTCAAATAACTCAATGCGATAAGGCCATTCATTTCCATAAGAAAAGATATCAATAATACCACCTCGAATCGAGAATTGTCCAGGTTCATATACAAAATCTTCTCGACTAAAACCATATTCTGCCATCACCTCAATCAAAAAATCAATATCTACTTTTTCATTGACTTTGATTTCGATACGAGATTTTTCGAGGACTTTAGGAGCAACGACTTTCTCAAATAATGCTTCGGGATAAGTAACGACTATTTCACCAAGCGCATTTGAAGAAGTCATCTTATTAATAGTCTCGGTACGTTGAAGAACGTTGGTATTGTTGAGTTCTTCAAAATATTGCGGTCGTTTAAAAGAATCTGGAAAGAAATAGATAGATTTTTTATCGAAAAGATTGCTGAGATTATTTTGCAAATATGCTGCTTCTTCTTTGTCATTGGTAATTACCAAATGACTCTGCGGTTGATTGAGGTAGGTTCCGACAAGGACAAAGGATTCCAGTGCACCTACGAGTCCAGTTAATTGTGTTCGAGTAGGTGGTTTATCTTGCAATGCTTGTACAATCTGCTGCACACGTGCATCGTCTCGATAACGTTCGAGTAAATGCTGTAAATTCTGCACGGGCGCAAAGATAAGGAATTTTGAGATTA
>JAHDEQ010000076.1 GCA_020628755.1 Saprospiraceae bacterium
CATCTTCGATAGCCAATACCAATGTTCCGTTCATGTTACGCTCTTCAGTACCTACCAATGAGTTAGGAATAGCATCGCCACTCACATCACCCACTTTCACAGCAACGAAATCAACCAACATCTCGTTTTGAGACAAGTTGTTTAAGTCAGCATCTTCTGGGAATGTTTCAAACCAAGGATTGGTTGGAACAGGGAATACGTAAGACTTTTCAACAAATCTCCAAGAAGTATTTGATGGGAAGTCAGAGATAACATAAAGTATCAATTGACGAGTTTGTACAATATCAAATGTAGTGATATTACCATCATTGTTTACATCACCTGCAATCATTTGGTATGGTGTATCTAATTCATCAACACCTAAGATGTGCTGACTCATCAATACTAAGTCGTAAGTACTCACACCATTTGCTGGGTTGATGTCTTTATTAGGCGTTACTGTGTAATCAAAGTTTGATGTCAAGTTAGGGAATGCATAGTGACCATTGTTTCCTGTAGGTAATGCGTTTGTCATACCATTAGAACCAGTAAGGTCAACCATAACATCTTCTACCATTTCAGCATCTTCAGTAGCAATATCACCCGCAATCATACGAGATTCGCTGTTAGGACAAACACCGTTTGGATCTTGAAGGATGATGTATGTTGTACAGTAGTCAGCATTTCCAGCTTCGTCCTCTACCCATACTTCAACGATTACAGTACCTAAGTTTTCGCAACACAATGTCAAAGCAGATTGTGGCGCGCTAGTGTCACCATCTAAACGGATTTTAGCGTTATCTTGCCACTCGTCATCTGTTCTTTCAGTACAGTTATCAAATGCATACTCTAATAAGTCAGAAGCCCATACTTCAACACAACCGTCGCTGTTCATGCCAGGTAAGCTAATACCATTCAAACAAACAGGAGTTGGGTTTTTACAATCTTCGATTGTAAACAAGTATTGGCAAGAGCTTGTGTTTCCACAACCATCTTCTACAATCCACTTGATTAAGTGTGTTCCGTAAGGATAAATACCTGTAGCATCGTTACCTTCAGCAACAATATCAAATGAACCATCATTGAAAGCATCAATTTTGTATGTATATTCTAAAGCTGCATCGCCAGAACAAGCATCTGTAGCTTCGAGTACTAAGTCAGCTCGACCTTCGCAATCCTCAGTCAAATCACAGAATGTTTGGTCGCCAGGACAAGTAATTTCTGGTCCGTCACTATCCAATACTTTGATGATTTGAGTATATTGGAAATAACCATCATCATCTTGGTAAGTACGAGGAAGTGGCTGCGGGAATCCTAAGTCTGTATTGTCAGCATTTTGCTCATAAATACACCAGTTTACAACTGTCCAAGTACGCTCAATTTTGTAACAAGCATCGTCAACAATCGTCAAGATTAAATCTTCGTGGCTGATAGCTACCAACTCACAATCGTCGTTGGTTACAATCGGTTCACCAGAATCTTGGATAGCACAATCAGTCAAAGTCATGTCGTCAGGGAACTGAACGATAAAATCAGATACATGCTCAACTGTTACACGTTGTGTACAAGTAGCATCTTGAGATTTTGCACTACCATCAGTAGCTGTATAAGTACGAGTTAATGTACCAACTTTACATTGGTCAAGTTCGCCACCCTCAGTTACTGTCAATGTAGCATTACAGTTGTCAACAGCTACTGCTTCGCCAAATGGGTCGTGAATAGCTGGGTCATTGCAATTGATTGTTTTGTCAGGAGCGCAAGTGATAACTGGCGCGAGTGCATCTTCAATCAATACTGTTTTCCAACAAGTATTGCTGTTTCCAGCAGCGTCAGTTACACGTAATTCAACCGTAACATTTTGGTCAACATCACAACATTCAAAAGGTACATATTCAGCCCAAGTAGTTGAACCTAAACATCCGTCCGTACGACGTACTTCTAAAGTAACATCGCTACAGTTGTCAAATGAACCTTCGTCAACATCAGCAGCACTCAAACGAGCTGTTCCGTCTCCACCTAAAGATACGTGCAATTGGTCATCGCAAATTGCAATTGGTGGTGTATTATCTTCTACAGTAATTGTAATGTATTTTTCAGTAGTATTCAAACAAGCATCTTTAGCAGTAATTAATACTTGAGTTGTACCAGCAGGTACATCTTGTAAAGATTCACCGTTGAACAAATCAACAATTACTAACTGACCAGAACCTGTATAAGTCCCTCCTTGTGTATAAGAAGCATAAACTTCAGTTACACCAGAGCAATTATCTTCGATACCTAAATCAATTAAGTTGATATTTGCTTCACAATCGTAAGGATCTGTGCTTACAGTGATAACATCATCTTGTCCGATTGTTGGCCCTTCTGTATCTTCAACTTTGATAAGTTGTTCAAACTCTTTGTTGACACCAGAACACCAGTTTACGATTAACCAAGTACGGATGATTTTGAAACCATCGCCACAAGTAGTCAATACTTTGTCAGAATATGTATAAGAAATATCACACAATCCGTGGTGGTCAGCAGTCAAGTCAAAACAACCAAAAGTTGGTCCACCTGCGACAGCAGGTGTGATTTCGTCTGGCGTTTGACCGTTACAATCTAAAGAAATGTCTCCAGGTCTAACAATATCGTTCATCATAGGAGCTTTCAAACCTACAGTTTGCGTACAAGTAGAAGTTCTACCGTTTTTGTCAGTAGCTTGCCATACACGAATGATTTCAGAACCATTCCAATCAGATTGGTCACAACCAGTTTCGGCAACCATTTCGCTAATCAATTCAACACCACCTAAGGTACAGTCATAAGCAGCATATGGGAATTGGAAGCCACAAGTCAAAGCAAGAGAAGCAGCTGTTATTTCACCACCACCATAAGGTTCTGCTGGAATATCAAAAAGGTGTTCGTTGTTATCTTCGATTTGGATGTACCAAGTACCACCTGCGTTTGCAGGTACTTGAGCTCCACTGTTTTCAGTAACGAAGTTTTCAGGACTTGTACTAGGTGTCAACATACATGGAGCACCTATTAAAGCCAATAAACTACTACCAGGAGTAGTTGTAAATACATTTGATTCATCTACATCGCCATTTGATGCTAAAGTCAATGGAGAAATACCTCCAAGCTGTGCATCCAAAGCAGCAGGCAAGTGTAAGAATACTGATAAATCTTCGATATTGCTGTGTGTTGCATCTAATGTTACTTCAATATTTTGGATGATTTCACCCATTGGAGCACATGGCAAATTAACTGGAATAAATGTATTAGAAACAGCTCCTAAAGTACCACCAGCAATATTAGCTGGTAACTCAGTAGCTACTTCATAAGTTTCAGTGTGTGTATAGAACTCCTCCAAAGCATTTGGGTGAGTACATGGAACATCATAATCAACACAAGTAATTACTGGAGCAATTTTGTCTTCGATTGAGATAGTTCCCCAACATTTGTTTTCAGAGAATTTATGTTCTACAACATAAGTCAATGTTTCCCACTCTTGAGCAGGACCAACGAAGTTGTGTGCAGGTTCTGTATTTTGACCAGGTAAAATTTCATTACCAAGTGCATCTAATGGCAAGCCATTAGCACCTGTAACGATAAGTGGATTACCATTACTATCTAAAACTGTTACTTGGTATTCTTCTTCACAAACGTTTGGCATTTCTAATACCATATCAGGCGTAACTGCTACGATACATTCGCCCAAGATAAACTCACCGTTTTCAGAAGTAGGATTTCCAATAGAAATTTGTACATTATCATTACAAGTAAGTGTAGGATTAGTATCGGTTACGATAGTCAAATCAGCTGTACATTTTACCATTACATCGTCGCAATAAGTATATTTTGTTACATACTTGTGGCAACCAACAGGTAAAACACCAGCACCTAGACCAGCATCTCCGTCAAACGCTAAAGTAGAAGAGAAGATAGTACCTGAACCAGTAACTGGATTACCAGCTACAACATCATAGTCAACTCCATTTACCAATACAAATTGTTGTACTGTTAAGTCACAACCTTGTGCGTGGTAGCATTGAGGATAACATACTTCAGGTGCAGTAAGTGGCAAATCAACAGGGCCAGCAGAACAAGTAGCTGGGTCTGCATCTACGATTTGTACATCTTCGCAAGAACCTTCGCAAGGAATGGTGAATTCTATTCTTTCTTCATCAACAAAAGCAGCATCAACAGGGCCACTCAATACACGAGATTGGCCAAAAAATGGATCTGATGGATTCGTGATTTCAGTACCATAGTTGATATTAGAAGTGATGATTTCCCAAGTACCACCGTTCCAACTGTCGTTGAAACCATCAAATGCCACAAAAGTATAAACTTGGCATTTGTCTAAAGAGAATGTATAGTCTGCTTGTGTACCTGGAGCCAAAGCTGCATAAGCAGTAGCATTAACACCAATCACTTGTGGCCCTTGTGCAGAAGTACTGGCTTGTCCAGTATAGATTTCCCAAGATTGCTCTTCAGGAAAATCACCCATAGTGATACGTACAGTGAAATCTTCAGTCTGATTTTCACAAGAATTAAGTGGACAAGCCGCCTTGTGGCGCAATTGTACACTTGCAGGAACATTACCTGTGTAGTCAATAGGAGTACCATTGATATCAGAAACAATATTGCCAAGAGCATCAAATAGAGTCAAGCCATGCTCTAACTCAAATGCGCCATTCCAATATTCTAAATCAATAGTTTCACCATCATTAACATACAAAGGTATCAAAAGACACTCGCCATCAGCTACAGTAACTTTGTAGTTGGTGGCAGGCCATGCCTCTGCAATAGAGACATCAACTGATGCTCCATCCCAACCATTGAGGCCAGAATCGGTCAGTTGTAAAAAGTAGGTGCAATCTTTTCCAGACGTAGGCGGAAAGTCCTTGAGGTCTAAACCGCAAAAAGCCGTCTGAGCTGTTAGGTTTGCTGAAAACAGCAAAACAAAGCAGCACATTAAAGCACCAAAAAATTGGATAAATTTGTTGTTCATGGTAGAATTTTAAATTATAACAAAAACGTTTTTAATGAATTCAAAAAAATAAATCTTTCTTTCTCTCTTGTATCTCTTTCACTTTTATTACCGTGTAAAATTTGTCTTTCTGCTATTCATTTGTTGTAGTTTTCAATGAACAACAAATGTTTGTAATAAATCGGTATGTCAGAAGTCTCAATGTATTAGTTTTTCAAAATCTTTATATATAAGGCATATCAATTACCGTTGCTGTAATGACCATTGGTCATGCAGCAATATTGGCGTAGGATGTCCTATATGTTTTTAGTTATTTTTTAGCAATAAAATATTCCGTACTTATTTGACTTATACTTTATGAATGAAGCATATCAAATAAAGTTAAAATGAGCGTAGGCTCATTTTTGGAAATCCTCTATAAATAATTGGTTTGTGTAAAGCTGACGAGAATGCCATAAAGAATGGAAATCAAGACCAGTTCACGGGATTATTAATTTGTTTTTCAACAAATTTGGTTCAATTACAGTACGGTGTTTGAGAATTGAAAGGCGATATACTTCTTTGAAGTATATCTAAATTTTATTAGGCTTATGGAATGTGGGCGTTTGGACTTTTACATCCAAATTCAGATACAAAGATACAACATTCATAATTTAATGGAATACCCTAAAGAGGGTATTTTTTGACAGGATTTATTTTATCATATTAAGTATGAATAATGTATTTTACATTGATAATAAGTAATTTATAAATTAAGCCAATACGTGAATTTTGCAATAATTGCTCTATTCTTGACTTTTAGGTCTGTGCTATAATAATTGTCTGTATAAACTAAGAAAAAGTCCGATACAGGGGCAAAACGCCACTGAAAACGGGCATTTATATTGATATTGTCAATCTGGTTATTGTATTGTATAAAGGTCGTCAAGAAGATTTTTTTAGTAAAGGTTATATCAATTCTAGGGCCTACTAAAAAAAGTGAAGTTTGGGCATAAGGTTCAGGGAGGTCAATATAATTATAACTATAATTTAAAGCTACTGAACCATAAGGCTGAAATCGGTAATTGAATGAACCCGATAATGCATAGCGATGACCATTAAAATATTGGCCAACAAGAGGTTCTAAACGGTAAGAGAATTTTTTGCGGCGATCCGAATTATATCGAGCCCTAAAGCTGGTATAGTTGTAATCGCTCAAGGCAGGGAGTTCTGCAGAATCTGTTCCACTAGGATCAAAAGGGTCGGTCAAGAGGGTATAATCGTTTTGAAGCCATACACGCATTCGGCCGCTACCTGCAAGTGAGGCATCCCAATACAATTCTATTCTTTGGTCAGTACGGCCATTTTCGGGCGACCAAAAAGTAGCGACTTCCAAACCAGGCCCGTGTTGGTTCAAGAATCCATTATTAGGATAAAAATATAAACGAGCTTCGGGATTGATTCTAAAATAATTGCTTCGTGGTACAAAACCGACTTGCGCCTCAAAATCTTCTCCTACATATTGATGATTGTATTCTATACTGTAAAGACGCTCTTTGTAGTTGAGCTCAAAACCATGTGCAAATTCATTGCCTTCTTTTTGTTCAGGACTCAAAGATTGGTGATAAAAAACCTTACCTGTCCAAGCATTATTAGAGGAGGCAATATTATAATCTAAACCAAAAATTCGATTAAATGGATCGTATGTTTCGGAGTTGGTATTTGTAAAGTTTTCTTTGTTAACGAAAATAAGTCCAATATTACTACGACTAAACACTTTTCGTTGTACGGCTGCTACCGTATAATTAAAACTAGGTAAGTCATTTTCCATGTCCGCAGCGGTCTGCATATTGAGTAGACCAACACGCCAATTGCGATTGATTTTGCCACTTAAACGTGCTCCTCCCAAAATCGTATTTTGTATCGTAGCATCGCTGCTCGTATCAACAGCTACACCAATACGACGAGAGAAAAATGGATTTATCCTAGAAATACCAAAACTCGAAAATAAATCGGCATTTTCAAGAAAAAATTGTCTCCTTTCGGGAAAGAAAATTTCAAATCTATCCAAATTGGTTACTTGTCGGTCAACTTCTACCTGCGAAAAATCAGGATTGACAGTCAAATCCAAATTAAGTCCAGACGTAACCGCAATTTTGGCATCGCCACCTATGCCATAGGTGGCTTGGGTTTGGGCATTGGCATCTTCAAAGTCTCTTGTAATTCCCCCTGAGGCATAAGGTATTAAAGCAATATTTCCACCCGCTTTTTTCAAGGGTTTTTCAAAAATCATATCGCCATTAAAGGCCAAATTAAAAATCCATTGGTTGCGAGGTATAGCCGACCATACTGTATTTTCATTGGACTGAGTATCAAAACGATACGAGTTAAAAGTCCATTTAGTTGTACCTTCTTTATATCGAAGTGTACTAAAGGGAATTGCCATTTCAGAAACCCAAAAACCATCATGTATTTTAGATTCTCCTTTCCATTTATTGTCCCACGAAGTTTGAAAATCCGATAATTCCATACCACCATTGGAGATGAGGGCTTCGCGTCGAACTCCAAGCGGATTCATACCAAACAAAAAAGCATTGGTACGGTCATTAAATGTATCAAACATGAGACTAATATTATCGTTGCCACCTGCTCGGTAGTCCCGTTTGAGCGAAGGCACGACATAATTATCACCTGCAGCATAGCATTTGATGGCTACATACAAATGAGTATCATCAAATGCCATCAGAATTTCAGTTTGTTTTTGCGGAGGGAGGGTGTCACTCGGAAAATATCCCCAAAAATCATTTGGTGGGGGGGCTGTTTTCCATGTGGTTTCATTGAGTTCACCATCGAGGACAATAGTTTCTGATGTATATTTGACTTGTATAGAAGGGTGCGAATCTTGAGCTTGGAGTGTATTTAACGTTATGCCTAGCAAAAGAAGTAGGCTTATCTTTTGAAGTGTTAAAAATTGAATATTTAAACCATTCAATAAAAAGTGCATAGCGTTTTTAGAGTGTATAAACGAAAAAAGGAGACTCAATCTATATAAGATTTCATGTTCTCACGCATTAGTTTGAGGGCTTTCCCCATTTGATTTTCGACAGTTTTGACAGAAATATCTAGTTGGCTTGCAATTTCTTTGTATGTCAATTCTTCAAAGCGACTCAATTGAAAAATAATTCTACAACGATTGGGCAACATATTAATAGCATTCGTAATTTTATTGCTTAGTTCATTGTAAAGTAGTGTTTTTTCAGAAGTATCTTTATCTGCCGAATCGTAAGATGCTAGTTCATCATGCCAATGTTTTTTGTGCTTTCTCAGATAACTAATCGTTTCGTTGTAAGCCATTCGTTGCAAGTAAGCATTCAATGAATTTTGAATGCTTATTTGTTGTCGTTTTTCCCAAAATTTTATGAAAACTTCTTGAGCTATATCTTCAACGGTTGACTTATCTTTGATAATGCGAAAAATACGATTGCATACTGCTTGGTAATAGCGTTCAAACAGCCATTGCATGGCTGTTTGGTCGTTTGACTTTAAACGGGCAATAATTGTTTTTTCGTCATTATGGCTCATTCAAAACGGATGTCACAGTATAAGGTGTTCAAATTATCTCAAAATCAACACGCAATTATAAGGATATTCGGCAGTAAGCCAAAGAAAATAGAATAATAACCACTTTTAAAGTTTAATAAAATGCGAATATTATTTTTTTGTGACAAAGAAGTTGCTTGCTAGTCAATTTTTTAAAACCATATATTAACGATGTTTACCAAACCTACCTTCTTGATTGACAAAGAAAAAGCAATTAAGAATATACAAAAAATCATCCACAAAATCGAAGCAACTAATGTGGACTTTCGTCCACATTTCAAGACACATCAATCAGCCGAAGTTGGTGCTTGGTTTCGGGATTTTGGAATAAAAAAAATCACAGTATCGTCTCTTGATATGGCAATCTATTTTGCCCAAAATGGCTGGCAAAATATCACGTGGGCTTTTCCGATCAATATTTTAGAAATAGACCGGATCAATGCTTTGGCCAAAAGCATTAAACTCAACTTGCTCGTAGAAAATGTAGAAGTGATTCAGTTTTTAGCCGATAATTTGCTTTATTCGGCATCTATTTTTATCAAAATTGATACGGGCTATGGCCGAACGGGTGTTGTTTGGTCAGATACTGCAAAAATACAGGCTATTTTAGAGCTTTGCAATGCTTCGGAGAAGCTGCAAGCGCAAGGATTTTTGGCACATTTTGGACATACCTATCAAGCTCGTGGTAAAACGGCTATAGAGACAATTTATCAAGAAGGAGTCCAACGATTGCAAAGACTAAAGCAGCATTTTGTCCATGATTTTCCAAACTTAAAAATCTCTGTTGGAGACACGCCTTCTTGTAGCGTTTTAGATAGTTTTGAGGGAGTTGATGAAATTCGCCCTGGCAATTTTGTGTATTATGACCTCATGCAGTGGCAGATTGGAGCTTGCACTTTGGACGAAATAGCGGTTGCGGTCGCTTGCCCAATTGTAGCGATACATCCCGAGAGACAAGAAGTCGTGATACATGGCGGCGGCGTACATTTCTCAAAAGAGTTTATAGAGAAAAATTCTAAACGAATCTATGGAATGATAGTCGAAAATAAGGGTAATAAGTGGGGCAATATTATGGAAAATATTTATTTGAAAAAACTGTCACAAGAGCATGGTATTGTACAGGTAAATGATGCTTTTTTGCAAAAGCATAAGATAGGCGATGTCCTGAAAATTTTACCCGTTCATTCTTGTATGACCGCTAATTTGATGAGAGATTATGTTGTGCTTTGATAGGATGTTTTTGGTGAGAAGATTCAAGTTCAACAAGAACAGGGATTGGGTTGGATTGTGAGCTTACTTTTTCAGATGTCTTATCATCAAAAAATGGACTCCAAAGTACAGCATTACCTAAATAGCCAATAAAAAAAAGCACTAGAAAGGCGTAACGTCTTCTATTCATGGGATATTGATATATTAAAAATAAATTGCATATAAAAATACATAATTTTCAAGCTACATCAAACCCTTTTTGCGGTTAATTTGTGACATAAAAAAAGGTGCAAATACTCTTGTAGTATTTGCACCTTTTTTTGAAGACTTTTATGGATAACTATTGAATAATGATTTTATTTTGCCATGTTTCTGTATCATTTTGTACTATAATGTAGAAAAGGCCAGGCGATAAATTTTCTGTCGAAATTTCAAATTGGTTGCTACCCAAATAGCTTGTAATACCTTGATTGAAGTGCTTTTTGCCTAGAATATCTATTATCTGTAATTGCAAATCTTGACGAGCCGTCGCATCAAAATCAAGTACAATAGATTGATTTTGTTGTACAGGATTGGGATAAATTTGCATAGCCGAAGTATGACTCAAATAACTAGCAGAAGTTGTGGTGTTCTGTACCGTAAAAGTCCGAGTAGGGTAGTAATTGTGACACAAATGAGCTCTGTTGGATGGGCGAACACGCCAATAATAAGTCAGTCCATTTATTACATTTCCTTTCAAAGGGAAAAAATTACGCTTTACATTTCCACGAAATTCGATTGCACTAAAAGAAGGAAAGCGAGATACTTCTACAATATATTCTTCTACATTTTCGAGTTCTTCCCAAATGAGTGCATAGCCATTATCATACTCAATTGTGCCACCATCTTCGGGGATAGATACACCAATATCTTCGGCCTCAATCGGCAAATAATTAGGATTGCCTTGCAAATATTCAGGTTTCTCTTCACGAATAAAAGCTCGCATTGCGGCAGTTTGTTCGTCCGAAAATATTCCCATACAGCCATCATTGGCATAAGACATAAAATATTTGCCTTCAGAACGAAAAGCTACCGAATCAGGATCTAATTGTACCCGCGCACTCAAGTCATCGTTATTGCAATTCCAACGAAAACCCAAATAGTCGGGTGGTGTATCACAAAAACCATCACCAGCAGTCGAGCAATTAGAACCATCTACACGCTCAAAATTGTCAGGGGCAGGTACTTGAAAATTGTCGCTTGTTTCCAGAGAATTATTGCTAAAATTATGCGGCAATGATAAGGAATGTCCGATTTCATGTGCCCAAGTAGAAGAACCTGCACCAATACAATTGATTGCTAGAACTACAGTATTGCTACCCAAAAAGGCTGCATAACCACAAGCACCAGCAGCAGACTCTGTAACATAGGAATTTATAGCATTCGGATTATTATATTGTGCAGTGACCTCCAAACCTTCGTTAAATTCAGTATGGTAGTATAATTGTGAACTATAAATATAACTGATTTCTTCTGTCAAGTATAGTCGTATATTGGTATGCAAAAACTGTTTTTGCAGCTCACAAAAATCCCTGTAAACAGAGCTAAGGTTGTAAAATCCAGAGCCTCCATCCGTACCCACAAGATGTATTTGAACAGGAATCCAAAGTTCTTCCTCATCGGCAGTTTTTAGGTGAGCAGGTCTTTGCTGAAACTTTTTGAGCCAAGGGGAATGTCCGTCAGGCATACCACAAAAATGCTCTGCATGTTGTGCGGTAGCCATATTTGCAAGCAGCACAAAAATCAATAGTGTGTAAATAAACTTCATTCGTTTTCCTTATTTTTTATAAAAATACACAAGCTCCTTTATTTCTTTGGTATTTTTGAGCGATTACTTTTGTGAATGACAAGTACGGGACGCAATTTTGATTAAAAATTAGTTAAATCTTGTACTTAAAGACAGCCTTTCAATACTAGAGTAAGTACAAAACTTGTTTAGTATTTTTATACATAAAAAAACTACTTATGAAAAAGCTCTTACCTTTTCTCAGTGTAATAATGTTTTTAGCATGGAATTGTTCAAATGATGATGCTATAGAAGAACCTGCTGAAAATGACAGTACCGCCAAATTGCGCTTGCAATTTGGCTTTGACCCTGACCAAGAACGCCTCGATAATTTTGGTAATCCTTCTACAATTCCACAAGGCAATGCAACTCAGACACCTGATTTTAATAGTATGAGTGCTTTTTTTATAGAATTAGTTCCCACACAATTTACGCAACTGCGCGATGGGGCGGTCATTTATGAAGCGCCCCAGCAGACGGCCCAAAATAGCAGTCCCTTTGATGAAGCAGTTGTTTTTAGCGACGCTATTGTAAGCGATGAAAACGAAATTTTCTTAGAAATTCCCATCAAAGATATTCCAATAGGCAATTATGAATATTTGAGGGCTTCTGTTACTTACCAAAATGCGAATATTCGTTTCAATCTCAAAAATTTACCTAGCCCACTTCCCACAAATTTGGATAACCAAAAAGGAACTTTGGCCAGTTTTATTGGCTTCAATACATACATTCAAGACCTAACCGTAAGTAGTCAAACCCTTACGATAGAAGCGGATCGCCAACAAGGATTTTGGGCTTTTGAGCCACAATTGGATGCGCCTTATCAAGATTTATATACGCAATATGTCAATTCTTCGGGTATCCTTTCGGGGCAAGCTCCTATTGGTGGCACAACGGTAGTCAATCCTTTGGCGCAATTTGGGGTAGAGTTGCCCGCAGGTTCATGTATCGTTACAGGAGCATTTGACCAAAGTTTGAACATTACGGGCGAAGAGACGGAAGATGTTACTTTGACGCTTTCTTTTTCAATCAATAATAGTTTTGAATGGATAGATAATAACAATAATGGCGAATGGGATTTTAATCTCAATGATAATACCGTTGAACCATTGGTAGATATGGGCTTGCGAGGTCTAAAAGTAGAAGTGGATTAAGCTAAAATCAAGCAAGAAGGCATTTTTCAAAATGCCTTCTTGCTGCCAAACTCTTTTACTTCCTGCTATTTGCTAAATTGACGCTTGCCGAAGAATTCTTCTTCAGCACAAAATGTCCTGCAAGATTTCATCTTGCTATCTGCTAAACTCTTTAAACTTTTGCAAAGCATCCACATTTATCCAGTCAACACCAACTTCTACAAGTCTTTTCCAGATTTCTATCGTATCAGGCGTATTCCAAAACCGAGTTTTAATACCTTGTTGTTGAGCATGCTCAACGAGTTTTTTCAAAGTAAGCCATTGTTGAGGAGAGAGTTTTTTAGTACCAAAAATAGATATAAAATTAGCACTAGCACGAGCTGTTATAGTAGTATCATAAGTCTGTGTCAAAGAAAGCGGAGCATCAATATAAAAGTAACGATGTTGGTCTGCCAAAACGCTATCCACAGGTGGATTGCCCGATAGTACCAATTTTAGCGGCCCCCAATTGGTTTCATTATTGGAGTAGGTTTGTAGGAGCGATTCATATTTTTTGAATTGTGTCCGAAGCAAGGGATAGAGTTGCGCTTTATCTTTTTTGAGGTCAATCATAAGTTCGACCTGTGTGCTATCGTTGGGATAAACCGTACCACCATTTTGCTCAATGATTGATTGTAGTGGCAAGAGATACAGTTCTTCTAAGGTTTTTTTCTTTGCAAGATTCCATTTGAAATGCGAAACTTTGATTTGATTTTTATGACTATAAACATCAATTTCGATGCTCGTAAAACCATGTCTTAGAGCCTCTGTAAGTGGTTCGTTTTGTAAATAATCATTGTGCGAATGCCCCTTGAGAAGCAAGGGCTTTTGTTGTGCTATAGACTGACCAACAAGTAAAATAAAGATTAAGAAAAAATAAAATCTTATCATTTTAGCACAAACTAAATATTTTATATGTAACTTTATACCATGATAATGTGTTATTTTAATAAATAGCAGATAGATTTTCCATAAATCAAGGGTTTTTCGAGGAAAGAAAGGCTTTTCCTCGAAAACCTCTTAGCTATAAAGAGGTCTATTTTTTTATTTTTTTAATTTTTATTTATGAACATTTTTGTAGCAAAATTGAGTTTTGACACTCAAGAGTACGATTTACAACAAGCATTTGAGGCATTCGGTGCTGTTGATTCAGTAAAAATCATCCAAGACAAATTTAGCGGACGTTCTAAAGGATACGGTTTCGTTGAAATGCCAAACGATGAAGAAGGCCAAAATGCAATCAATGAGTTGAATGATAGCGAGTTAGATGGCAGAACAATTGTTGTAAAGAAAGCTGAACCACGTGAAAACAGAAATCGTGGCGGTCGCGGTGGCGGTCGTGGCGGTTACGGCGGCGGTGGCGGTTATGGCGGCGGCGGCGGCTACGGCGGCGGCGGTGGCTATAATAAAAGATACTAGAATTGATTTTTATTAGAATGAATCTCACTTGATTCAGGACTAATTATAAATTTTTTTTCTATTTGATTTTATTTAGTTATTAGAATGGATTGCCTTCTCGATGAATGTCGGGAAGGCAATTTTTTTAAAATAGATTATCTTATGTCAGGAGGAGACTGGAAAGCAATGTTTCGTGCCGTACAAAAAGGCGACCTTAATTTGGTCGAATTTTACCTCAGAATGGGCATTGACCCCAACTACCAACACCCCGAATATTTGGCCTCTGCTTTGGTCGAGAGTATTCGATACAATCACTTGGAGATTACCAAATTGTTACTCGAAAAAGGAGCCGATCCGCACATCAAAGAAATGGACGAAGGCGATACGCCAACATCGGTTGCAACGGCAAAGAAAAATCAAGCAGCTTTAGATTTGTTGAAAATATATATGTAACAATTGCTTTTGATATTCAAAATAAGCTCTGCGACTTTGTGCTTCTGTGTTTAGTTTTTTATAAACTTAAAAACCGCTTTCTCACTTTTCTCATTCCATATTTTTCCAAAATAGATTCCATTTTTCCAATGTTGAATAGGAATAGAAATTGTATTTTTTTCTTGAAAAACTAATTGACCCGTTGAAGAAAAAATAGAGATGGTATAATTTTGAATCCCACATTCTAGGTACAGGATTTCAGAAGCAGGGTTTGGAAAGATGCGTACCGCATCTTCCTTGTGTTCGGTTTCGGTTGTCGAGGTCAAGAGTGCATCAAAATATAGCAAAAAAGCATCAAAAAAACCTGCACTTTCCAAATCAACATTTTCACTTTCCAAATCATTGGTAAAAGCTCCACCCAAAACCAATTGGTTGTTGACGAAAGCTAAACTATTGCCAATAGTTAAATCTGTTCCACGAATAGATTTTAGCCATTGGGCTTGGCCATCTTCGCTTGACAAAGCAGTAACATACGAATTGAAATTTCCAGTTGCTTCTGCCGAAAAATCATCTATCACAAACGTATTTTGAAAATAACCCGCCACCGCAATTTGATTGGAATTAATCCAAATTGCGTCCGTCACAAAATCAAAATCTACTCCGCCCAAAGAGCGAGCCCAAAGCGGATTTCCCAAGTTATCGTATTTTAGAAGGTATAAATTATTATCAAAAATCCCATTTGTATTCACTTGTATATCATCGCTTAATTTTAGTGTGCCTTGAAAGTCTCCAATGACAAAAATGTCTTCATTTTCGTGGGTCAATATTTTTCGATTGTGGTCTTCAAAAACGCCGCCTGCTTTGCGTCCCCATCGAAAGCCAGTACTATCGAATTGAGCCACAAATACATCAAAATCATTGGTGTTGGCTTGGATGGTATCCTCCGCAAAAGCCACTTGGCCATTATAGATACCACTCACATTAATATAATCTTGAAGGGGCGAGAGCGAAAGCGATTGCCCACGAATTGTGCCTTGCAAACCTGCTTGTTGCATCCAAATCAAATCTCCATTTGGAGTCAACTTTAAGACCAATAAATCTTGTTCTGCTTGAGCCGTCATACTTTGTGCATCGATATTTAGCGTATCGCCAAAATAACCACAAGCATAAATCTGATTTTGATTGTTGACGACCATTTGATTGATAAATTGTTCGCCTGTACCACTTAAATCTTTAGTCCAAATAATACTTCCATTAGGACTAATTTTAAGTAAAAGCATTCCTCTTGAACCCGAATTGGGAGTTAGTAAAGAATCAGCAATCTGAATTTGATTGAGGTAAGAAATACAAAGAATGGCATTGTCATTTTTGTCAACTGCGAGTGCCAAGATTTCGTCTTGTGCGGTACTGCCAAAGGACAACAGCCAATCAACCGTTTCATTATTGAATTTTGCAAGAAAACAATCGTTTTCTCCTTGTGTATGAACTTCTTTTTCGCCCCAAACAAAGGAGTCGTTAAAAATACCAGCTACAAGCAAATTATTTTTGCTTGTAGGAACGATTAATTCTACCGATTCACTTTGTTCAGAGGCAATTTGAAAAATTCCTGCATGACTTTGAGCGTTAATTTTTTCAGGAAACTGATAAATTGCTAAAAGAAAGAAAGTTAACTTTCCAAAAATCCATATTTTTGTACAAAATTTGTTCAATGCAAAATAATTTTTCTTTTATAACGACGATTTTAATACTTGTGTTTTTGAATCTGCTTTTGGCTTGTTCCTCTGAACCAAGTCCAAACGAAAAAGCAGCCGTACAAACGACTGCTGCCTCGCCCATAGATGGCATTTCAAAACTGATAGCGGCGAGTCCTGACGAACCCGATTTGTATGTCAAACGGGCGGCTTTGTACTACCAAAATGAACAGTATAAAGAAGCGGCTTTTGATTTGTCCAAAGCCATTTCTATAGATTCGATGCAAGTCATGTATTATCATAATTTGGCCGATGTTTATTTAGATGCCAATAAGTCTTTGGCAGCTTTGGAAACCATGAATAAAGCTAGTAATTTGTTTCCTAAACGGATTCCAACTTTATTGAAATTATCAGAATTTCAGCTTATCCTCAAAAAGAATCAAGATTCTTTTCGGACGCTCGATCGCCTTATGAAAGTTGATCCTCAAAATGCAGAAGCCTTTTTTATGATGGGACTCAATTTTAAAGAATTGGGTGACGAAAAACGAGCTATCAATAGTTTTCAGTCGGCTGTTGAAAACAATCCCGATTTGGTAGATGCTTGGATAGAACTTGGTTATTTATTAGATAAAACGAAGAATCCTTTGGCAGGAAGATATTTTGATAATGCCTTGCGTATGGACTCTTCCAATATTTTGGCTCTCGAAGCCAAAGGCAACCATTTAGGAGGGCAAGGCAAGTTTGAAGAAGCCATAAAAACCTATCAAAAAATCACCAAAATTGACAGACAATATCCCAATGCTTACTATAATATTGGTTTGGCTTATTTGCAAATAGACTCGATAGAGCAAGCCTATCGCCATTTTGATATTAGTACCAAAGTTGATCCTGTTTACACAATGGGATATTTTTATCGGGCTTATGTGTGGCAGCTCAAAGGAAACAAGGAGGCTGCCAAAAAAGACTACGAACAAGTACTAAGACTCAATCCCGATTTTGAACGGGCAAAAGAAGCATTAAGCAACTTGAAATAAACTAATTTATTCATGGCTCAACGACATCCAAGTGTGTATATTGCCGAGAGTCCTATACACGGACGGGGCGTTTTTGCGGCGCAACCTATAGCAGCAGGTGAAGTAATTGAAATTTGCCCTGTGCTAGTTTTACCTGAGGAAGACTTTGAATTGATTCATGTGACCGCTTTGCATGATTATTATTTTTTGTGGGGCGAAGATGAAAAACAATGTGGAATTGTTTTGGGTTATGGCTCTATCTACAATCATTCTTACGAACCCAATGCGGAGTATTCTCCTGATTATAAAGCCAATACTTTAAGTATTTATTGTTATAAAGATATTGAAATAGGAGATGAGATAACCTTAAATTATAATGGAGATCCTGATTCTAAGAATCTTATGTGGTTTGATAGAACAGATTGAAATTGCGAAAATAAGTTTTTAAGCGGCCAAATCTTGGTCAAAAATTTCTTCTAAGATAAGATACAATTCGGGGTGTTTTCGTTTGAGTAATTGTGGTCTTTCAAAAAAATATTCGCTGAGTACGGCAAAAAACTCCGTTCGACTTGTCTTGGCGTAGGGATGAATATCGCTTTTGTTTTGGACAATGTCTTCGATTTTGCGTTCAATCATATCCATCCAGGGGATGACGTATTGCTTTTCGAGCAATACGTGTGGGATGCCGTCCACTTTTCCATCCATTTTATCAATTAAATGTACAAATTCGTGAATTGCCGTATTGCGTTTGTCGGTTTCATTTTGGAAACCTTTGTGCAAGGCGTGTTTGGAGAGTATCATCTTGTTTTCCATATAACCTGTACCGACCATTCCGAGGATATTGCGATTTTTTCCTTTGGTTTCAAAGTCTAAATTGAAGGTTGTGGGATATAATAAGACTTCATCTAAGTTTTTGTATTGCCATTGAGGGAAGGCAAAAATTGGAATGATTGCGCTTGCTCCTATGAGCAAACGGTCGGTTTGAGTGACTTTTGTTTCGACTCCTGTGATTTTACAGTTGAGGAGAAATTCTTGGACCTTGTATTCAAATAGTTGTCGTTTGCTGCTACTCAAATCTTCGTAATACGATACTTTATCTTTGAGGATAGAACGCCATTGTTGAGGCATTCGTTCTTTGGGACGAAGCCTGCCTCGTCGGTAAAACACAACTCTATAAATTAG
>JAHDEQ010000327.1 GCA_020628755.1 Saprospiraceae bacterium
CACTCTACGTTAGAAAAATCGTTACAGAACTCGGCTTTGCGCCTCTTTTCTGCCTTAATTGAAACCAAAATTTTCTAGTCTCCTTTGCGTAGTTTATTAATTTCTAACTCCCTAAGCTCATAAAAACAGAGCAGCTACATTATTAATACGCAAAAAGTTAACAAAAGTAACATTTGTACTAAAAGTTATTTTTATTACTTTTGTGAATTATTGATTAGCTTTACTAAACTTTGCTTGCCTTTCCTCATACCCGCAAGCCTGTCTCCCGACAGGTAGATTTAGGAAAGCAGTAAAAATCTATCCATCATGAATGAACAATTAAAAGTATTACGTGTACAAGAATCCTTACATAAGATAGCCAAAGCCAATGCTGCCAAAAAAGGCATCAAATTACAAGAATACATCGAGCGTTTGATTCTTGCCGACGAAGAAGGCAAGGTGTCTTGGGATGAGTAAACTTATTTTAAAATATCAATCTTTTCTTTCCAAATATTTTCCGAGTGGCGGTAGCCTTACTCGAAAAAATTGGTCATATCCAACTTTTACAAACTTTTATTTTGTAAAGTGAATTTAATTTCCTAATTTAATATCACTTTTACTTTCAAACATAAAAGAATGTTTTGAATTGGGCTTTAAATACAAAATGCCTTTCCAAGTGCATTCTTATTTTTTAACCAAATAGCCTATTCTAAATAAAAATGAAAACATCTTTTGATTTTCATTTTTATTAATATTCTCATTAGAAGCAGGGCTATTTCTAAAACCTTTTGGATATGACCTACGATACTAGAAACATCAGGAATGTTGTCCTCTTAGGACACCCTGGCTCAGGTAAAACGACCTTTGCGGAAACTATGCTTTTCG
This sequence comes from Saprospiraceae bacterium, assembly GCA_020628755.1. Taxonomy (GTDB): domain Bacteria; phylum Bacteroidota; class Bacteroidia; order Chitinophagales; family Saprospiraceae; genus JAHDES01. The sequence goes on from JAHDEQ010000327.1 coordinate 865, forward strand.
AGTCAAAGGCAATAACTCGACGTGGTGCAGTCGAAGATGGAGGCACGACTTCGGATTTTACCAATATTGAGCAAGAAAGAGGAAATTCCATCTTCAGTACACTTATGCACGCAAAATGGAAGGACTCCAAAATCAACATTATTGACACGCCTGGTTTTGATGATTTCGTAGGTGAGGTGATTGCTTCTTTGAAAGTTGCCGATACGGGTGTGATGCTAATTAACTCCAAAAGCGGTGTTGAAGTTGGAACGGAATTGATTTGGGAATATATTGAAAAAAACACCACTCCCGCCCTATTTGTTATAAACCAATTAGACCACGAAAAAGCCGACTATGAAACCGCTTTAGAACAATTGCAAAACCGATTTGGGTCCAATGTCTTACCTATTCAGTTTCCTATGAATCAAGGGAATGGCTTCAACCAAATCGTTGATGCCCTACGCATGGTTATGTATGTTTTTCCTGAAGATGGTGGAAAGCCCGAAAAACAAGCCATTCCAGAATCGGTAATGAATCGTGCGCAAGAGATGCACAATGCTCTCGTAGAAGCTGCTGCCGAAAATGATGAAAATTTGATGGAAAAATTCTTTGAAGAGGGTACACTCAACGAAGAAGAATTGGCTTCTGGATTGCGAATCGCTTTGGCAAACCAAGAGATTTTCCCTGTATTTTGTTGTTCTTCAACTCAAAATATGGGAAGTGGTCGTATTATGGGTTTTATCAATGATATTTGCCCCTCGCCTGCTGACCGTGCCGATGCCCAACTCGAAGATGGCAGCAGTTTAAAATATGATAGCAACGCCGACACAACTATTTTTGTGTACCGAACCATGTCAGAGCCACGAGTTGGTAATGTGACTTATTTCAAAGTCTATTCGGGTTCTATTAGTGGTGGTACAGAGTTGGTCAATGCTTCAAATCGCAGTACCGAGCGTTTCAATCAGTTGTATGTTGCCAACGGCAAAGAACGCTCTACTGTAGATAAAATATGTGCTGGTGACATCGGCGTTACTTTAAAATTGAAAGATACGAATACCAATGATACTCTAAATGCAAAAGGTATTGATAGAAAAATTTCTCCTATTGATTTCCCTGAATCTCGTATTCGTACGGCTGTTTCTCCTCCTAGTAAGGCCGAAATGGAGAAATTAATGAAAGCCTTATATCAAATATCGAGCGAAGATCCCACTTTGATTGTGGAACAATCAAAAGCCCTCAAACAAACTATTCTGCACGGGCAAGGACAATTACACCTCGATATTATTAAATATAGAATTGAGAAGGTGAATAACATCTCAATGGAATTTATCAAACCCAAAATTGCTTATCGAGAAACCATCACTCGACGTGTAGATGACTCCTATCGTCACAAAAAACAATCGGGTGGTTCTGGGCAATTTGGTGAAGTGCATATGCGTATTGAACCGTATTATGAAGGTATGCCCGAACCTGATGCGCTGACGGTTCGAAAAACGGAAGAAGAAGAATTGCCTTGGGGCGGAACGCTGTCTTTCTACTGGTGTATTGTTGGTGGTTCTATTGACTCTAAATATTCCAATGCCATCAAGAAGGGAGTCTTGCAAAAAATGGAAAATGGCCCTTTGACAGGTTCTTATTGTCAGAATATTCGGGTTTGCATTTTTGATGGAAAAATGCACGCAGTTGATTCTAATGATATGGCGTTTATGCTGGCTTCTGGACAAGTGTTCAAAAATGCTTTTGAACAGGCCAAACCTCAACTATTAGAACCTATTTATGATGTCGAAATTCTATGTTCTGATGATGTAATGGGTGATATTATGGGCGACTTGCAAACACGCCGTGCGATGATTCAAGGCATGGGAGCCGAAGGTCATTATCAAAAAATTTCAGCCAAAGTACCTTTGGCTGAAATGTATAAATATTCGTCAACCCTGCGCTCTATTTCGCAAGGTCGAGCTAAATTTACTCGCAAATTTGCCGAGTATATGGCTGTGCCTTCGGATATTCAAGCCAAATTGATGAGCGAGCATAAAGCTAATTTGCAAGAGGCTTAGTAACGTCAAAATAATAACTTGAACATTTAGCTTATGATCTTTTGCACCAATAC
>JAHDEQ010000077.1:0-4396 GCA_020628755.1 Saprospiraceae bacterium
GTGATAAAAGGCTTCATAACCTGTATTGTCAGGAGCAACTTCAGCTATGTAGCTGTCTAAAGTAGTAGGGTTACCACCATTAGCGCCATTACCACCTACATACAGTGCAAAACTATGATGATAGTTTGCCATTCTTGCCTTTGCTCTCATCGTCAAATTATCCGCTAAACTGTACTCAAAATCTCCCATGGCATAACCACCTTTGGTATAAACACCATCTTCGTAGGGACTATCATAAACGCCACCAGCCGTTAAGAAAGAAGTATGATTTAGCTCACCTGTCATCAATTGAGAAACGGGTTCGCCATCGTTGCCAGCTAAACGTTCACGAGCTCCTCCTTCAAGTGGAAGCGGCATTAAGAATTGCGCTCTATCGTTGATAAATTGAGAACTAACAGTTAAAGAACCTCTATCAAATACCTTTTTGATATTTGCTCTCAATTGTCCTCCTCGTGTAGGTACGCCAGTATCGTAAGGGCCATTATCATATCTTAAGAAACCTGTAATAGCGTAGTAAGTATTAGAGTCGTCGCCTCCTAATTTACAACCGCTATAAAAATCGGTGCGTAATCTTCCTTGGTCTGCTAATTCGATATTTACGATATTTCCAGGATTGGTATCACCCGTTTTACTGATGTAATTAATAATACCTGCTGCAGAACCAGCACCATACAAAATAGAAGCACCACCACGTACAAATTCCACACCTTTGAATCCAATATCTGGGCGAGCATATACATCATGGGCCGATGAATTCAAACCAAAAGTTGTCATCAAAGGAAGTCCATCATATTGTAAGGGGTTGAACGTATATTGACCTCCAGAAGGTAAACCTCTTACAAACAAGTTAGTAGCGGTTTCACCACCGCCACCTTCAGCAGTAATACCTGGAATACTTCTCAATACATCGGCTTGGCTATTTGCCGATAATTTCATAATATCAGCAGATTTCAAAGAGCTAATTGATAAAGGAGCTTCTTTTTGCGAACGGAATGTACTAGAAGCAGTGACAACGATTTCGTCTAAACCTACACCTGAACCCAGTGCAATATCTTGAGTCATAGATTGACCGCCACCAACTGTAACTTCCATAATTGCAGTAGTATAGCCAGTATAAGATACTGCAATATTGTATGTACCATCTTTTAGTCTTAGGATATAAGTACCATCTATATCTGTAATAGTACCTTGGTTTGTTTCTTGGACAGAAACGCTGGCTCCAATCAAAGGAGCGCCATCGGCAGAATCGGTAATAGTACCTGAAACAGTATTTTGGGATAGAACCCAACTAGGTAATAATGCCATGCAAATAATTACCCATAAACTTTTTGGTTTTAACGTCTGATTTATTTTCATAATTAAAATTGGTTTTAAATAATAAGTTGAATTTTAATTTTGCAAATAGTGGGTTAGTCAATAATATATTGCAATATTACAGCATGTTGAATGCTACTTGTATGAATTAAACTTCCAATGAATGACACTATTCTATAGAGTGAAGTAATTTTATAAGCCTTTTTTGTTATTATTGTACTAATGAAGCCCGAATATGAAAAAATATTAGACCGCCCAGAACGCTCATTTACGGCTAAAGTCGTTAATCGAAAAAATCGTCCTTACTTAAGTCAGGCATGGCATTATCATCCTGAAATTGAAATTTGCTATACCTTGAAAAGTCACGGACGGCGCTTTGTAGGCAATCAAGTTTCTGATTATCAGGAAAAGGATTTGGTCATGTTTGGTTCTAATCTGCCACATGGTTTTACGACGGACTACTATTGTAGTCAGGTCGTCATTCAGATGAATTATGATTTCCTTGGAAGAGATTTTGTTTTAAAACCTGAAATGCAAGGCATCAAAAATTTATTTGACTATTCGAAAAGAGGAATTGATTTTTCGGACCAAACTAAAAAGAGAGCAGATAAAATAATTGTTCAATTACTAGAAAATGAAGGAATGAAACAGTTATTGTATCTTTTAGAATTATTGAACATTTTGGCGGAAGCCAAAGACGCTAAAGATATTTGTTCAGAAGAATATGCTTTAGATTTTAATGAAAATCAATTGGGCAGGGTAAAAATAGTGTGTGATCATATTCTTCAAAATTTTACCAAAGAGGTTAGTATTAAGGAAATTGCGGATAAACTAAACTTATCAGAAGCTGCTTTTTATAAATTTATAAAAAGGCAAACTCAGAAAACTTACACTCAAATCATCAATGAGTTTCGAATTAGTCATGCTTGCAAACTATTGATGAATACTGAAAAGACGATTGCTCAAATTTGCTTTGAAAGTGGCTATAATAATATCTCCTATTTCAATCGAAAATTTAAAAAAGTGATGCAACAAACTCCTATACAATTTAAAAACCGATATACTTCCTAAAATACAATCAATCGCTCTTCCACAAATGCACTCATAGGATGTAAAGTATTATTGACCCATTCGCCAAAAATACGGATAGTCTGTTGGCCACTTATGGCCAATAGTTTCCACTTGCTTCGTTCGGTACAATGAATAGGAATTGTATTTTTTTCCAAATCAATGAGCATCAACTTATCTTCCTCCAAAAAAGGAATTACCTCTTTTACACAAAGCGGAAATTGCTGAATCCAAGGATTGTCGGCAAGTGCTTTAGAGTAAGCCGTCATAAAAGCCGAAAAATTGGGATAAGCGGGTAGTTGCTCCAAATCACGAGGTAAATACTCGTAATTTTTGGCCAATGCTCGTAGCGGAAAAGCGGAAGGATAAAAAGCCAATTCGGATTGAACCAATGAACCGACTTTCCAATCGTGTTCAAACTCTTGTTTTCCCCAGGCAAAGTCCAAAAACAAAGCCCATTGCTTGGTGTTTTCACCAAGCAACCAAGTACGGCGTGCTTTAAGATTTTCTTCAACCTTAGTACTTTGACCTAAAATAATCCAATTGTCGAGCAAGCCCTTTTGTTGGAGAATTTCGTCCTTTTTATAATTAACTCCCGCCAGATTGAGCATTTCCTTTTGCAAATTATCGGGGAGTTTTTCCATATTTCGGAAGCCCTTCAAAATCAAATACAATTCGCCCAATTGACTCAAAATGATTTCGTGCCAGTTTTCTTGTGTAGCGATAAGTTCGGGCATCAAACGAATGCGGCGAGCAATGCTGCCCAGTTTGGTATCAACCATTCGTGTCGCAATGGCAGCCCAAAACTCGGGGGGCTGGGTTTCCAATTCGGCGAGCCCTTGTCGGACGAGGTCGTGCAACCAAATCTCCAATTCGTCTAGCCCTGCGGCCATTGATTGCATCCGTTTTTCCCAGTTGCGGAGACGAATGAGGCGATTTTGAGCTTCTTTTTCGGGGTCAATTTCTTTCTTTGGTGCAATCTTTCCAGCGAGCCAATCTTGTATTTTTTCGGGTATATCATACGTTACCCTAAAACTATCGGATTGTTGAATATAAACGAGCAGCAAGCCCAAGGCATGCCGACAGGGCATGGCTTGTTTGCAAGAGCATTTAAACTTTTTTTCTGCTAAAGAAACCCAGGTTTGATATTTGCGATTGTAAGTTTTACAAGTTCCCCAAAGGATATTTTCATTGCCTTCGAGTTCAATCCATTGGCGAGGTCGAGAGAAACCAAAAGCTCTTCTTTTGGTCTCGGCATCAGGAGCAAATGCCAAAATTTGGTCTCTCGAATATATCATGTTTTTGTTTAAACCGAAGCTGCTTTTTTCTTGGAGCCTTTGATGCCAAGGGTGTGCATGGCACGTTCAGAGGCTGTTTGTTCGGCAGATTTTTTATTGAAGTCGTCGGCAGTGGCCAATTTTTTGCCATCAATCATAACGGCCACTTTGAAGCGGTCTCGCTTTTCAAATTTGTAGCGCGCCAAAACTTTATAGCTGACCGTTTGGCCGTTCTTTTGACACCATTCTAATAATTGACTTTTATAATTGTCATCAAAATGTTCTAATTCGTGTACGTTGATATAAGATCTCAAAATTTTACGAATCACAAAACGCTTGGTTTTGCTATAACCGCATTCGAGATAAACTGCCCCGACGAGTGCTTCAACGGCATTGCCCAACATGGAGCGACTCAGCCGAGTGTTGTTGTACTCCGACAACAACATATCTAAACCCATTTTGTCACCAATCGTATTGAGTGATTTGCGTTGTACAATTTTAGAACGCATTTTGGTTAGGAAACCCTCATTGCCGTTTGGGTATTTTTTGAAGAGGTATTCTGCTACAATAGTCCCCAACACAGCATCGCCAAGATACTCTAGGCGTTCGTTGTTTTGAGCTCCATAAGCCTTGTCAGAAATGGTAGATTTATGGGCAAAAGCCAATTTATAAAGTTTCAAATTGTTCGGTGTGAAACCTATAATTCTTCTTAATTTTCGAGCCAAAGTTTTATCTTC